>CAYJXJ010000045.1:0-29030 GCA_964374095.1 uncultured Elusimicrobia bacterium
CTGGCGCGTGTCAGGGCAGTTCGCTGATCGAGACCATGCCGCCGGCCGCGTTGAGGGCCTTCCGCCGCTCCCAGTTCCCGTGGTTTTGGAATGTCCAACAGGAATTCACGGCCCATGGGCGGAGGGTCGTGTGGGTCGCGTAGAACACAGTTGCCGGGAGCCCACGCGAGTGCCGGGGATTTAGAACTCGGTCCAGGACCGAGTTGCTGGCGGCGCGTTCTCCGACGCCGGCCCGGCGTTTCCGTACATGAGCCGAATTTACTCCCAGTCTGGGAGTAAATTCCTGTTGGACGCTTTGAGGGGGTCAATCCGTGACTCCCTCCAGAGCACGGGCGTCGGACCCGGACGAAGAGTCACTGGATGTGCGGCAGGGGGCGGCAGGCCTGTCCCGTGGGGTGGGGGCCGCCTACCGGCGATCGGACTCAGCGCCAAGCGCAAACGCCCCGGGTAGGATTCGCCCTCTCGGATCTCCCATCGGAGGGCGCATGAATCCCTTGCGGACCGGAGTCGGCCCAACCGCGACCGACGGGCTTCAGACGTCCTATGGCGTGGAATTCGCGAATCCGAATGGCTCATGCCCCCATCAAGGCTGGTGGGCGAATATGGATGAATCAGTCTGCTACCAGTCCCTGGATGAATGCAGGAAGTCGCGCTCGGGGCGCTGCCAGCAGCGCTGATATTCCCCCGGGAGGCAGGCCGGGCTGGCGCGTGTCAGGGCAGTTCGCTGATCGAGACCATGCCGCCGGCCGCGTTGAGCTCGGCCTTCCAGCGCCGCGCCTCCGCCGGGGACAGGCCTTGGGCCACGACCACCGGCGCCGAGTCAAGCAGGGCCTTGGCCTCGGCCGGACCCTTGCCCGAAAGGCCGCGGATGGCCGCGACAAGGGCACGGCGTTTGTCAGGGGGCGGGGCGTCGAGGCGCACGACCCAGGTGCCGGTCGACATCGCGGGAATCACCGTCTCGGGCGCGGCGGCGGGTCGGCGCGGCGGGGTCTCCTCGAAGCCGCGGCGCTTGAGCGACTCGAGCAGGCGCAGGACCTGGTGCTTTTCGAGCGTGGCGGAGAACGCCGGAGCCGCGGCCCCCGGGTTGACCGCGATGCCCCCAGCCTTAGGGTCGTCGGCGGCCGCGCGGAGAAAATCCATGAGACGCGCGGTGATGATCGTGCCCTCGGGAGCGAGTCCCTCCGTGTAGGCCGGGCGGACGAGTATGCTGCGGCCGTCCTCCAAGCGGATCGTGGCGTAGACGAATTGGGGCTTGCTGTCTGAGACGTTCGCCGTTTGACCCCCCGCGGCGATCGCGGCACGCAGGGAAAGCAAGGTCGCGGCGTCGATGGGAATCAGAAGCTCATCAATCCGGCTGATCCCGTTGACGGTCTGAGCCCACCGGTTCCGGCGGCGCAAGGCGGGCGCCGCGGCCGCGGCCGCCACAACGAGGATCGCGAGGAGCTTGACCTTCCACGACATCGGACGATGATAGCAACTGCGGCTGCGCCGGGGGGAGGATTCTCTTAACAAACTTCAGCCGCAGATGGGCCATTGAGCCGTCCGTCACCGGATCAGCGCCGCGTCGATGAGGCCCGCGCCCTGCTCGGTGGGCTTGAGCCCGATGCCCTTGGCGGCGCGGGTGAGTTTGGCGCGCACGGCCGCGGGGTCGCGCGCGCCCAGTGATACGGCCAGAGCGGCGAGGCCCGAAACGTGCGGGGCCGCCATCGAGGTGCCGTCGTACCAATCGTAACCCCCGCCCGGGATGCTCGATTTCACGTTGACGCCGGGCGCGATGAAGTCGACCTCCGTGCCGCGGCTCGAGAAATCAGCCAACTTGTCGTTGGAGTCGCTCGCCGCCACCGCCACGCTGTCGGGGTAGCAAGCCGGACAGTCCACGCCCTTGCCGTCGTTGCCCGCCGCGGCCACGACGGTGGTGCCGCGCCAGGAGGCATATTTGACCGCGGCGCGCATGAAGACCGTGCCGATGGGCGCGCCCATGCTCATGTTGGCCACCTGCATGCCGTTGTTTCCGGCCCAGATGATGGCGCGGATGATGCCGATGAGCCCGCCGCTTCCTTCCTTGTCGAGGACCTTGACCGCGTAGAGCCGGGCCCCGGGCGCGACTCCCGCGACACCCTTGCCGTCAACGGCACCCGCGATCGTGCCCGCCACGTGGGTGCCGTGGCCGTTGTCGTCCATGCAGGGCTTTGACGAATCAACGAAATTCCTGCAGCCCGCGTAGGCGGCGCGCAGGTCCGGGTGCCCATAATCGAGTCCCGTGTCAAGGATGGCGACTTTCACGCCCTGGCCCTTGGTCCGGGCCCAGGCATTGGCCGCGTTGACCCGCTGGATGCCCCAGGGAATCTCGGCCGCGACCACGCCGGGGGGCAGGGCCGGCAAGGCCGGGGCTGCCGGGGCCGCCGGGGCCGCGAGCTTGGGCAGCGCGTCCATGATCAGCCGGAAGTCCGGCAGGGGCGCGGCCGGGAAGGAAACCCTCTCGTTCTTGAGCCAGTTGAGCGTGACGTCCTCCTCGACCTCGCCCACCCCGGGAGTCAGCCGGGCGAGAGACTCGATATCGGAGAAGAGCCGCATATCGTCGGCCTCGCCCACCACCGCCCCGATCTCGGGAAGAGACTCGACGAATTTCAGGCCCAAACTGGAAAGCTTGCTCGCGCGGTCGGCCTCGGAGACTTCGGCGTCGAACCCCACGATCACCTGCTTGGCGTCAAGGGCCGGGGCGCAGAGCGCCGCGGCCAGAAACATCGTCACCCCGTGCTTCATAAACCCTCCCGGCATCATGAGATAGGTCCTTGGACATAGAAAATATGGGCCCGCGGGGCCCATAGGACCAGGGACCTAGGACCCAGGCCGCCACGGGCCTTTCGACCTAGAGGCGCAACCGGGTTCCCGGCGTATTTGCTAGGATCGGCCGATGGCTGATGGAAACGGCAAGAGAACCCCGAGCCGCGGACTTCTGGCCCTCGCCGCGGCCCTGATTCCGGCATCGGCATCCTTGGCCCAGGATTTTTTCAACAATCCCTGCGACGAGGACGGCGCCCGGCTCGAGATACGCCAGACCGCCCAGGAGATCATCGCCGCCCGCAAGGGGCTCGGCGAGCTCTCCCCCGCGGCCCTGGAGCGCTGGGAGCGGGACATGGGCCGGGAATCCACGGAAATACGCGTTCGCTATTTCGAGCTCTGCCGCGACAGCCCGGTCGTCCTCCAGGAGCTCCTGGAGTCCGCCTATCGCCTCGGCCACCTCCAGGACGGCTTGCGCATCGCCGACGCCTTGGTCGAACTGACCCGCAAGCAGGGCGATCCCAAACTCCTGGCGCGGTCGCTCGTCCTGCGCGCCGACGGCCTGCGCCGGACCGGCGACCGGGCGCGGGCCGAGGCCGACATCGCGCGGGCGATCACCTTCGACCAGGACATCGCGAACGCCTCGGGCTTTCGGGTCGAGGTCGCCACCGGCCTGTTTCGATGCGTTGTCCCGACGGACTGGCGCCGGACCGATGAGCGATCCGGCTCCGACGAGGAGGTTGAATTCTCGGGGTCGTCCCAGACCATCCGAGTCTCGAATTTCGGGCGCAAGGACTCCCGCTTCGCCGCGACCGATCTCTTCTGGAAGGACCCCAGGTTCCGGCAGGTCAAGACCCGCAAGTCCGGGAAGGCGACGATCGAGGCGGCTTCGGTGCCGATCCTGTCCCGCCGCTACCGGCTCCCGGACGGCGACGCGCCCGCGACCGACGCGGGCGGGGCCTGGGTCTACGAGGAGTACGCCGTCCTGCCCGCCCCCGGCTCCTTCTGGGTCTTGATGTTCAAGACCTCGGACGCCCCGCTGGGAAAATCACCGGCCGGCCAGGACATCTGGCACCGGTTCCTGGCCAGCTTCAAGCTCGAGCATCCGGCCAATCCGCGGCCGCTTCTCAACCGGCTCTCACCGGGGCCGCGATGAGCCCGCGGGCCAGTCCGCCGGCCGAAACGCAGCCAGGAAGCGTCCACATGGGATCGCGGCTCCCGGGCATGATCTCAACCGCGTTGGCCCTGGCCGCGGCCCTGCCCGCCGCGGCGACGTTCCACCCGGCCCCGCCGAAGATGGCCTTCAAGCTCGCGGGGGAACTGCGCCTGGAGGGCTTCGAATACGTCCTGCACTCGCTGGCCTTCTCCCAGGACGGCAAGCTCCTGGCGGTGGCGGGGCAGGACTCCCTGCGCGTGTTCGAGACCGGCTCCGGCAAGCTCAAGCTCAAGCTCAAGCGGCCCACCCAGGGCATCCACTATCTGGCGACTTACGCCGCGGCCTTCGGGCCCGACGGATCGTGGCTGGCGGCCGCGACCGACCTGGGCGCGGAGACGCGGGGAAACTCCGCCAACCCGCGGCACCACCGCGTGCGGGTCTTCGACCCAACCGACGGCAAAGAGCTCGCGGTTCTCGAAGGCCACGGCAACTACATCACCGCGCTCGCCGCGGCTTCCGACGGCCGGCTGATCAGCGCTTCAGCGGACGGCTCGGCGCGACTATGGAAGGAGAAACCCTGGAAGCCGGTGAAAGCCCTGACCGGCCTGCCGTGGCTCAAGGCCGCGGCCTTCTCGTCCGATGAGAGAACTCTCGCCCTGACCGGCGCCAACCAGCCGGTGACGCTCTGGGAACCGGGGACGGGAAAGCGCCGCACCGCGGGCGAGGCCGCGGACCAGTACCAGGCCCTGGCTTTCTCGCCGGACGGGCAGTACCTGGCGGCCGCGGGCAAAGCCGTGCGCGTGCTCTCTCTGCCCGGCGGCGAAACATTGACCACGCTGCCGGGCTGGAGCCGCGGCTGGGAGGATCAGTCGTTTCCCGGCGCCGACGCGGTCGCCTTCTCTCCCGACAGCCGGGTGCTGGCCGCGGCGGGCTGCGGCGGGACCGGCGAGAGCGGTTCGCCGGTGGTGCGGTTCTGGGACACGGCCACGGGCAGGATCATCTACGAGCTTTGGCCCGGCGGCGAGCACGAGGCCATGGTGATGGAGTCGCCCGACGACCGGCCCAAGTCCCAGAAGGTCTCGAGCAAGCACCGCCACGACGTGGCCTTCTCCCCGGACAACCGGACCGTGGCCGTGCTCGACTCCAACAAATCCGTCAAGCTCTACGGTTGGAGCCTCACCCCCAAGGAGCCCTAGCCAGCGGGTCGTCGAGGAACCGAAAATCTAGGCCTTAAGGCCCATGCGCGCTTGGCTCTCCGGAGTCAACCTGAGAAGAGATGAAAAACCCGCGGGTCATCGCCTTGCTGGGACTGGCCGCCCTGACGCCGACGCTCGCGGCGGCCCAGGGGCCGCCGTCCCCGGAGGGCGGCCGTCTTCCTCACCCGGAGGGGACGGCGGCCCAGGGGCCGCCGTCCCCGGATTTCTCCGCCGAGAACTCCCGGCTTGGGGAGCTGGCGCGCGAGCTGGACTCCCCGGAGAAGTTTAAAGGCTTCGTGGAAGGCTCGCATCTCATCCCCGCCGACCCCGCGGGGACGGCCGTGACGGCGCGGGCCTGGCCGGGTCCGCGACGCGGCGAGGCCGCGGCTCAACCACCGCATCGAATACCGCGGCCGGGACTCGCGGTTCCCTTTCCGTCCGGGCCATCCGCCGAGACTTTCAACAAGCCCATGTCGCCCGACCGTGAACGGCTGGGGCTCCACCTGGGCGCGGTGGCCGGGCTCGTCCTCCTGGCCGGGGCCCTCGCCTGGCCGCGCGGGGGGCGGCCGGCCGCCTACGGCCCGCCGCCCGCCTCGCCTGAGATCATCGCGCCGCCGTGGGACGACGCCCCCGGACCCTCATGCCCGCCTCCGCCGGCGCCGGAAACCGCGCCGCCCCGGTCTCTCCCGACCGCGTCCCCGGCCCCGGCTCGGACACCGGAGGCGCCCGGACGAATGCGGCGCTGGTGGGCGATCACGCTCGCGGAGCAGAAGCTCATCGACCAGTGGACCCGCAGCCGGGTGCGGCTGGCCCATGAAGCTTCCCTGGATGAATGGCTCGACTTGCACGCTCGGGATTTTCCGGATGTGGACATCGAGCTCCTCAAGAAGAAGCTCCAGCCGGGCCTTTCGTAACCGGAGCCGCTTGAGAAGGAATTGAGCGACGGCCTATTGACGCCGACCCGCCCGCTCACTACAATAGGCGGGTGAGTTGCCGCCGGATCACCCTCGCCCTTCCCAAGGACGTTTCCGTCAAGCTTGAGCGCATGCCCAACAAGGGCGCCTACGTGCTCGACGCCATCCGCGAGAAGCTCCGGCGCGACGAGCACCTGGCCAAAATCCAGCGGGAAGGGGCGCGCGAAGAATCCTCCACCGAGGACTGGGAGCTGGTCTCGGCGGAATCGCTCTAGTCGTCCCCGCCGAGCAGCCCGCCCAGCGCGCCGGGCAGACGCGAAACCTCGTCCTTCCCGCCGAAGGCGCCGGAGGCGCCCACGATGCGGTCGGCCATGCGCGAGAAGGGCAGAGTTTGAATCCAGACATCCCCCGGACCCGTCATCTTGGCGAAGAAGAGTCCCTCGCCGCCGAAGAGCGCGGTCTTGATGCCGCCCACGAATTGAATGTCGTAGTCGACGCTGGGCTGGAAGGCCACCAGGCACCCCGTGTCGACGCGCAGGCTCCGGCCCTGGGCCAAGGTCACCTTGTGGATCGCCCCGCCCGCGTGCACGAAGGCCAGGCCGTCGCCCTGAAGTTTCTGCAATATGAAGCCCTCGCCGCCGAAGAAGCCCGCCCCCAACTTCTTGGTGAAAGCCACCGTGATCTCGATGCCGGAGGCGGCGCACAGGAAGGAGTCGCGCTGGCAGAGCATTTGGCCGCCCAGCTCGGTGAGGTTGAGCGGGATGATTTTGCCCGGGTAGGGCGCGGAAAAAGCGACCTCGCCCTTGTCGGAGGCGCATTTGAAGCTCGTGATGAAGAAGCTCTCGCCCGATATCACTCTCTTTAATCCCGAGAAAATGCCGCCTCCTGTGCCGGTGTCCATCTGGATGCCGTCGGTCATGAACATCATGGCCCCGGCCTCGGCGCGCACGGCCTCGTTTCGGTCCAGCGTGATGATGACGGCCTGCATGTCGTCTCCGATGATCTGATAGTCGATGACGTCGGCTTTTCCCATGGTTCTTTCCTCCGGTATCCGGTCAAAATAGCAAAAGGTGTCCGCTCTGAGCTAGGGCATGGGGTAAACGCAGCGCCACCCCACGTTAGGATATCCCCGCGACGCGTCGTAGGGCACCCTCTTCGTCGCGCGCTGGGCATGCCGGGCCGCGGCGAAGCCCCCGCCGCGGATGACCTGGCAGAGGGGAGGGTCTTGGGGGCCCAGTCCCGGCAGGCGCCGAGTCCACTCCCAAACGTTTCCGGCCATGTCGAGCGCGCCCGTTGGGGCGGCGCCGGCGGGATAGGAGCCGACCGGCGCGCTCAGGGCGTGCCCATCGGGGGATTCACCGGGGTCGCCCCAGTTGAGGCGCCGGGGGTCCCAGTCGTCGCCCCATGGGAATACGCGGCCGCCTCCGCCCGCGGCTTTTTCCCACTGGGCCTCGTCGGGAAGGTCTCCGCCGCGCCAGCGGCAGTATGCCCGCGCCCCCTCGAAGTTCACGCACACCGCCGGATGCTCGTCGCGCAGGAGTGTCTCCCGATCCCGAGGCGTTGGGGACGTCCCGTCGCCGTAACGGCAGCCCTCCCAGACTGGCGGCGGACAAATCGTGGCCGCAACGCAGCGCTTGAAATCGCCCTGGGTCGCCTCCAATCGGTCGATTCGAAACGCGGCCGACTCCAAAGCGCGGGGAATCTCGGCCGCCGGAGCCGGCTTGGGCCGGCAGGACTCGGGGGGGTCGCCGAGGCGGGAGCAGAGCTCCAACGCGCGCTTAAGCGCCGCGGGAGAGAGCGCCGGAAACGCCTGTTGGCGCTGGTGGATGCGCTGGGCGGCGACGTGGGCAATCTGGATTTCCAGAAGCTGCTATTTCTTTTCTGTCGAGGCTGACCCCCAAGGGGCGCGCCGCTGCCAGTGCCCCGCGCCAAATATCCGGGCGAGTTCTGCAAGCGCGATTTACACTTCTTTCTTGGCACCACGCAACAGTTCCATTTCGTCGCCCCAAACCCGTGGGTGATCGTTGGAGTCTTGCCCATACCCCACGAGCGCCAGCCTGAGTTATTTTAATTGGCGCAAGACAGAATTTTGTGAGACTCGGGGGAGTCAGCGGGTAGACGATCAGTCACGGGGAAATCAAATTCTGGCGGTGGCGGCGGTATTTCACCGGTGCTCACCTCCACCGGTGGAGGTGGTTTGCAAGAACCGCGGGCGATGGCCGCAAGGGGCAACCCGACTAAACAACGCGGGCAACTCACCGCCCCCCTGGGACGCTTACGGCAGGGGGGCATCGAGTCGAGTCCTTCCGACGTCGCCTAGAATTCTACGAGGGCCCCCGGGCCGCGGTAAAAATGCCAGAATCAAACTCCAACATGGCCGAACCCGCCATCACCGAAGTGCTCGAAGAGTTGCGCGCCCTGCGCCGGGAGGTGGACACCCTCCGCGAGTCCCAGCGTGATCTCAAAGGTCAAGTGTCGATGCTGACGGCGCGCTCGGGCGCGCCCACGGCTAAGGCCGCGCCGCCGCCGGCCCGGCAGGCTCCTCCTGCGCCGCGGGCGGAGCCGCCGGCTGCGCCGGCCGCGCCCCCCCAGGCGGCGGCTCCCGCCATGAGCGCCGAACAGGTCATCGGCGAAAGACTCCTTCCTTACATCGGCACGGCCCTCATCGTGCTGGGCGGCGTTTTCTTCCTGGTCTGGCAGGCGCGCCAACTGGGCCCCGAGGGCAAGATCGCGCTCGGGCTGGGCGCCTCGGCCCTGCTTGCCGTCGTGGGAGAGAAGCTCCGAGGCCGCCCGGGGATGGCGCGCCTGGGCCTGAGTGTCATCGGGGGAGGCTGGGCGCTGGCCAGCTTCACGATCTACGCGGCCCGCCACGTGGTGAGCCCGGCGGTGCTCGACACCGACTCCGCGGCCCTGGGCCTGCAGGTGCTGGCGTCGGGGGGCCTGGTGTGGCACGCGGTAAGCCTGCGCTCGCGGGCCTTCACCGCCTACGCTTTCGGGCTCATTTACCTCTCCCTCTGGGTCGGCCACTCCGGACTGTCGGCCCTCGTCGCCGCGCTCCTGGCCACCGGCGCCGCGGGCGCGCTGGCCGCGGGCGCGGGCCGGGTGGAAGCCCTGCCCGTGGCCGTGGTCGGCTTCTACGTCAACTACGCGGCCGCCCATCTCTCCCTGGTGCGCGCGCCCCCGGTGGCGCGGCCGATCCTCATGGAACTCGGCTCGGTCCTGGCCTTGGGCGCGGCCGTTCCCATCGTCGCGGCCCTCACACCCCGGGTCGCGAGGCTCCTCGGCCGCGGACCGATGCAGGTCTGGCTTGACGCCTCTCTTTGCCTTTCGGCGATCCTGCTCGGGGTCTTTGGCTACGGACAGCTCGCCGCCGCGGCCGGCCTGCCCCACGCCCTGCCGGGCCTAGCCGTCGCCGCGGTGTTGGCCGCGGTCGGAGCCGGCGGGTGGGACCTCCTGCCGCGAAAGCTCAGCCTGCACATCCTTCTTCCGCTTCTCTCCGCCGGATTTTTCGCGCTCGGCGCCGCCCGCCTGGAGACCCCGATGGACCGGCTCTGGGGCTGGATCGCGGGCGGGGCGCTTTGGACCGGCGTGGGGCTCCTCACGGCCCAGCCCTATTTCAGGATGGCGGGGGCCATGATGTCGGCCGCGGTCGTGGCGCTTTACTGGCACCAACGGGTCTCTTTGCCCGAGGACCGCCATGCGACACTCGCCGCGCCGCTCTTGATTGATGCGGCCGTCTGCTACGCCTATGGCTGGTGGCGCGACAAAATTCCCAACGCCACCGGCCAGGAATGGGAGAAGCGCGGCGAGGAGGTGTGGTTCACCTTCGCCACAGTTTTCCTGGCGCTGGGACTCTGGTCGCTGTTGGCGCCGGCCCCATTCGCCGTGACCCTGGCCGCGGCGTCGCTGGCCCTGGAACTCGCGGCGGCCGCCCTGAACCGCCCGGCCCTATGGGCGCAGGCCGGGTGGCTGGCTCCGGCGGCGGCGATCTACACCTTCGCGCTTGACCACGGCGCCAACCTGCCCATGGCCGCGGGCCTAAGCCCGCGCCTCTTGGTGGCGCTCCCGGTCGGCGGGCTCCTCGCTTACCTCAGGTTCTGGGACCCCGCGCCCGCCTCCTTCAGTTCCCGCTACCCCTTGGCGGCCCAGCGGCGGGGACTTGGCTGGCTGCTCCTCGCGGTGTTTCTCTTCACGTCGTATCACGAGCTCGGCCCCCGCCTGCGCGTCGGCGCCTACGCGGCCGCCGCGGTCGCGGCGACTTGCTTTGGTTATTGGAATCGCGACGAGGACTTGCGCTCTCAGGGCCATATCGCGGGCATGATCACGGCCTGGGAATGCCTGGCGGGCTACGCCTTTCTGCCCGGCGCCGCGACGCGGGCGTTGACGGGTACCGAGACCGGGCTTTACTGGTTGGCGGCCCTGACCTTGCTTTTGCCGGTGGCCCTCCCCGTCAAGGGCTCGGACATCCGGACCCCGCATCTTTTCGGCGCGCTCAGCCTGGTGGTGCTCGCCTCCTTCATTCACCGGGAACTGGGCGGCGTGCACGTGACCCTGGGCTGGAGCGTGCTCGGCGCGGCCTACCTCGCGGGCGGGCTCGCGCTGAACCTGATGCCCCTGCGCTTTCCCGCCCTGGGATTGCTCGGCTTATGCGTGCTCAAGGCCTTGTTCCGGGACATGGCGGGACTGGAGCTGCCCTACCGGGTGGCGAGCTACGTCGTGCTCGGATTGGTGTTGGTGGCGGCCTCATACCTCTACGTAGGACATGGCAAAAAGGGCCGCGCTTCTTAGCCTGCTTTCGGTAATCGCCGGAAGTCTGGGACTCCTGCTCAAGAACCCCCCGCCCCGCGCGATAGAAAGCCCTCTGCCGCTCATGCGGACGGCGCAGGCCCAGCACGGGGCGGCGGCCCACGCCGCGGGCGAGATTCTCGCCCCCCTGGACCCGGAAGCCGAGCGGCGGCAAGGCGACCTGTTGGCCGCGCGACTGCCCGCCTCCGCTTCCCTGAGCGTGGATCCCGAGCCGGTGCGCGCGCTGGGCCGCCGCCTGGCGGCCAGCCCGCTCGTCACCCGCTTTCCAAACGGCTACACCTTCCGGGTCGCGGCGGGCCGATCGATCAACGCCCACGTCCTCCCCGGGGGCCACGTCTTCGTCATGGAGGGCATGGTGCAGGCCTGCCTGGACAAGCCCGCCGAGTTGGCCTTCGTGCTCGGCCACGAGATCGGCCATGCCGAGCTTGGGCACACCGCCGACGCCGTCCGCTACAAGGCCCTGGCCGACCGGCTCCTCATCGGCCCCGTCGGCGACCTCGCGCAGCTGCTGGAGGCCGCCGGCCGCTTGCACTACAGCGAGGTGCAGGAGTTGAAGGCCGACGCATTCTCTCTGCGTCTCATGAGGGAGAGCGACTTTGACCCGGCCGCCGGGGTCCGGCTTATCAAACGCGTCTTGGGAGACACGGGCGGCGGCGGGCCCCTGGGCACGGTGCTATGGGACTACTTCCGTACCCACCCCGGCAACCGCGAGCGCGCGTCACAAGCCGAGCGCCACGCCGCCCGGCTCTGAAGCGCCCAACCGACCCGGATAATTAACTAGAATCGCCGCATGCCTACCAACCGTCGAGCCGTCCTCGTTTTCTCGCTCATCCTCCTCCTGCCGGGATTTCCAAGCGCCGCCGAGTACAAGATCGAGGTCCGCGGCGCCGACGAGGCCTCCTTCACCCCGCGGGACCCCAAAGGCTACCCCAAGGACGACGGCAAAATCTACGACGCGGTGGTGGTGGGCGGGGGCTTGGCCGGACTCTCGGCCGCCGTCTTTCTGAGCGACCAGGGCAAGACCGTGCTGCTGCTGGAGAAAGAGGACAAACTGGGGGGCCTGGCCTTCGGCGGGGAGAAGCGCGGCCTAAGGTCCAAGCGCCTCCTCCGCTGGAACCGCGGCGCGGCCTACTGGACCGCGGCTTACGAGGAGGAGCTGAAAATACTCGAGCGCATCGGCATGGCCGACTACGCCCAGCGCCACGCCATCCCCGAGCCCATCGACTCCTATCTATGGAAAGGGACTCTCTACGAACACCTCTGGGACGACAAGAACTTGGGAAGGCTGCCGGCGAGCTTCGCCCTGTTCAAAAGCGAACTCCTCCACGCCAACACCGAGCAGCTCATCCCCAACCAGCCGCTGGAAGAGGCCCCCAACAAGATCCTCGACACCTACAGCGCTTCGGACTGGATCCGCAGCATGCCCCAAGCCGCCTCCAAAAGGACCGATGAGGCCTCGCGCCGGGTCTGGCAGCGCTTCATCACCGATCCCGCGGTCGGCCGCTTGGACCCCATGGAGCCGGTCGTGGACTTCATGGACCTGTTCTGCCCTTCGGCCCTGGGCGCGACCACCCGCAAGATCTCGGCCATCGCTTTCGCCAATTTCTACATCTCCGAGATCGAGACTCGCTTCACCACGCCCATCGGCACGGGGGAGGCGGTGGAGCACATCGAGGGTCTCCTCAAAAGCCGCCCCAAGCTGGTCAAGATTCTCACCCGCGCCACGGTCCGCTCCGTGTCGAACACCCCGGTCGGCGCGGGCGTGGTCTATCTCCACGGCGGCAAGCTCAAGCGCGTGCGCGGCCGCGCCGCGGTATGGGCGGCGCAACTCAAGTTCGCGCCGCAGCTCATCGCGGGCTTTGCGGCCGGGTCTCCGGAGCAGGCCGCGCTCATGGGAGGGCTTGAATACGCGAATTTCTCGGTGCACGCGGCCTTCGTCAAGGGCCACCCCTACCGCGCGAGCTTCGACACGTGGACGCGGGCCTTCGATCACAAGGAAGGCGACTTCACCGATGTAATCTTGGGGCGTTGGGTCGAGCTCAAGGGCTACGAGGGGCTGCGCGACTTCAAGTCCGCGCCGCCCGACGAGGACGGGGTCATGACCGTCTATCACCCCCACCCGCTGGATTTCGTCGGCAAGGGCTACACGGCCGAGCAGTCCCGCGAGCTCGCCCGCGGGGCGGTCGAGCGCATGGTCGCGATCTACGACCCGGTGCTCCACCACCATTGGGGAACCAAGATCGAGGTCAAGCGCGTGGAAACCAACCGCTGGCCCTACTCCATCCACATCGTGGCTCCGGGGCACTTCACCCGCAAGGCCAGGATCCTGCGCAAGCCCTTCGGCCGGGTGGTCTTCGCCAACAACAACGTCGGCACCCCGACCTTCGAGGAGGCCCTCTTCCGCGGCCACTGCGCGGCCAACAACGCCCTCAAGGCCCTCGACCCGGCCTTCCGGCAGGAGCCCTGGTCGCGCTGTCCGCTGGATAACTAGCGGCTGGCGCCGGGCGGCGACCAACCAACTGCCCACGGCCAGTGGCTTCCCGCTAGGAAACTCGGCCGACTCGAGAGAAGATCGGCCACGCCGTCCTTTTGGGTGAGGCGGCGTCGCCCCAGGCGGCCACGAGTGCCGGAAGCAAACCCTCCACGGGGTCGACGCCCTTCTCCCTCCTGAAACGACTCACCGCGGACCAGGTATGCAGGTGCCCGACCAAATCATCGAGGGTCCAATCCGTACTCGTCTGTAATGGAGGCAGTTCCATCTGTTGGAAGGGAAATGCGAGGGTCTTGTACCCCTCCCACACCAAGCGGATCTCCGGCGCCCAACAGCCGTCGAGAGTCTCCCGCTCGAAGCGCCGCACGACGGCGTCCACCGCCGGGGAGATGACCGGCAGCTCGTAGCACCACACGGCGACCACGGCCTTGGGCTTGGCGACCTTTCGGACCGCCTCCCAAAATCGGGGGAGGTCGAACCAATGCACGGCCTGGGCCGCGGCGATGAGGTCGACGGAACCCGCCGCCAGGCTCGTGGTCTCGGCGGGTTCGACGCGAAATGTGATGCGGGCGTGGCGCGGGGCCTGCGCAATCTGTTCGGCGCTGGCGTCGGTGGCCACGACCTCGGTGAAGTGATCCGCCAGCCCCCAGGCGGCTTGGCCGTTTCCGGCGCCGCAGTCCCAGGCCAGGCGCGTCCCGGGCGCGAGCTTGGCCAAGGCCGCGAAGAGCTCCCGGGGGTAGCGGACCCGGTAGCGGGCGTAGTCCCGGGCTACCGATGAGAAGTAGTCTTTGAAGATTGGGCCAGCCACAGGTCGTCCTTACGCGCCACGCCGCTTGGCCGGCGGGAGATCCGCGATCTCCCCGTAGAGATACACCGCGCCGGCGATCGACTTGGCGAAGTCGCCCAGGTGCAGGCTCTCGTTCTCGCTGTGCGGGTTGGTGTAGGGATCCTCGACGCCGATGAGCAGGGCCGGCGCCCCGCCCAGGACCCGCGAGAAGGGCCCCACGAAGGGGATCGAGCCCCCGCAGCCGATGAAGACCGCGGGACGGCCGAAGCCCTTTTCGAGGGCGCGGGAGGCGGCGGCGAAGACCGGGCCGTCGGAGTCGCAGCGCCAGGCCGGGTTCAGGGACTCGCCGGTGATCTCGACCTTGGCCCCCCAGGGCGCGCGGCGGCGGATGTGCTCCCTGAGTTTCTTGAAAACCTTCGCCGGGTCCATGCCGGGCACGATGCGCAGGCCCATGTGGCACCAGGCCGCCTCATTGACGATGTTGGCGCAATCCTTGCGCGAGGAGGCCTGGATGGCGTTGACCGAGAAGGCGGGCTCGTTCCAGACCTGGGCGAGCAGTCCCTGGCCGTTGCCCAGCAGGCGCACGCCCTTTAGGACCCCGCTCTGCTCGCGGTAGATCGTTTCGTCGTAGCGCAGGGAGTCGCGGGACTTTTTCTCCGCCGGGGTGGGACCCGTGATCCCGTCGAAAACGCCCGGCACGGCCAGGGCGCCCTTCTCATCGGTCATGGACGCGATGATCTTGGAGAGGGCCTGCACCGGATCCGGCAGCGGCCCCCCCCACATCCCCGAATGCAGCGGGTGATCGGCGGTGCGCACCGTCACGTCGAAAGCCACGATCCCGCGCAGGGAGGTCGTGATCGAGGGGATTCCGGTGTCGAAGTTGCCGGTGTCGGTCAAGACGATGGCGTCGGCGCGCAGCTTCTTGGCGAACTTCCGAAGAAAGGGCTCGAGCTTCGGAGACCCGATCTCTTCCTCGCCCTCGATGAGGAGCTTGACGTTGACGGGCAGGCGCCGCCGGGCGCCCAGGCAGGCGGCGACGGCGCTGGTGTGCACCACGATGCCCGCCTTGTCGTCGGCGGTGCCGCGGCCGTAGAGCCGGCCGGAACGGACCGTGGGCGTGAAGGGCGGGGATTTCCAAAGCTCCTCCCGCCCCGCGGGCTGGACGTCGTGATGGGCGTAGAGCAGGAGGGTGGGCGCGCCCTTGGCGTGGAGCCAGTCGCCGTAGACATAGGGCATGGCCCCGGGCACGCGCAGGATCTGGACGTTCTCCAGGCCCCGGCGCTTCATCAGTTCGGCGGTGGCGACCGCGGCGTGGTCGACCTCGGCATGGTTGAAACCCGGGAAGCTGACGCTCGGGATGCGGGCGAGGTCCTTCAAGTCGTCGACAAAGCGGGCGTTGTTCTCGGCGGCGCAATCCACGGCCAGGCGCATGTCCATAGGGGTATCCTACAAAAACCGGGGCCGCGCCTTGACAAGACCGGCAAACGGCCGCCAGTATCCTATAATGGACCTCCCGTGCCGATCCTGTCCCGGTACCTGCTGAGGCTCTTTTTGCCCTCCTTTGCCCTCTGCCTTGGCGTGTTCACGGTGGTTCTGCTGATGAACACCTTCATGAAGCTCTTCAGCCTGGCCATAGCGAAGGGCATCTCGCCGCTCTGGATCGCGGCCTGCTTCGCGAGCCTGATGCCCTACTTCCTCAGCATGTCCGTCCCCATGGCCTTTCTCGTGAGCATGCTGTTGGCCCTCGGCCAGTTGGGCGAGCGGGGCGAACTGCTGGCCCTGCGGGCCTCCGGGTTCTCCTTCCGGGAGATGACCGCGCCGTTCTTTCTCCTGGCCGCGGCCCTTTCGGGGGGGCTCCTCTACATCAACCACAGGGCCAGCCCGGACGGGTTCCACGCCTTCCGCGAGCAACAGGCCCAAGCCGCGCAGCAAATCGCCAAGCTCGAGCTGCGGTCGGATTCTTTCGTGCGGTTGGGCCCCTGGAGGCTCTACACCCGCGTGGCCGATCCGCAGACCGGCCGCGTCACCGACGCCTACCTGGTCAAGGCCGGGGTGCAAAACGGGGCGCGCGTCAGCGCTCCCCGCGGCAGCGTGTCCTTGGTGAAAGGCCACGGCGTGGTCCTCGAGCTGGAGGACGGCGACCTCCAGCTTCCCAACCGCGACCTTCACAAACTCACCACCGCGAGCTTCAAGCGCTACCGCCTCCAGGTCCCCCTTTCCGGCGGCGCGTCCCGCCGCGCGCCGGACATGCAGGAACTGGACTCCCCGACCCTGCGCTCCCGAATCAACGACCCCTCCACCACGCCCGAACACCGCCATGAGTACGCCGTCGAAATCGCGGTGCGAAGCGCGGGGGCGGCCTCGCCGTTCGTCTTCTTCTGGCTGGGAGCGCCTTTGGGAATGGACGTGGGCCGAATGGGCCGGGCGCGGGGATTCATCGCAAGCCTCCTGGTTCTTTTCGCCTTCTACGGCCTGATGGCCGTCGGCATCGGGCTGGGCCGGCGCTACGAGAACCTCGCCGAGCTGGCTCCCTGGACCGCCGACGCGGCGGGGCTCATCGCGGGGCTCTGGCTGTCCAAGCGGGCGGCCGCGGCGTGATGCGCCTGTTCTCCCGCTACATGGCGAAACGCTTCATCAAGCCCTTCCTCTACGGCTTGGGACTTTTCGCGCTGCTGCTCTTCACCGGCACGGTTTTCGACCGCATGAGCGCCTTGGTGCGAAGCCCGGCGCCGATCTGGGTGATCATGCAGTATCTCTGGCTCGAGGTGCCCTATTGGGCGGTGCGCGTGATCCCGGTGGCGACACTGCTCGCGACCCTGGTGGCCGTGACCGGCTTCGTGCAGAGCGGCGAGGCGCTCGCGGCCCAGGCGTCGGGATTCGCGCTCAGGGAGTTCATGCGGCCGTTGATGTGGTGCTCCCTGGGAGTGGCGCTCGTCTGCTTCGCGGCCCAGGAGACGATCCTGCCGGCCTGCTACCGCCGGTCGCGCCAGCTTTGGTATGAGCGCATCAACCCGGCGTGGGAGTGGGAGAAATACCTCGACGTCGCGGTGATCGCCAAACCGGGGCTCTTTATCCAGACCTCGGTCTTGGTGCCCAAGGAGGGACGCATGGAACGGGCGATCCTCGAGGAGGTCGGACCCAACGGGGTGGAGCGCCAGTGGGACGCCAAGATCGCGACGTGGGACAGGGCCGCGGGACGGTGGGTCTTCCATGAAGGCGTCGAGCGGCGCTTCCGGGGAACGAAGATCCGGGAGGAGGCTTTCGCCAGCCGCGAGACCCCGCTCGACGTCCCCCCGAAGCTCCTGGTCCCGCGGACCCGCACCCCGGATGAGATGAGCCTCCGGGAAATCCGCAGCTACGGCCCCCGCGCCCGGCACCTCGGAGCTTCCCCGCGCGAGTACGAGATGGCGGCCCACGCCAAGGTGGCCTATCCCTTCTCCAACGTCGTGGTTTGCGCGCTCGGCATTCCCGTGGCCCTGCGCCTGCGGCGCGCGGCCAAGGCGCTCATCTTCGGGCTGGCCCTGGGGGTTTCTTTCCTCTATCTTTGGGTGATGGAGGTGGGACGGGCCCTGGGCGCCGGGGGAACGATCCATCCCCTGGCCGCGGCATGGATTCCCAACCTCGCCTTCGGCGTGCTCGCGGCTTGGCTGTTCCGGCGCGCCGAGACCTAGGGGCCGGCGGGACGGCCAGGGAGTCCGTCAGGACTGCTTCGCCCGCTTTTGCGCGTACATCAAGGCGTCGGCCCTGGTGATGAGGGACCCCAGGGTATCTCCCGCCATGAGGGTCGCCGTTCCGTAGCTCAGCGCCACCGGGATGTGGAGGGCGGCGGCCGCGGCGGCGGCGATGCGCCTGGCCACCAGGGCGGCCCGCGGCGCGCCGAGGCCGGGAAGGAGTGCCGCGAACTCGTCTCCTCCGAGCCGAAAGGCCGCGTCGACCCTCCGGCGGATCGACGACCCGATCACCCCGGCGATCCTCCGCAAGACGCCGTCTCCCTCGGGGTGTCCCCAGCGGTCGTTGACTTCCTTGAATCCGTCGAGGTCGATGAGGATCACGGAGAGAGTCTGGCGCTGTCGGCGGGCCCGATCGATCTCAGCCTCCCCCAACTCATGAAAATGACGCTGGTTGAAGAGCCCCGTGAGGCTGTCGGTGACGCAAAGGCCGCGCAGGCGGCGCTCCAGAGCCACCCGGTCGCCGATATCCTTGCAAATGCCCAGCGTGCCGATCAGCCCTCCCCGCCGGTCCCGCAGGAGAGCGGCGGAGAGCGTCGCATGGACGCGGGAACCCGAGGCTTTCAGCGCCACCTCCAGATTCGAGAGGCGTCCCCCACGCAGCAGCAGCCTCATGATGCGCCGCGCCTGGGAGCGTCCTTCCTCATAAAGGCGGTGGACCGGCGAGCCGAGCACGTCTCCCGACCGGCAGCCGAACATCCTCTCCGCGCCCGGGCTGAAATAAATCACCCGGCCCCGCATGTCCGTGGTGCAGATCGCGTCCGGCGAGGCCGTCACGATCGCCTCCAAGTACTCCTTGTGCCGGACGAATTCCGCGGAAAGATAGACGAGCGGGCCTCCCGCGGCCTCGCCGGGACTCCTCTGCATCGGAACGCTTCTCGCCGTGATCATGCGTGTCATCCTCCTGGCACGAGTATGCCCCGCCCCGCTCCGGCCGGCCAGGAACCCGGTCCTCCGGCCTCACCCGGCATCATCATCCATCACCCCCAAGCCGGCCCTTCCTTAACATAGACCCCCGCGCCTCCATCACGCCCCGTCACCGGCGCCACGAACCGGCGCCTAAGCCCTGGAAGCGCCGGGGGCTCGGTCCACTTGAGGCAACCGAAGGCGCGACACCCGCCGTCCCACCGTGATCATGGGTGACGCCGTGACCCGCAAGCCTGCCGTCGGCCGCCGAGCCCGGAAGGTGATGGGGGGTGACGCCGCGTGACCGGGGAGACGCGGTCCATGGCAAGACCCCGTTTCCTCCATCATAATAGGGGCGAGCAAGGCACACGCGACATGGCGACACTGGAGACTCTGCTGGCCGAATACGTCCTGGTCCTGGAGCGCAGGGACCTAAGGGAGATCTACACGCGCCTGGAGACCGAGGAGGACTGGCACCGCCTCTCCCAGCGGGTCTACGTCCTCAACAAGACCTGGGCCAAGCGCCTCGGCGTGCGCTTCGTCATCCACCGCGAGAAGGGCTGCGTACGCGTCTATTTCGCCTCCCCCGACAAGCTCGCCGCGCTCCTCTCCTCCCTGCGGGAGGGCCGGGGCTTCGTGCAGAAGTCCCTGGCCGAGCGCCTGGAGTCCAAGGCCTCCCAGGTCTCCGACCGCCGCTCCGTTCCCAAGCGGCTCCGGGACCTGCAGACCGCGCTCTTAAAGGAGATGCTCAGCCGCGACCTGGGGCTCTTCGCCGGCGCCGACCTGGATTCGATCCTGGTGGAAACGGCGGGTTCGGCGGGGACGACGATCTCTCAGATCGGGGGGCTATTGCCCGGCTCGGGCCTCATCCTGGGCGAGAGCGGCTCCGGCAAGACCGCGCTCCTCTACTCTCTACTGCGGAATTGGGACCGGCTGGGGGCCAAGACCAGCGCCCACACCCCGGTCTATGTCTCGGCCAAGCACCTGCATTTCGAGTGGGGGCGCTTCGACATCCCCTGGGCCGCCCTGCCCGGGGTGGAGGCCAACATGGTCGAGCGCCTGGAGGCGGCCTTCGAGGAGGGGCGGCTGGCGCTCTTGATCGACGGGATCAACGAGAACCCCTCCGGCACGGACTTCACCAATCCGGCGGTGCAGTCCTTCTGGAAGACGGCCGCGCGCAACTGCTGCGTGATCACCACGCTGCCCCGCTTCTACGAATCCCACGTCAAGGTGAGCCCCCTGCGCTCCTTCTTCGCCGCGGGGCTCTCGCCCGTAACCCTCGGAACCTGGGGGCCGGCCCTTTACCGCGCCCTCTTCGAGCGCCTGGCCGCGGGCCTGCGCCGCAGCGGCAGCCCGCAACTCGGCATGCTCGCGGGCAACCTCGACAAAATCTCCATCGAGGACTGGCAGCGCGCCAGTCCCCTGCTGAGGCTCACCCCGCTCACGGGCCTGGCCTGCGCGAATTTCTTCGTGCACCACCAAGGGGAGCGCCTGCCCAAGGACGAGTACGAGCTCATGGAGCACATGACCGCGTTCCATCTGCGCCACGAGGGCTTCAAGGGCAACGTGGTCTCGGCCTCCGAGACCGTGCTGGGCCTCTTGATGCGGCTGGCCTGGCAGGCCTACGTCGAGGGCCGCGGCGGCAAGTTCTCCTGCATCTCCACCGACGACGCCTCCCGCGTCATCCGGGAGAGCTACCCGATGCTGGAGGAGCGCCGGTCCGAGGTATTCCATTTCCTCAGCCAGCTGCCCCACCTGGAGTTCAGCCCCGAGAACGGGCTGTTCTATATGAACCAGCAGTTCGCCGATTATCTCGCCGCCAAGTACCTGATCCTGACCTTCATCGCGGGCGACTCCAAGCGCCTCAAGGCTGCCCTGGAGTCCTCCTGGGACACGCCCCACATGTCGCGCCTCTATCTTCTCGGGATTTCGGCCCTGGGCAAGGCGGAGAAGGCGCAGTTCTTGCACGTGACCCGGGGTCTCTACGACGCCTACCGGCAGGAGGGCCGAGCCCCCCCCGTGGCCGGCCCGTCCGCCGACCCGGGCCGCGGGATCGTGGTCGCGCGCCTGCTCCAGCCCCTGGGCTTTCTCGACACCTCGGAGGCCGCGGATTTTCTCTGGAGCGTCTTCAATGAGAGCCAGTCGGGGGCGGAGCTCACGTTGATGTCGGCTTCCATCGGGCTGGCTTGGGCCGGCGAGCCCAAGGCCCTGGAGCTCTACGTGGAGCGCCTCCGTAAGACCCCCAAGGCCGCCCAGTTCAACCTCAACTGGTATCTCTTCTTCCGAAGGCACGACCGGTTCCGCCGCGACATCGAGAATTTCCGGCCGGAGGCCGTGGGCCGTTGGGAGCCGGTCTGTGACTGGCTGCTGGGGGCGATGCTCCGCACCGACCGCGACTTCAAGCCCCTGCGCCTGCTCTACGCCTACAGCTTCTGCAACTTCCTCAAGACCCTCGGCCCCCGGCCCTTTCGGGCCGACATCGAGGAGAATGGAACCGGCGCGGCGAAGTCCGCCGAGCGGCTCAAGCTCGTCGGGCAGGTGGCCGCGGCCTGGCTGCGCGACCCGCAGCTCAAGGCCTGGCCGGCCCTCGAGAGACAGTTTTCCGAAATGACGGGGCTCATGTCCAAATACCAGCACACGGGAGGTCACAATGGCACGACGAACGGCTCGAAAGGGAACGAGGACGCGAAGAAGGAACGCTTGCGCCGCCCGCCTAACGGCGTCACGGCTTGAGCGCGTGAGAGAGTCGCTGAACATGACCGAAGGGATCTGATAAACCCGGCCGCCGAGGCCGGGAAGGAGAAAGCAATGAAAGCTGTCCACCGACGCGCTTGGCTGTTCCTGGGGGCGTGGCTGGCATTGTGGCCCGGGAACTCCGGCGCGGAGGCCGGCGGCAAGAGGCTGATCCTGCGGCCCAAGGCCGGGATGAGTTCCGCGCGGGGCGACGCCGCTCTGCGGCTCCTGGGCCGCAGGGGCCTGGACTTCAAGAAGGTCTCCAGCGCCGCCAAGAACGGCGCCCGGTTCACGGCGTGGATCGTGGAAATCCCGCCCGGGGGACTCACTCCGGAGGCGGATCGCGAACGCGACCGGGAGAGGGGCGCGGCGGGGTTCGCCGCGTCGGCCGGGGACTCCGACGCGAGGGTCCTCCTTCAGGATGATTTCCTGATCGAAGCGGACATCCGGGTCAAATGGATCGAGTCCGCCGCGCCCTCACTCCCCGGCTTCGATTCGGTAGCCGCGGGGCTGCGCCTGGTGGAATTGCGGGCCAGCCTCGCGCCGCGCGAGCTTATCCCCTGGGGAGTGCGGCGCGTCAACGCGCCCGCGGCCTGGCCCGCGACGCAGGGTGAGGGCGTCAAGGTCGCGGTCGTCGACACCGGCATCGACACCCGCAACCCGGACCTCGACGGCCGGGTCCTCGGAGGCGTCAACGCCATCACCGGCGAATCCAAAGAGGCGGACTACCAGGACGACAACGGCCACGGCACCCATGTGGCCGGAACGATCGCCGCCACGCGCGGCAACTCCTGGGGCGTGGTCGGAGTCGCCCCGCAGGCGGTGCTTTACGCGGTCAAGGTGCTCGACGCCGACGGCTCGGGACACTTGAGCGGGCTCGTCTCGGGGATCGTCTGGTGCATCAACAATAAGATGCAGGTGGTGAACATGAGCTTGGGCAGCCCGATCCAAAGCGAGGCCCTGCACGAGGCGGTGCAGTTCGCCTCGGGCATGGGCCTGGTGATCGTGGCCGCCTCGGGAAACACCGGCGGCGCCACGAATTACCCCGCGGCCTACCCGGAGGTGATCTCCGTCTCGGCCGCCGCCTCCGACGACGCCCTCGCCGTGTTCTCCAGCCGCGGCAAGGTGGAGTTCATCGCCCCCGGGGTCGATGTGGTATCCTTGGCTCCCATGCGCCAAACCCTGAGCCTGTCGGGGACCTCGATGGCCGCCCCTCACGTCACGGGGCTGGCCGCGCTGGCCGTGTCGCTCGGCGCCCGGGGACTGAGCGGGCCCGACGGGGTCCTGGCGGCCCTGCGCCAGGCCGCGGTCCCGCTCGAGGGTCTCGACGCTTCGGCGCAGGGGGCCGGCATGATCGACGCGGCCAAACTCGGGCCCTGACATGAGGAGCGGGGCGCTCCGGCACCGCCATTGACGCCCGGAACCGCCGGCCTTGCGCAAGCCGGGCGCCGGGGCTACACTATCGGCATGTGGTTCTGGCTGGTGCTCGCGTGGCTTTCTGCAGCGCTCTCTCCGCCCGCGGCCGCGGTGCTCGTGGACGATGGCCAGGGTGGCCTGTCCGGCCAACCCCCGCCGCCGCAGGCGCAACCGGAGGGCACGGAGCCGGGAGTGACTCCATGCGACCCCAGGGTCACGGTCTGCCCGGAGCCCCCGGAGTTGACGGAAGAGGACTACCGGGAGGGCATCGTCGGGGCCATCGAACGCCAAATCCGAAGCCTGAGGACCAGCCCGAACTGGTCTCCGGACGACAAGCGGTGGGACAACATCCTCGCGTCCCTCACCCCCGGCGAGGTCCTGCGGCTCAGCAAGCTGATTCCCTACCTCCCGAAGCGCTTCGTGGAGAGCGCCCTGCGCTCGCAGGGTCAGGGTCAGGAACAACCCACCGTGCCCCAGGGCAACCCCATAACCGAGCCGCCCCGGACGGACCAGCCCTTGGCAACGGTTCCATCCCCTCCCCCCGGGAACGCTCCGCGGACCGGCGCCGGTCCCCCCGGACCCTCCCCGCGCGGCTCCACCACCCGCGGGTCATCGGGTAGCGGCTCGGGCGGCTCCCGCGGCGGGGATTCACCCGATCATCAAGGGCCTGAGGGCGCGGCCCCCGCCGGTCCCGGGCCCGGCGCCCGCGGCATGGACGGGGACCGCCTCGCGGACTTTGGAAAGAAGCTCTCCAACTTCGGCGAGCAGGTCGGGGGCCATTTCGGGCCCCAAAAGCCCGACGAGGATCTGCCCGGCGCCGGCCCCGGCGCCCCGCCCCAGCGGGCGGGCGGGACCCGGCGCGCCGGTCCCGGCGGTCGCGATCAGTTGGCAGCGCCGGGACACGCCCCGTATGCGCCCACCCGCGCGGGCGACCGCGCGGCGCGCCTGCCGGCCCCCGTGACCTATGCCTCCGGCGAGACCCGGGGGTTCCCCGGGTCCTCTCAAGGACCCGGCCGCGGCCACGACCAATGGGGGGGAGCCGCGGCTCCCCACGTCGCCGGCCCCTCCCATAGCGCCTCCGGCTCAGGCGCGGCCGCCGCGGCTCCGGGCGGCTTTCACGCTTTTAGACCCGGCGAACGCGCGCCCGCGGCCGCAAAGGAGCCGGCCGAGCCGAAACCCCTGTTGGAGGGAAAGGAGCTCAGCGCGGAAGACCTCAAAGAGCTGGGCGAGCTTCAGAAGATGCTCGATGGGGTGGTGGCGAACCGGTTCCTGGACAAGAAGGCCCTAGCCTCGAAGCTCGACGCCATGGATGAAGCCGCGGCCAAGCGCCTGGGACCCAACTCACAGGCCATCAAGGAGTTCCGCGACCGCCTGCGCGACGTGATGCGGCGGGCCGGCGGCAAGCTCAACAAGGAAGACGCCCTCAAGCTGATAAACCTGGCCAGACAACTGGGCCTATCCCGCGACCAGACCATACGCCTGGTGCTGGCGGCTCGGAACGAAAACCCCCCCGCCCCGCCCACGCCGGCTGCGGAGTCGCTCTGGGAGCGCATGCTGCGGTGGCTCCGGCAGGGCGCGGATTGGCTGCGGACGCGCCTCGGTTGAGTCCGCGTGCCGCCCCCGGCGGGTCTTGAAATTCCGTCGGAGCGGGGGTACACTGGTGGGAGGCCTGCGCTTCCAGTTATTGGAGGCGCAGGCGGCGATGATCACGGCAATGCTGGGGATGGCGATGGGTTTGGCGTTGACGCCGGCCGCGGCGGGAAGTCCCGCGCCCGCCGACCCCGCCGCGGCGCGCCAGCGCCTGCGCCTGGAGCAGGTCCGCCAGGCCTATGGCTTTAAGAACCCCTTCACCAAGGATCAACTCCGCCAAGTCGGCAACCTCATCATCTTCGATTCCAACCTCAGGGAATACCAGCGGCGCCATGAGGAGCGCATACGGGATTACCGGAAAAAGAACGAGGAGGAACCCCGCCCGTTTCCCGGCATGGACACCCTCTCGCAGAGCGTCTACACGCCGCGGACTCTCGAGTCCCTGCGGTTGAACCTAGCCGCCACCCTGGCGAAGCTGCGGCTGTGCGCCTTGGAGAACTTCAACGCGGGGAGACCCATTTCCTGCCTCGAGGGCGACTCCGCCCGGGTGGAGGGGGAGGGGGCGATCGCCATCGATCCCGACTCCTACGCCGCCAACGGCGCCCTCGCCGAGGGCGGGGGCATAGCCTGCGGAAAGGGGGCCAGCGCCGTGGGCGACGGCATCGCCATCGGCGACGGATCTCACGCCGAGGGCGGCGATTCGCTCTCCATCGCCGTGGGCAAGGACGCCGTCGCCGGACCTCGGGGCTCCGGCCGCGTCGCCGTCGAGGTCCCCGACGCCGCCCAGGCCGTCGCCAAGTACTGCGGTCCTAACCCGCCCGCCCGACTGACTGAAGAGTTGCGCAAAGTCGCCGCCCAAGCCACCTCCACCCCGGCCCGCTGACAAAGACGCGGTCTTCAGAACCCTCGTTAGAAGGCGTCTCTGCGGGCCACTCCCAGCGCTGGGAGTAACCGTCAAGACCGGTCCGGTCGCCTCGGTCCCACAATTGACGGGTGTGACCCTGGGTGATGCCCGCCGGTCCGTCCCCTCCGACGGGAGGCCGTAGCAGAAGTGACGGCACGTGACGACGGGTGACTCGCCAAACGACCGGGCCCACCCGCAATCGGGTCCGCCCCGCCATACTTCACCTAACGCCGAGGACGGCTTAAAGTCCCAAGCGCAAGGGGGTGGTGCCACAGCTCAGCAAAATGAAAGTCCTTCATGGGTCAAGACGTTCGCCGGGAGCTCACGGTGAGGGGGCTCCCAGGCGAGAGCGGCAGGCCCTGGGGAGAGGCGCCCCGGGGCTTGCCCGCTTAAAATAGGAGGCGATTAAATGAAAATGATAGGCAACGCGGTATTTCTAGGTTGCATGGTGATGGCAAGCAGGGTTGTGCTGCATGCCACTGCCCACAAGGAAAATCTAGCAAACGGAAGCCGGCTATCTTGCCATGCCGCCGAGGCGGCGCGGCTGGGGGACTTGGGCATGGGACGCGCCATGGCGCATGCGCCCTTTGACAAGGCGCCGATATCTCTTGGGAAAAACGGCAATGGCCCCGTTGTGGTTTATGCTGATAAAGATGGATCACGTGGACGACAATTGTCGGCCTACGCACCGCCGCGACAAAAAGTTCCTCTTGATCCCCCCTCTCCAACAAACAGCGACAAAGCCAATCAGAAAGGCTCCTGGGAAAAGGCCGGAGAACAAGTCGGCCATTGGACCGGGGGCGTCGTTGGTGGAGCTATCGGCGCGGGGCTAGGTCTTATCTTCGGTCTGGTGACCGCTCCCGCATTCGGCGTAGTCACCATGCCTGTTGCGGGAGGGCTGGTTGGCGCGTATGGCGGCGCGGCCCTGGGCCGAACGGTTGGAGGTTGGATGGGTCGACAGTTAGACCCAAAATAACCGCTCGGCATTTCCGGCCACGGCGAGATGACGGCGCGTGAGCCCTCCGCAGCGGCCGGTCCCCGTCGGAAGGGGCCGATGCCCCGTGACGGACGGTGACCCGGCGTGACACCCCAAAACACGGCCCCGGCGCGGCGGCGTTAAGGATGCGACAATGCTGGGGCCGAGCGCAAAGGTCGCGCCGGACGAAAGGCGTCGAAGTGCGGAGAGGTGAGAAATGAAGAAGTGGCAGAAGATGGTGATCGCAAGCGTGGTCTTGGCCGGCGCCTTGCCGGCGGCGGGGTTCGCGTCGGATCTGGAGGGGGCGGCCGCGCAGGCCGGGGCCTCCTTCGGCAAGCCGGTGTCGGTGATCATCAAAGAGGCCCGCGAGGTGGAGGTGACCCCCGTGGAGGGCGCGCCGGTCCAGGATTCGCGCCACAACGAGGACCCGTGGGGGCAGTTTCCCAAGAGCTCCTTGCAGAAGGTAGTCGACTCCTGCGTGCAGAACAAGCCCGAGATTCATGACGCGGATCATTTCGCGAGCGTTTACGGAGGCTGCATCCGGGGCGTGTTGCCCGTCCAGAACATCTGGGCCGACAACTGGGGACTGAAGCTCATGATCCAGCTCGGACAGAGCGCGAGTCAGGACGAGACCGAGAAGGCCAACGGGCTCATCACCGTGCCCGGCGAGAACGGCCGGCTGTTCCGGATCATATTGGACGTCCGGAGGGAGGAGCGCGAACGCCCAGGGCGGGACTAGCATCCCGCTTCCAGGGAAATAATCACGGCAGGCCCCCGCGTGGTGGCGCGGGGGCCTGCCCCTCCAAGAAATGGAAGGGCCTGCCCCTCCAAGAAATGGAAGGGCCTGCCCCTCCAAGAAATGGAAGGGCAGGCAAAATTCCCAAACCATATGAGCAAGACCATCATGTGGAGAATCTCGATAGCCCTCATGGCCTTGACGGCCATGAGAGCGGTCGCCGTCCGGGCGCAAACCTCCGCCCTGGAGCAACTGCGCTCCCTCGCGCCGCTCCAGACGCCGGCCGCGTCCGCTCCACCCCCGGCATGCAGCCTGACGCAGTCCTACCCCATCTGCGACCTGCGGGCCTTGGCCGCGGCCTGCGGGGATTCTCCCTTCCGGCGCGCCGCGCTGGATCTCGCCGCGCTTGACCGCGAGGACCCGCGCCTGCTCCTCAACCTCGGCCGCGCCGGCATCCGGCTGCGCATCGACTCAGCGGCGGTCGAGGGCGCGGGAAGCGCGGCGCTCTACGACCGGGACAACAAGACGGTGGTCCTGTCCGATTCAGGCGAGTACTCCCTCTACGAACTGTCCCACGCGGTCGATGACATCCTTGGGGCCGACAGTCTCAAAAACCTCCAAAAGACGCTCGGCCGGATGCGCGGACAGCGTCGTCAGGATTCCTCGGGGCTGCTCAGCGGCATCACGGACTTTCTGACGGCCTGGGACTCGCAGTTCTTCGATACGGCCAACAGCCCTGAGTTCCTGGAGGCTTATAAGGAATATATCAGCCAGGTCCGCGCCGGTAAGATCAAGATGAGCTGGGCGCAAGACGACGTCACCCGCCTCATCGAGACCTACATGTGGGCCTTCGGGTGGTATCTCACCCCGGAGAAGCGCGAGACCCTGGCCCGGGAGGCTCCCCTCCTCCACGCCTGGGTCCAGTCCTCCCTGCGGCGCCTGGCTTCGCTGGCGCCCGCTCCCTCCGGCCGCTGCGACGAGGGGTAACCCTTGTCCCGCCCGATGCGCCCGCGCGCCCCAGACCCGGGTGGCTAAAGATTCTAAATTCTGGGGCGCGGTTCAGAGGGCTTGGCGGGAGGCTTGCGCAGGGCCAACTGCCACCAGCCGACGTCGTGCCAGGCGCCGAGCTTGTAGCCCACGCCCTTGTAGACGCCCACGCGCTTGAAGCCGAAGGACTCATGGAAGCCCACGCTGACGGGGTTGGGCAGGGCGATGCCCGCGAAGGCGTTGACGAAGCCCTGCGTGCGCAGGCGGCGGAGCAGAGCCGCGTAAAGGGCCCGGCCGACGCCCCGCCCATGGCTTTTTGCCTCCACGTAGACGGCGAGGTCCACGGACCAGCGATAGGCCGGCCGGTCGCGGTATTTGCCGGCATAGGCGTAGCCCAGCACGCGCCCCGCGGCGTTCTCGTAGACCAGCCACGGGCCGGGAGTCCCGGCCATGCGCTTCTCAAACTCCCGCCTGGACGGCGGCTCGAGCTCGAAGGTGATCGCCGTTCCGGTCACGAAGGGGCGGTAGATCTCGGCACAGCGGGCGGCGTCGCGTCTCGAGGCGGGCCGGACGGGGCTCATCGAGGCATCTAATCATTCTTCGAGATTATGGCGGTTACCGGGGTAGGCTCTCAGGCCGATTCTCGGCGATATTTACGACGTGAATTGTTATCTTGCCTTCAAAAGAACGGACGAGTAATTCGTTAAGAGAGGACACATGAGCGGCTCCAATGATTATGACGAGATCCCTGCTCTGACGCGAGGCATCGCAATAGAGGCGGCTGATTGCTTCCGTCGCTAGGACGCTCCGCCACTGTATCCAAAGCGCGTCAAAGGCATCCTTTTGGTTCTTGCCGGATAAGAAATCAAGGGTTCTTCTGCAATTAGTGTGGAAGTCTACAAGCATGGCACCGGTTGAGGTCG
>CAYJXJ010000046.1:0-28897 GCA_964374095.1 uncultured Elusimicrobia bacterium
GCCGGCTTCCGAAGGCGCGTCCGACGCCGTAGGCCGCCGAGTCCATCACCCAGACCGCGATGAACAAGATGATCGAAAAGGCGGCGCCGTGCTCGCCCAGGCCGCGCAGAAGCGCCAAATGAGACAGCATCACGCCCAGAAAGACGATTCCGAACACCCCCAGGGCCAGGCCCTCCAGGGTCCTCCGGGAGTCGAAGAGCTCCCGCAAGACCATGGCCCCGACGGCCGCCGACAAGGCCAGCGGCAGGGGGCCGCCGAAGGCCAGGCACAGCGCCAGGGCCGCTCCCCAGGCCACCGTGCCCACGCGTTGGATGCGCCGTCCTCCCATGCGGAGTATGAGGCCGTACTCATAGAGGCACAGCACGATCACCGCGAGGACGAAGGCGTCGTAGGCCAGCCCGCCCCGGAGGAGAAGCCCCAGCAGGACGGGTATGCCGACGATGGCCGTGAGGGCGCGGGGCAGGAGCATCAGCGGCCGCCGCCCCCTCCGGGGACGGCGGCTCCTGAGCCGCCGAAGCGGCGGTGGCGCCGCGAGTATGCGGCCACGGCGGCCTCCAGTTGCGGCCGGCGGAAATCGGGCCAGAGGACATCCGTCACATAGAACTCGGCGTAGGCGGCCTGCCACAGCAGGAAGTTCGACAGGCGCATCTCCCCCGAGGTGCGGATCACCAAGTCCGGATCGGGCAGGCCGGCGGTGTAGAGCGCGGCCGAGAACGACTCCTCGCTCGCCTCCCGCGCCCCGGAGGCGAGGAGGCGGCCCACCGCGTCCACGATTTCCTGCCGGGAGCCGTAGTTGATGGCGATATTGAGCTGGAGACCCGTGTTGCCGTCGAGTTCGGCCGCCGAGCGCTCCAGCCGCGCCCGGACGCGGGGGGGAAGCCCCTCCCTCCGCCCGAGGATCCTGAGGCGGACGTTCTGCCGGCCGAGCTCCTTGGTCTCGCGCCCCAAGACGGTGGTCACCAAGCCCATGAGTTGCCCCACCTCGACCGCGGGCCTCTGCCAGTTCTCCGTCGAGAATGTGTAGAGGGTCAGGATATCGACGCCGAGAGCCGGGCACGCGCGCACGATCTCCCGCACCGAATCGACCCCGGCCTTGTGGCCCGCCAGCCGGGGCAAGCCGCGCGCCTTGGCCCAGCGGCCGTTGCCGTCCATGATGATGGCGATATGCCGCGGCGGACGCGGGGCGTCCGCCGCCGAGTCGGGAAAGGATTTTGGGCTTGGGCGCGAGGTTTCCTTAATCAAACGGCGATCAACCCCCCTAAAAAATATCCGCCTCCCCCGCGGGGGGAGGCCTCAGGCTAAACCGTCAAAATCTCCCTTTCCTTCGCCGCCATCTCGGACTCCACCCGGCCCATGAAGGAGTCGGTGATCTTCTGCACGCGGGCCTCGGCCCCGCGGGCCTGATCTTGGCCGATCTCCTTGGCCTTCTCGGCCTTCTTGATGATTTCGAGAGTCTCATGCCTTTCGGTCCGCAGGGCGACCCGGCAGTCCTCGCCCAGCCGGCGCATGACCTTGACGAGGTCCTTGCGCCTCTCCTCGGTCATGGTCGGCAGGCTCAGGCGCACGGTCTTGCCGTCGCTTTGAGGCATCGCGCCCAAGTCGGCCTTCTGAAGGGCCTTCTCCACGTCGCCGACGACGGAGGGGTCCCAGGGGCGGATCTCGATGACCCGCGCCTCGGGGATGGAGATCGCCCCGACCTGCTTGAGGGGCAGGGACTGGCCGTAGGCCTCGACCTTGACGTTTTCCAGCAGCTGGGGGGAGGCCCGTCCCGTCCGGAGCCCGGAGAAATCCTGGGACAGCCGGGACATCCGCTCCTTCATTTGAATATCGAGCTTCGACAACACCGATTCGATATTGATCATTCCATCACTCCGTGATCAGGGTGCCCACCTGTTGGCCGTTGACGGCCCGGGCGATGTTGCCGCGGACGGCAAGATCGAAGACCAGCACCGGCAGGTGGTTCTCCATGCAGAGGGTGAGCGCGGTGGTGTCCATCACGCGCAGGCGGTTGCGGATCGAATCCATGAACTTGACCCGCTTGAGACGCTTGGCGTTCCGGTTGACGCGCGGGTCGTGCGTGTAGACCCCATCGACCTTGGTGGCCTTGAGCAGGGCCTGGGCCTCGATCTCGACCGCGCGGAGGGCGGCCGCGGTGTCGGTCGTGAAATAGGGGTTGCCGGTTCCCCCGGCGAAGATGACCAGGCGTTTCTTTTCCAAATGCCGGATGGCGCGCCGGCGGATGTAGGGCTCGGCGAGCTTGGTGATCTCGATGGCGGTCTGCACCCGGGTGGGAACCCCCATGTGCTCGAGGGCGTCCTGCAGGGCGAGGGCGTTGATGATCGTGGCGAGCATGCCCATGTTGTCGGCGGTCACGCGGCCGATGGCCTCCCCGCGGTCTTGGGCGCCGCGCCAGATATTGCCCGCCCCGACCACGACCCCCATCTGCGCGCCCGTGGCGTAGGCCTGCCGGATCTCCGCGGCGATCCAGGAGAGGGCCGCCGAGTCGATCCCGTGACGCTCCCGGCCGCGGAGGGATTCCCCGGAAAGCTTGAGCAGGACGCGCCGGTAGGATCGCTGGACCGGCGACTTCAAGGTCCCTGCCCCTCCATATGCTGGAAGGGCAGGCCCTCGCCGACTTGATAGCGGGCGAAGCGCCGGATGGTCACGGGACCGCCGAGCTTGTCGGACGCCTGCTTGACGAGTCCGGCGATCGCGGTCTTGTTTTCCACGACGCTGATCTGATCGAGCAGGCAGACGGCCTGGTAGAAGAGCTTGTTCATCTTGCCCTCGACGATCTTGGGGAGCGCCGACTCGGGCTTGCCCTCCTTGCGCACGACGTCGGTGTGGATCTCCCGCTCCCGCGCCGCGTCCTCGGCCGGCACCGCGGCGCGATCGATGTAGCGGGGGGACTGGGCCACGATCTGAAAGAGGATCTTGCTGGCCAGGGCGGCCAGGTCCTCCGAGCCCACGGCGGCGGCGTTGGGCGCGGAGAGCTCCACCAAGGCGGCGACCTTGCCGTTGTGGTGGATGTAGCCGGCCACGAGTCCGGTCCCGGACACGTCGAAGCGTTCGAATCGGCGGACCGCGATGTTTTCCTTCAACTTCGAGGCGACCTGTTCCACCAAGGGGGCGAGGTCCTGCAGCGTGCCCGCCTCTCCGGAGGCGAGGTTCGCGGCCAGGGCCTTGGCCAATTCCTGGAATTCGGCGGTACGGGCCACGAAATCGGTCTCGCAGTTGAGCTCGACCATCACGCCCCGTTTTCCATCGGCGCTCAGGGCCACGAGCCCCTCCTTAATAGCGCGCCCCGAGCGCTTCGCGGCGTCGGCGAGCCCTTTTTTTCTCAGGACGGTGAGGGCATCGGCCGCCACCCAGTTGGCCTCTTCGAGGGCCTTCTTGCAGTCCATCATGCCCGCCCCGGTCCTCTCGCGGATGCCGGCGATGAGCTTTAATTTATCCATGCTGACGGCTCCTTTGCGAACATCGACTGCGCGACACCTTAATTAAACGGAATTTAGCCCCCCCATACAACTACTCGGCCCCCCCGCGGGGGGGGCCGAAGGCTTGGGGGCCGAAGGCATGGGGGCCGAAGGCTTGGGGGCCGAAGGTCAATCCTCCGCCTGAACCTCGACTTCCGCGCCCGCCAGGGCCTTGGCCTGGCGGTCGCTTCTGACTTCGTCGGTCTCGTCGAGCAGGGAGCCGGAGGTCGGCGCGTCGGGATCCAGCGGCGAAGTCCCATCGGGGGGGGGGACGACCTCGTCGGCGAGCTGCTCCTCGCCGGCGGCGGGCTGGGTCCCGGGAGCCGCCGCGGCGGCCGCCCGGCCCTCGAGCACGGCGTCGGCGATGATCGCGCAGAAGAGCTTGATCGAGCGCGCCGCGTCGTCGTTGCCGGGGATCGGATGGTCGATGAGGTCGGGATCGCAGTCGGTGTCGCAAACGGCGACGATCGGGATCTTCCCGCGGCGGGCCTCGGAGACCGCGAGGTCCTCCTCGACGGGATCGACCACGAACATGATGTCCGGGGGCCGGGTCAGGGCCCGGATGCCGGCGAGCACCCGGCCCAGGCGCAGCTTCTCCTTGCTCAGGCGCGAGACTTCCTTCTTGGAGAGCACGTTGAAGATGCCCTCGGTCTCCCACTTCTCGAGCTCCTCGAGGCGCTTGACGGATTTGCGCAGGGTCGCGAAATTGGTCAGGGTCCCGCCCAGCCACTTATCGGCGACGTAGGCGGCCTGGCAGCGCAGGGCCTCGCCGCGCACGATCTCCTGGGCCTGTTTCTTGGTGCCCACGAACAGGAAGCTCCGGCCGGCCTGGGCCTGCTCCTTGACGAAAGCGTAGACCTTCTTGAGCTCCTTGACGGTCTTCTGCAGGTCGATGATGTGGATGCTGTTGCGCTTGCCGAAGATGTAGCGCCCCATCTTGGGGTTCCACCGCCGGGTCTGGTGCCCGAAGTGCACCCCGGCCTCCAGCATCGCCTTCATGGAAACGTTGATCATTCTCCGCGACTCTCCTTAATAATTGTGCGACTCCAGGATTCGTTCCCGCCCGGCGCCGACCGCTCCCGTTCCCGACGCCGCGCCCTAGGCAGGATTCATCTTACTATATTGCGGCGACCCATGCTACCCGGCGTTGAGAATTCCTGCCATCCCGTCGCGCATTCCTAATACCACAAATCTCGCCGGCGGGCCAAAGGCGCCTTTCCTGCGCAAGCCCTAGAGAAAGGGCTTGGCATCCTCGGTCCGGGCCATGCGGGAAAGGATGACCCCGTAAAGCCTGCGGTAGTGCTTATGGGCGGGGTCTTCCCGGAGCGCGGCCTGCGAATACCCGAGGGCCTCCCGCAGGAGCTTGCGATTTCCGCCCTCGGCATCGGCGCGCAGGAGGCACTCGGCGCCCATCCGGTACAAGAGGCGGGGATTGGGGTCCATGCGGTGGGCGTCCTGAAGCCGGCGCGACGATTGCGCTCCGGGGAGACCCGCCCGACGTTCCAGGAGTTGGGCCAGCGCGGGTCGAGTCGCGTGCGCCGCCAGCACCAAGGCCGCCGCGCTCAGGGACCAGCGCAGGGCCGCTCTCGGGGCGGGAGACGGCTCCGACGCCCGGTCGATTCCCGCGGCCCGCTCCCGTTGACGGGCCTCGTGAGCCCCGAGCCAGGCCAAGAGCGCGATAAAAATCGCCGCGTTGGCGGGCATTTGCATCGTGAAATCAACGGCGGCGTGCAGGATGAAGGACAGGGCCGCGGCCAGAGCGCCCCCGACGAAGGAGCGCTCCTCCCGGGACGGGATGCGGCGCCAAGCCGCGATCGTTCGAAACAGAAAAAAACTCAAGCCCAGGGCCACGGCGACCAAGCCGACCCACCCGGTCTCAAGCGGGATTTGGAGCCAGTCGCTGTGGATGTAATCCACCTCGTCGACGATCAACCGCCGGTTCTTGTAGGGCGGGAAAGCCGGCATGAGCGCTCCCAAACCGATTCCGAAGAACGGGAAATCACCCCACAGCCTCAGGCCCCCCGCGTACATGGCCAGCCGCCACGTCAAGGAATTATCAAGGCGCCCCTTGAAGACCCCGATCCAGCTCGGGACAAAGAGCATGCCGACGGCCGCGAGGGTGAGCCCCAGCAGGAGTCCCGCGCCCGCCTTGCGCCGGGAAGCGGGATCGTCCAGGAAGCGAAGCGACAACACCCCGACGGCGGCCGCCGCGGCGGCCGCGGACAGGAAGGCTCCCCGATTGCCGGCCCCCCAGAGTCCCGCCAAGATAATGCCCAGGCCGGCGGCCAGGGCGGCCTGCGTCGCGGCGAAGCGCGGCGAGGGTTCCCCGGAGGCCGCGCCACGACGGTGGACGAAGACCCGCGATAGGAGCAGGCCCGCGCCGCAGAGCAGGGACATCGCCATGAGCGAGGCGGCTTGGCCGCGGTTGAAGTAGGGGCCGAATGGACTGCGGCCATAGCGCGCCAGCCGAAATCCGTAGACCCACCGGTTGCCGAAGGACAACTGCACGAGGCCGATCACGGCGACGATTATGCCGACGGCGTAGACGGCCCAGAGCAGGCGGCGCCTGCCGGCGTCGCAAGCCCATGCCCTCGCCCCGGCCCAGAGCATGGCCCCGTAGCAGACCCAGAGCAGACAGGCGCGGCGGGTTTCATAAATCGACACCGTGAAGGGACCCCGCGGGGCCGGGTCGGTGGCGTGGGCTTGCCGCAGGAGCTGGAGCAGGCCGATCACCGCCAGCGACAGGAGGCCCGGCAGAAGGACCCTTTCGACGCCGGGAACGGGGCGCCGGGGGGCATGAAGGCTCAGGGCGAAGGCGGCGAGCAGGCCCACCTCCAGCCCCGAGCGCGACCACGGCTCCACGCATCCGAAAGCGAGCGGCCCGAGGATCACGATCGCGACAATCAACCATTGGGCGCCCATCGGTTAAATCTTACAATAGCCTGCGCCTCCGGAGCCTGGTCGAGGGATGGTCAGCGGCAGGCCGTCTTGCCGGGCATGCCCCAACGCTCCGGGAATCTCTCCGGCTACAACTGCGAAAGTTCGGGCGGCAGCGCGCGGGCGGCGTGAATTTCCCATTCGGCGCGGGACTCGCGCATCCGACGCAAGCCCTCGCGCACGCCCCACAACGCGACCGGGACGGCCCGGCGCACTTTGTCGGTGCGCAGCGATGAATCCCGGGGCCGCCGGGTCGGGGACTGGAGTTCCTCGGAGGGAACGCCGATGAGCCGGCCCTCGTCGAGAGCGAAGGCCCGGGCGACCTCGCGCGCGAAATCAATGCGCAGAACCCGCTCGCCCCCCACGACATGAAAGACCCCGCCCGCGCCTCGGGCCGCGAGAGCGACCGTCACCTCGGCGAGATTATCGGCGGCCGTCGGGTTATAGCTCACCTCACGCGCGACGCGCAAAGACCCGCCCGTCCCCAGGGCGGCCAGGACCTGAAGCGCGAAGTTCTTGGGGATGGCCTGCCAACCGTAGACCCCGGAGGTGCGCAGGACCAAATTGCGGGGCGACGCCTCGAGCACGCCGGTCTCGGCCTCGAGCTTCTGGCGTCCATATTCGTTGAGCGGTCGAGGATCGTCCGACTCGCCATAGGCCTGCCGCTCGCCGTCGAACACGTAATCGGAGGAGAAGAATACCAGGGGAACCGCGGCCGCGGCCGCCCGACGGGCCACATGCAGGGCGCCGACCACATTCACGCAACGCGTGACGTCGGGGTGAGTCTCGCAATAATCGACGTTGGGGAGGGCCGCGGGCAAGGCGACCCAATGCAGCGGACCCTCTTCAAAAAACTCCGCGACCCGGCGCTCATCGCGGATGTCAAGGGAGGCGATAGCGCCCCGGGGCCAGCCGCGCCGCGCCGCGGGCTTGAGCGTCGCGCCGGCGCGCTCCCAGGCCCTTCTCAGGGCGTCGCCCACCAGGCCCGTGGCGCCGATCACCGCCACTCTCGGGGTTTCAGGCATGGCCGCGGCGCCGGTCGGGCATCGAGCGCGTATGATAGAATAGTCCCGGCGTCGTTGACAATGAAGGCGGGCAATCTGTATAATCCCGCCGGAATCCGTTGACGATGGATCGACCCTTACGTCATTAGGAGATAACGCAATGTCACGACGCCTCAATCTCATACTCGTCGCCGCCCTGGTCCTATCGAGCCTCCCCGCTCAAGCCGACATGTGGGACTCGCTCACGGATTTCAACCCGAACCTTAAGTTCGGGACCGTCGAGGTCCATCCCTACTACGGGCTCAGGGGCACCTACGACGACAACATCTACAAGGTCAACCGCGACAAGGCCGACGGAACCCGCCACGGCTGCCTCCCCGGCAACGCCGGCGCCTGCAGCGGCGGCAACCGCGGCTCCTGGTACACCACCAACAGCGTCGGCTTGGGCGCCGGCTGGGCCATCAGCGAGATGCACAAGGTCGGAGTGAAGTACGACTTCACGGCCACGGACTACAAGAAACAGCCCACGGCCAACGACTCGATCGCGCAGAGCGTCGGCGGCAATTACGAATTCAAGGGCGCGGTCCTGACCGCGCGGGCCTGGGACGATTTCATCAACACCGAGGACCCGCCCTACAACCCGCAGGCCCCCGTGCGGGCCGGCGTCGGCGGGCTCCCCTCGACCGGCGGCGAGCTGACCTCGCGCGAGCGGCGCTGGCAGAACGTCGCGGGACTCTACGGGGAGTACGCCCTCGGCGAGAAGTTCTTTTTCGGCGCCGACGCCCAGGACACCCGGCACAAGTACCGCAGCCCCACCCTGGCGGGCATACTCGACCGCTCCGAGCAGCGCTACGGCTTCAAGACCGGCTATAAGGTGACGCCCAAGACCCGCGTCTTCGCGGCGCTTCACCGCGGCCTGGTGCGCTATTCCGCCGGCCGCAAGGGCGCCAACCACAAGGACTGGGACGCCGATTTCGGCGTGGAGGGCCAGCTCACCGGCAAGCTCAAGGGACGCCTGCAGACCGGCCTCTCCCACGGCGAGTACGAGGACGACGGCCTGGTGCCCACCCCGTCTCCCTCTAATAAGACCAGCAACTGGACGCTCGGGGGCGGCCTGAACTGGGCCGCGACCGACCGGACGGGCGTGGACCTCGGCGTAAGCCGCGGCCGGATGGAGGCCTCCAGCGTCCGCTACTACGTCAGCAACAGCGCCAACCTCGGCGTGACGCACAAGATCGATAAGCTGACCCTGGGCGTCAACGGGGGCGTCACGGTGGATAAGTACTCGGACTCGCAGAGGATTCCGACCACCATCGGATTCACCGCCAACCGGCGGGACGACAGCTACACGAGCGGGGTCAACGCGAACTACGCCCTGATGCGGTGGTTGAGCCTGACGGCCGACTACCGCCACACCCGCCGCCACTCCATCTTCACCGAGGAGTTCAATTACAAGGCGAACAGCACCTCGGTCGGACTGCGGGCGCAGTTCTAGCCGCCGGCGCCACGTGCGAACGCCCGGGGGGGAGGCCGCATCCCCTCCGGGTGTTCGCTTGTAGGAGGTCCGTGAGCCAGAGAAAACGAGCGCTGATCACCGGGATCACGGGGCAGGACGGCTCCTACCTCGCCGAGTTCCTGCTGGACAAGGGCTACGAGGTGCACGGGATCAAGCGCCGCTCTTCCTCCTTCAATACCGGCCGCATCGACCATCTCTACGAGGACCCCCACGGAAGGAAGCCGCGCTTCATCCTCCATTACGGGGACATGACCGACTCGACCGGCTTGCTGCGCTTGTTGGCCGAGATTCGGCCCGACGAGATCTACAACCTCGCGGCCCAGAGCCACGTCCAGGTCAGCTTCGAGGAACCCGAGTATACGGCCAACGCCGACGCCTTGGGAACCCTGCGCCTGTTGGAAGCGATCCGCTGCGCCGGCCTGGGTCGAACCACCCGCTTCTACCAGGCCTCGACCTCCGAGCTCTATGGAGGCTGCGGCGTCTCCCCGCAGAACGAGGACACCCCATTCCGGCCCCGCTCGCCCTACGCCGCGGCGAAGCTCTACGCGCATTGGATCACGGTCAACTACCGCGAGGCCTACGGGCTCTACGCCTGCAACGGCATTCTCTTCAACCATGAATCGCCCCGGCGGGGGGAAACCTTCGTGACCCGCAAGATCACCATGGGACTCTCCCGGATCAAAGTGGGTCTCCAAGACAAGCTCTATCTCGGCAATATCGACGCGCGGCGCGACTGGGGTCACGCCCGCGACTATGTTGAAATGCAGTGGCTGATGCTCCAACAGCCGAAACCGGAGGATTTCGTCATCGCCACGGGCCGGCAGCATTCGGTACGCGAGTTCATCTTGGCCGCGTGCCGCGAATTGAGGATCAACCTGCGATGGAAGGGCCGCGGTCTCGCCGAACGGGGGCTGGATGGCCGTACCGGGCGTGAGATCGTCGCGCTGGACTCACGGTATTTCAGGCCCCAGGATGTCGGCTCCCTGTTGGGAGACTCGACCCGGGCGCGGGAGAAATTAGGGTGGAAAGCCAAAGTGGGATTCAAAGGGCTCGTCGCCGAGATGGTCCGCGAGGACCTCAAACTCGCGCGAGCCGAAACCTCGCGCCGCGCCCCGCGCCGTTGACGGGCGACCGTGGGTGTGTCGCCGAAAGCACGGGCTTTTTCCGCGCGGGCGCAGGGTTGTAGCTCGCCTCCCGTAGCAAGCCCGTAGCCGCCCGCCAATCTGAAATCAGGTCCGCCCCCCCAGTAGCCCAACTGTTCCCGCCGCACCTGCATCGACCGTCAAGGACTGGCCGGGCGCATCCGGGAGTTGCTATAATCGGAGTGAACATGGATTCGCGATCCGCCGCGGTCGTAATGGCCGCCTTCTTCGCCTGCGCCTGCGGGGGGATTTCCGTCACCATCCCGCGGCCGGGCACCGCCGGGGGCGAGGGGAGAGAACCGGGAATCCGAGGGGTAGGCCCGGAGAGCCTTGCGGCTCGCCGTGGACCGACGCGCCAGGAGGGCGGCCCCGACCGAGAGTCGGCGTCCGTCGCGGCGGCTCTCACCCAGGTCCGGACGGGCCAGAAGGAGTACCGGATCGGGCCGGGCGATCTCATCGAGATCACCGTCTATCAGGAGAAGGATCTCGCCAAGCGCGTTCGCGTGGGTCCCGACGGGAGGATCTCTTTCCCGCTGATCGGAGCCGTTCACGTGGGGGGGCTTGACGTTCCCGGCGCCGAAGCCGCGCTCACCTCGGCTCTGCGCAAGTACCTCGTCGACCCCCAGGTCGCGGTCTTCATCGCGGAATACGCCAACAAGCTGGTCTACGTTCTGGGCGAGGTGCGCTCGCCCGGCTCGGTCCGCCTCCCTTCGGACGCCACGCTCACCGTGCTCGAGGCCATCGTCCTCGCCGGAGGCTTTACTTCCTACGCGGCCCTGGACCGGACCCGCGTGATCCGCGAGGTGGAGGGACGCAGCGAGAGCATCCCGATCCAGGTCAGCGACATCATGAAGGGCGGCGACAAGAGCAAGGATCTGGCCCTCAAGCCCAACGACGTGATTTACGTCCCTGAGAGCTATTTCTGATGGCCGCGCCGCCCGACGAGACGCTCGAATTCAACTTCGCGCTGGTTCTCGGCGTCCTCGTGCGGCGCCGCTGGGTGATCTTGGGCTCAATGGCGCTGTCGATCGCCGCGGCGGCAATCCACGTAACCACCAGCCGGCCGGTCTACTCGGCGACCGCGCTCCTGCTCATCGAAAAGGAAGAGAAGGGCCGCGCTCAGAGCGAGACCACGGTCTCGGAGACCAAGGCCGACGACTATTACCAGACGCAGTACCGGCTGCTCAAGACCCGCACCCTCCTCCAGCGGGTTTACGACGCCCTCAACCTCAAGGGCGTGGAAGAGTTCGCCGGCGGGGTGGGACTCCTGATCCCCGCCGTCTCGATCGCGGCGGTCCGCAGCAGCAGGCTGGTCAATGTGAGCGCGGAGTCATATGACCCCGAACTGGCAATGCGCATCGCCAATACGCTCGCGGAGGTCTACGTAGCCCAGAACCTCGAGAGCAAGCTCTTCATCTCGCGCGACATCCTGCTCACCCTTCGCGAGAAATTCGACGATCGAGCGGGCGCCGAGGAGAAATACCAGTTCCTGCCGGCGGTCGTCAACAACGCCCTCATCCAACAGCTCAAGGCCAACTACGCCGGCCTGGAGGGACGCCTCGGCGAGCTGACGAGCCGCTACACCCAAGCCCACCCGGATCGCATCCGCATCAAGGCCGAGATGCAGGCGGTCGAGACGCGCATCCGCGTGGAAACCCTGCGCGCCGTTCAGGGCATGAAGGCGGAGCTCTCCGGCCAGCTCTTGGGCAACAACGTCCGGATCGTCGATCCGGCCGAAAGGCCTTCACGGCCCGTCCGCCCGAACAAGCGCCGGACCATCGGCCTCGCCGGCGGCTTGGGTATCGCCCTGGGGCTGATCATCGCGTTTGGTATCGAGCATCTTGACATGACGATCCGCAGCCAGGAGGACGTGGAACTCCGCCTGGGACTGCCGTTTCTTGGCGCCGTGTCCCGAACAGACGCGTTCAAGGGGGCTACGGCGAAGGAATTCCATGATCTCCTGTCGGGCCCGGCCTCCTTCACCGGCGAGGCCTTCAAGAACATCCGCACCATGATCGGCTTCGCATCCGCCGGCCACCCCATGAAGCGACTGCTCGTCACCAGCTCCGTCCAGAGCGAGGGGAAGACCTTTCTCACGATCAATCTGGCGATGGTCTTCGCCCAGCTGGGCCAGAGGGTACTGCTTATCGAGGGAGACCTCCGGCGGCCCAACCTCCATCGGCGCTTCGAGCTGCCTAGGGACATGGGGATCAGCCATTTCCTGGCCCATGGCCGGAGCGTCGCCGAGTTGCCGGCCCTCTGCAACGAGACCGGCTTCACCAACCTCAAGGTCATGGTCTGCGGCACGGTGCCGCCCAATCCCGCCGAGCTCCTGAGCGCTCCCAAACTCAAGACCCTCATGGACTGGGCCGCGGAGAACTTCGACCAGGTCTTCGTGGACGGCACCCCGGTCTTTCCAATCACCGACGCTCTCCTTTGGAGCCGCGCGGTCGACAGCGGCATCTTCGTCGCGCACTTCGGCAGCATCCACGCCAAGCTGGCCCTGCGCGCCAAGCAGAAGCTTGTCGAGGGTGGACTGCACCTGGCGGGCGCGATCATCAACCAGGTGAGCCTCAAGGGTGGAGCCTACTACGGGGATTACTACTACAAATACTACCGCTACTACAACTACTCGGCGGAGACGCGCAAGGCTTGAGCGAGATCCCCCGACCCCGCCCGGAGCGACACCCGAGTGAAGAGCGGCCGCGGGCTTAGGATCGCCGTCCTCACCCGCAGAGGCCGGTGCGCCTCGGCGCGGGCCGCGGTGGGGGCTCTGGCCGGCGGCGGCCATAGCATAGCCGCGGTCATCGCCGAACCCTGGCAGAGACTGGTCTTCGGGCGCGGATGGCTCCGAGGCGGCCTCACCCTTCTCTCCCGCCACGGGCCGCGTCATCTCCTCGCGCGCCTGGGGCAAGGGCTTCTCGGAGGACGCCCGGCCGACAGCCTCGCCGACTTCTGCGGGTCCAGGGCGATCCCCTACCACGAGGTTCCAGACCACAATGGCACGGAATGCGCCCGGTTCCTGCGCGAGTCGGGCGCCGACCTCCTGCTCAGCGCCAACACGCGGGTGCTTTCGACGTCCACATTCTCGATCCCTCCGCTCGGAGGGATCAACATCCACAAGGGAATGCTGCCCCGGTATGCGGGCCTGGAGAGCATTTTTTGGGCGCTCTACCATGGTGAGACCGAAATCGGCGTAAGCATCCACCGGCTGGCGGCGGGGATCGACACCGGAGATCTCCTGGCCCAAGCCGCGATCAACGTGGGGCCCGGGGACCTTCCGGAGACGCTCGACGCCAAGGCCGACGCCGAGGCGGGGCGGCTCGTCACCCGCGTCGCCGCCGAGCTCGCCGCGGGCGCCGCCGCGGCGATTCCGCAGGACCTCTCGCGCCGCACCTACTTCTCCTGGCCGGCGCCGGCCCAGCGCCGGGAGCTGGCGGAGCGGCTCTCCCGTCGCCGCGCCGCGCCCCACGGGCCGAGGGAGGGCCTCCTGATCGTCAACGCCGATGATTTCGGCCTGGCCGAGGAGGTCAACCGAGCCGTGATCGCCTGCCATCTCCGGGGCTCGGTGACCAGCGCCACGCTCTTGGCCAACGCCCCCGCCACCGCCCAAGCCTGCGCCCTCGCCCGCCGGCACCCGACCCTCGGGGTGGGGCTTCACTTCAATCTGACGCTCGGCCGGCCCTTGTGCCCTCCGGAAGAAGTTCCCAGCCTGGTCGACGGTTCAGGCCGCTTCCCACCGCGGGCCGTGGTGGAGCGCAGGGCCCTCCTCCGGCGTCTGGAGCCCCGGGAGATCGCCCGGGAGTTCGACGCTCAGTTAACGCGGCTTGCGGCCGAGGGCGTGAAGGCGACTCACGCCGACGGCCACCAGCACGTCCATATGCTGCCGGGAGTCTTTCCCATTGTCGCAGATCTTTGCCGCAGGCACGGCCTGGGACTCAGGCGTCCCTCGGTCGCTCCAATATGCATCCGGCCCCGGGCGAGGGGGGGTCCCGCCCTGACCCTGCGCCCTGTCCGCCGGACCATTCTGCGACTGCTGGTCATTACGCAATGGATGCTCCACGGCAGCGGCCTGCGCGGCCCCGAGCGCTTCGCGTCGCTCTTTGACTGCGAACCGGTGCCTCTAGACCCCACCCCCGAGGACTACGGAGACCTCCTGCGCCCCCTCCTGGGTCCTTGGGTTACCGAACTCATGGTGCATCCGGCCGAGTCCGCCCAGTCGCTCGGCGCCTACACCAGAATCGGCCGGATATCGGCCTGCGAGTACTCGGCGCTGATGCTCACCGACATGGCCGGCTTGGCCCGGCGTTCGGCCTGCCGTCTCGGCCACTATGGAGATCTGCCGTCGCGGCCCGATCCAAAGGTGGTATAATAGAGCGTTCAATGATCCGGGCACCCGTCGCGATCAGCCTAGGCATCGCCGTTCTCTTTTCGGGCTGCGCGGCATCGTCGCCCGCTCCCGGCGGCGCCTCGCGGACCACCGCGGCTTCCGCTCCGAGCGAGGAAACCGCTATTCGAGAGGCACTGTCCAAGGTCGCGGCCAAGCCCGGCAATTATCGGATCCATCCCACGGACTTGGTCAAAGTCGGCGTGTTCCAACAGCTGGAGCTCGGCGGCGAAATGCGCGTGAGTCAGAATGGGACGCTCACTTTCCCCCTCATCGGCAGCGTCACGGTGGGGGGCCTGAGCGTCGACGAGGCCCAGACGCTTCTTACCCAGAAGTTCAGCGAGTACGTCAAGAACCCCCAGGTCAGCGTCTTTATTCAGGAGTACGCCAAAAAGAAGATCTTCATCCTTGGCGAGGTCCGCACCCCGGGCTCCTATGACTTGCCCACCGAGAACAAGCTGACCGTGCTCGAGGCGGTGACTATGGCGGGTGGATTCTCCAACATCGCCGCCCCGGACCGGACCCGTGTGATCCGCGGCGGCGACCAGAACCGGATCATCAATATCGAGGTCTCCGCCATCACCAAGCGCGGTGAGAAGGACAAGGACATCCCCTTGGAGCCCAACGACGTCATCTACGTGCCCCAGAGCCTGTTCTAATGGATCGAGCAAGCGCCGTCCTCAACGGGAGACAACCGCCGCGGCGGGGGGAAATTCCCATGACCCAGGATCCGCAACAGGACATCGACTTCAACAAATTCTACGAGTGCCTCTCCCGTCGGAGATGGATCGCGGCCGCGGCCTTCGCAGCGACGATGGCCGTGGCGTCATACGTCACCTTTACTGAGACCCCGGTCTATCAGGCTACCTCCCTCCTGATCATCGAGAAGGAGCGCGGCGCGGGCGCAATCTTCGCCAACGGAGCCCTCATCGAGAGCAAGAACGATGATTACTACCAGACCCAATACCGCCTCATGAGGAGCTACACCTTGATGGAGAAGGTGTACCGGGCCCACGATTTAGACAAGGTGCCCGAATTCAGCCAGCCCCTCGGAGTCGAGAAGCTCCTGGACGCCGTCATCATCAATCCCCTGCGGGGCAGCCGCCTCGTGCAGGTGAACGTCCAATCCCAGGATCCCAAGCTCGGCGTCCGCATCGCCAATGCCATCGCCGAGCACTATGTGGCGCAGAATTTAGAGTACCAGATCTTCATCTCCCAGGATGTTCTCCGCGGTCTCCAGGCCAAAGAGGGCAATCCCAACTCGCGGAGAACGCTGGAGTCGATTCCTAACGTAGTCAACAGCCTGCTCATCCAGGGGCTCAAGGCCGATTTCGCCAAACTGCAGTCCCAGTATGCCGACCTTTCTGAGAAAGTCACCGACCGCCACCCCTCCATGATCTCGCTCAAGTCGACTATGGCGACCCTCGAAGAGCAAATTCGAGCGGAGACCGACCGCGTGATCCAAAGCCTCAAGAACGAGCTCTCCGGCCAGTTGCGGGGCAACAACGTGCGCATCGTGGACCCCGCATTGGAGCCGCGTGAGCCCCTCTTCCCGAACCCGCGCAAAAACCTCAGCCTCGCCCTCGTCGGCGGATTGATACTCGCCATCATCGCCGCGTTCGCCGCCGACCTCCTGGATCAGTCGGTCCGGACCCAGGCTGACGTCGAGACCAAGTTGAACCGGCCCTTCCTGGGCCTGCTGCCTCAAGCCCCGCAAAAGACCGCGGCGTCCTTCTGCCAAATGATGGTCGAACCCAAGCCCAGCCTCACCAGCGAATGTTTCCGCAATCTCCGGACCATGGTGGACTTCGCCCGCGTTTCGACCAAGTCCAACGCCTTTCTGGTGACCAGCGCCCTGGAGGGTGAGGGCAAGACCTACATCTCCTCCGGCATCGGCGCGGCCATGGCCTATTTGGGCGAGAACGTCCTAGTCATCGGCGGCGACCTCCGCCGTCCGACCCTGCACCGGAATTTCAGCCGCTCCAATCAACGGGGCTTGAGCGAGTTTCTGTCCAAGGGAAAGCGCGTCGAGGAGATTGAGGAACTGCTCGCGGCCACGGATATCCCAACCTTGAAAATCCTGCCATCCGGGACGCGGCCCCCCAACCCTTCGGAACTCCTCAACACCCCGCGGCTGGAAGCCCTGGTCACATGGGCCAAGTCCCGCTTCGACCGGGTCATCGTGGACTGCACCCCGGCCTACCCCGTCAATGACGTGATGCTCTGGGGACGCCATATCCCCTCGGCCCTATTCGTGGTCCGCTTCGGGGCGACGCGCGCCCCGTTGGCCAGCGACGCCATCGCCAAACTCGAGACCGCGGGCATCGAATTGATGGGGGTGGCGATCAACGCGGCCAAAACCGGCAGTCTGGGGTATTACTCCCGCTATCAATACCACCAGCACGATGCCTACCATCAACACTCCGATGCCGAGCCGGCGCGTCGGGCCTGACGGGAGGGCTTAATCCGGTCCGCGAGACGACTCGAGGACCCGCAACACCCGCGGACCCACGGCTTCGATCCGAAAGGGCTCCGTGAGGGCACGGGCACGTCCCGCCAGGGCCCGGCGCAGGCTCTCGTCGCCGGCCAGGGACGTGATCTCCCGGCCCAGGGCCGCCGCGTCGCCCGCCGGGAAGAAGCGCGTGGCCAGGCCCTCCGGGTCGATCTCGCGGTGGGGGGGGATGTCGCTGGCGATGACAGGCAGACCGGCGGCCAGGGCCTCCAGGAAGACCAGGGGCAGGCCCTCGAAACGGCTGGGGAGGACGAAGACATGGGCCTCGGCGAGGCGGAGGGCCACCTCGTCCATCCAGCCGCTCCAGGTTACCCTATCGGCGATGCCGAGGTCCCGGGCGCGCGCCCGGTAGCTCTCCGAGTCCGGACCGTCGCCGATGATCTCCAGCGTGGTCCGCGCCCGGGTCACGAGGGCCACGGCCTCCAACAAGGTATCCACCCCCTTCTGCGGAATATGGCGTCCGACATGGACGAGCCGAAGGGCCGCGCCGGGCGCCCGGACGGCCGGTCTCAGCTCCGAAAAGCGCGAGTAGTCCACGGAATCCTCAATTATGTCCCGTACAGAAAAAGCGGGGCCATGGAAGTCCTTGAAAGCAAGTTCCAGTGGCGGGAGTACGGGGAGAAGCACTATGAATTGCGATACACCAAGTTCATACAGTCCTACTACTTGTTTGAGAAATTCAACATCGACTATCGCCTCGCCACATACTCGAGCCAGATCTGCGCGGGCGAACTCTCGCGCGACGACGCCCTGAAGAAGCTCGAGCGCAAGCCCTACGATGACGCCGAGATCGAAATTGAGGTCCAGTATGTCTCCAAGAAGCTCGGCATCTCCACGCAGGAGTTTGGCGAGATCATGGCCGCTCCGCCCAAGTCCTATAGAGACTACCCCAACAATCAGTGGATGCTGGAGTTGCTCTACGCCATTTACCGCAAACTGAACTTGAGAAAATACTGATGCCGAGCCGGCGCGTCGGGCCTGACGGGAGCCGCGTCTGAAGCGCCCGGCGGCAAGCGGAACACCTCCCCGCGGGTTGCTCAAGTCCTTCCTGATACTCGCCTCCGGCTCAGGCGGAGCGATCCTCCTGAGCATCCTGACCAACAAGGCCATCGCGGTCATCGCGGGAGTGGAGGGAATGGCGGTCATGGGGCTGCTGCGCGGCCTGGGAGCCTGGGTCAAGGGCGTCGCGACCCTGGGATTTACCACCCTGCTGATGCGGCGAATCTCAATCGCCGCCTCCCGCCGGGACGCGGTCGAGACCATCGCCGGAGCCGGACGTCTCCTGATCGCGCAACTGGCCGTGGTGGCCGTCCTCGCCGCGGTCGGCGCGGGGCCGCTGGCGGACTGGCTCTTCGGGAGCGGGGGCGGAGCCGGCCGCCGCCTCGTGGTGACGGTCGTGCTCGCCATGACCTTCGTCAACCTCGCTCTCGATGGCGCCCTGGCACTGCTCAAGGGCCACGGCGCGGCCTGGGCCATCTCCTCCGTTCATTTCGCCACGGGCGCGACCAGCCTACTGGCGATAGTCCCACTACTCACGCTCGGCGAGTTGGGTCTGGCCGTCAACGTCGGCTCCGGCGCCGTGGCGGGCGCCGCGGTGGGCGCTTGGTGCCTATGGCGGCTCTACCGGCCCACTCTTAGGGAGTTGAGAGGGGCCGCGGGCTGGCGGGTTCTGCGGGAGGCGGCGGGCTCCTCCGCGATCCTGAGCCTCCTCTCCATCGTCCTCCTCGGCGCGCCGCTGGCTGTTCGCAGCCTGATCGGACGGGAATGGGGCCTGCCCGTCCTGGGCCAATTCACCGCCGCCCTCCTGCTCGTCGAGACTCTCGTCGACGTCCTCATGTCCCCGGTGCGGACCCAGATCCTCTCCGGGCTGGGAAAGAACCCCGAGGCCGCCGCCGGGGCGCTTCTCCTCAAGCGCCTGGCGGCCCTGAGCCTGTCGGTCATGACGGCGGCGGGTCTGGCGCTCATCCTCTTGTCGAAGCCGGTGCTCTGGCTGCTGTTCAGCGACCGCTTCACGGCGGGCGCGCTGACCCTCTCGGTCCTGTGCCTATCGCTGCCCGCGCAGGCTCTCGCCTGGTGCTACCACTCCTTGATGCTCCACAAGGGCCGCATCGGAGCCATGGCCTTGCTCGATCCCTTGTGGTGCCTGGGCTGGCTCGGCGGGGTCGCCGCCGTAGCGGCGTTCGACGGGCCGCCTCTGGCGGCGGCCTGGGCCTATACCCTGAGCTTCACGCTCAACGCGGCGATTTACGGCGTCTGCGTGCGCCGGGCCTACGGAAAGTCCCTCTTTGACTCCGAGCAGCGGCTGGCCGGGCTGGGCTGCGTGGCCCTGCTCGCCGGAGCGGCGGGCTGGGTCGGCCTGGCCGGTTGGGGAGCACGCGCGGCCTGCGCCGCCGCCGCGACGGTCCTGGCATTGATGCTCCTCGCGCGTTGCCCCTGGCGAGCCTGGCTCGGCGAGCTGCTCCCGAGCGCGGCTGATCCCCCGCCGACCAAGACTTGGCTAGCCAATCAGGTGCGTCGGGTGTTCATGGGACGACTTCTGGAAAATCTTCTGGCCGGCCTGACGCGCCGGGGCGGGAATGGCGGGTGGGCCGCCCACCTCGTTGCCGGACATCATCTTTACCCCTGCCCGAGCCCGCGCCGGGCGAAGTGGGAAGGGCTGGAGTATCGGCTCGACATAAGCCGATACGAGGATTGGATGGTCTTCTTCGGATTCTTTGATTCGCCCAGAGACAAGCTCTTCGCCCTGGCGCGCCCCGGTTTCGTGGTCATGGATATCGGCTGCAACATCGGCGCGACCCTTCTGCCCTTGGCGGCCGCGACGAACCCCGGAGGGAAGACTTATGGTTTCGAGCCGGATCCGGAGAACTTCGCGGCATGCGCGGCCAACATAGAGCTCAACGGTCTCACCGGCATCGAACTTGTCCCTCTGGCGCTAGGGGACCGCAGGGGCACGGCTGCGTTGCGCAAGGTGGCGTCGCGCAACCCGGCGGCCAATCGCCTGGTCAACGAGACGCGGCCCGGCGACATCATGGTCCGGACCGTGACTCTGGACGAATTCGTCGCGGAGCGAGGCCTCCATCGTCTGGACCTCATCAAGATCGACGTCGAGGGATACGAACTCAACGTCTGCCGAGGCGCGGCCGCAACCCTGCGGCGGTTCAAGCCGACGCTGTTCGTCGAGGTGTTGGACCAACATTTGCGAAGTCAGGGCGCAAGCGCGGAAGAGCTGCTGGAATTCCTGCGAGGACTCGGTTACCGCCTGACTGAAGCCGTCAGCGGCAGGTCCGTCAACCCCGGCACGCCCCGCGACCCTCGCTCATTGGACGTGATCGCGCGCATGGATGGGTAGGGGCTCCGGACCTACCGGCGCGGCTTGGCCGACCCCATGAGGACGAACGCCTGGCCCGTCGGCAGGAGGATCGGCTCCTCCGGCTTATCCGCGAAGAACTCGTCGACCGCCAGCCGCTCGCCGGGAGCGGTCGTGTACCCATAATCGTCGAACAGGATCAGGCCGCCCGGATTCATCCTCTCGTAGAAGAACCGCAGCGCGTCGCGGGTCGGCTGATAGATATCCACATCGATGTGGAGGAAGCAGAATCGGATGTCCGCGACCTCCTCGAAACGCTCCGGGATCCAGCCTTTGTAGAGGCGCGCGAACGGGAACTCCCGCAAGGTCGAGGAGTACCTGGCCGATCCGACGCGGTACCCGGCTCAGGCGCGTTTCTATCACGACATGCGGCGCTCCTGCCGGCTTGTGAAGGAGTTCCGGGCGATCGGCCCCGAGCTCGATGAGAGGACCGGCGCGGGCGCCGACGAGCCGGAGTACGTCCTCATCTACGAGCTCGCCGAGTCGCCCGGGGGAGCTTCGCGGGCGGGGCGTGCGGCCAAACCCCGTCGGCCATCTTGAGGCGGGGACAATTCATTCCCAGCCTGCGCCTGACCTCACCGCGGCGCGATGTCGGAAACGACCGGGACTCCCTTGATCCCCATGAGCTGGCTCGCCAGGGGGTTGATGAGCCGAAGCGACCAGCGGGGCAACCAAGAAAGCATGAACCCCGCCAGGGTCCGCGGGTGGAACAGCTGCTTGGGATCGGAGCGCACCGCTTCCGCCATGCAGGCGCGCGCCCAAGGACCGTCGGCCAGCATCCGCACGCCCTGCCAGCAGTAGTCTCGGAACTTCCTTCCCCGGTAGGCGGCCAACTCGACCCGGAGGTCGGCGGGAAATTCGGGCTCCGCCTCCAATCGCCGCAGGAACACCTTCAGGACCGCGGCGTTGTAGCGGATGGCCTTGCCGAGGTTGGAGGCGTGGTCCCGCATGACCGCCACCGGCTCATCGAGGCAGTGGAACTTGTAGCGAAGGGCCAGTTTCAGGTAGATGCCCTCGCCCTCGAAATCGAGGTCCGGGTAGAAGGGGTAACGCTCCAGGCACTCCCGGCGGATCAGGGTGCTCGCGGGCAGGACGAACTCGCGGCCATGGGATTCGGTTACAAAGTCCTTGAGGACGGACCCGGAACGGCCGAGGACCGGCGTGAGCCAGCGCTTTCCGGTCGCCACGTTCTCCATCCAGCACGGGGAATAGACGACCCCGTACTCCGGGCCAAGGTTATCGAAGCATGCCATCTGTCTTTCAATGCGTCGCGGCAGGAAGTAGTCGTCCGCGTATAGAAGGGCCACGAATTCCCCGCGGCAAAGCGCGAGCGGCTCGTTGAAACGCGATCCCAGGAGGGAGTTGTCCGGGCGCAATAGGATCCTCACCCTCTCGTCTTGGGCCATGCGGCGCAGAAGATCGGGACTGCCGTCGGTCGAGCCGTTGTCGAGCGCCACGACTTCGAGATCGCGGTAGGTCTGGCTCAGCACGCTCTCGATGGCCGCCTGCACATAACGGCCGTAGTTGTAGTTGTAGATGACGACGGAAACCCGCGGCGACCGGCGCGTCGCAAAATCAGCCACGCCGGGATTTTCTCTCCCATACCGTAATGGCCGGACCCCGAGATTTTCCCCGGGAAAACAGCGGCCAGGACCGGATCAGCCGGTAATCCTGGTCCATGAGGTGCGGGAAGAAGGCGGTAAAAGGTTCCGTCGGCGCGATCGTCGTCAGGACCCCATACCGGCTCCTGACTTCCTTCATGACCGCGCGGCGTTTCTCCGCATAGCCCGCGGGGATGTACATGCCTGCCAGTTCCCAGCCGGCCGGTTCGTCCTGGGCGCCCGTCGTCATGAGGAAGGGGGAACCATCCTCCGCGAGCGTCCGGGAGTTCATCAGACGGACCTTGCGGATATCATAGGCCCGGGCGCCGCCGTAGAGCTCGTCGTAGCGCGTCAGCATCAGCGACACGGACCGTCCGGTCCCCTTGTCGGCTTTGATAGCGACGAGGTCGCGCTCGAGGCAGGCCCGGCCTTCCGCGAGCCTTGGAACGTAGGTGGGGGCCGTGAAGACGTAGCCCTCGGCCAGTATGGCGGATCCCGCGGGAACGTGCTCCTCGATCCAGGCCTGAGCCCGCGCCCGCGTGCCGGGGCTGCGGCTCACGTCCACATACCTGACGCTGTCCAGGAAGGTCGGAGCCCCCACCACCGCGGCAAGAAGTAGGCTCGCCGTCAACGACCGGCGACGCAGGAGCTTCTCCAGCGCCGCGTCCAGGCAGCGAGCCGCCAGGATGAGCAGGAAGGGGACGGTCGGAAGCCAATGGTAGGCGAAGCCGCCGGCATGCATGAACACCGCATAAAACGCCGCGGGGACAGAGAGCATCATCAGGTCCCCCTTCGAACGTAAACGCAGGGCCCAGCCCAAGCCCAAGACCGCCGCGGTCTCCAGCGGGATTCCCAGGCCGTTGCGCAGGTGGTGAGTCAGCGGGAACAACCATGAATTCCTTATTGGATTGCCGCCGATGTATAGGCCGGCCAGTTTTTGGAACAGATCCCTGTAAAAGCCGGCGGGATCGAAGAAAACCTGCGGCAGCCCGACGCAGAAGCCCGCGGCGGCCAACGCCAGACCCAGGCCGGCCAGCGAAAGCAACGCGCGCAATCCCCCCGGGCGCTCGCGCCACTTGAGGTAGGCCGCGGCCAGCACGGCGGCGATTCCGAAGCCCGCATGATACTTGCAGGCCGCGGCAAGCCCGACGAGCGCGGCGGAGGCGGCGTAGAGCTTGCGCTCATTGGGTTGCTCGACGCTCAGGACGGCGAGATAGACGCCCAGCATCAGCAGGAAGACCGCGGGAACATCCGCCAGGGCGAGAAACGACATCTGGAACATCAGCAGGGAAAACGCCGTGAAGAGTCCGGCCATCAGCCCGACCCGCGGGTTGTAAAGCCTGCGGCCAATGGCGACTGACAACCAGACCAACCCCACGCCGCAGAGCGCGGCAGTCCCCCTGGCCAGCAGGAAGAAGGGGGTTGGGTCCTTCAGGTAGGACAGCAGGAAAGCCTCCGAAGACGGAAAGAGCCCGACGGCCCGGCCCAGGATGAAGTACGCGGCGAACTCCAGGCACAGGACGATCTGATAGAGCGCGCCGTGCATGTACGAGGACATCCGGAATGTCCCCGCTCCAAAACGCAGGGCGGTCTCGATGTAGTCCTGCTCATCGAGCGAAGAGAACTGGGGCAGGTCCGTGGGGAGAGCAAGGAGCCGCAACCCCAACGCCGCCGTCAGCATCGCCGCAAGCACGAGCCGTTCCTTGTTGATCATATCAATGGTCGTTCCGACGGCAAAGCTGCTTCCCCCCGTTATGTTATCATACTTCCACGGGCTCGATGGATCCGGCGACAGGGCAAGGCGTAGCGCGTAGACGAACGTTGCATGTTTTTGGTACTTTTGGCTTCATGCCGATTCTCCCCGCATCGATCGCCTCTTTGGCCCCGTGACGACGCCCGAACGCGGCCCGCAAGCCCTGTTCTCGGTCATCGTGCCGTTCCTCAATGAGAGCCGGGTGCTCGACATGTTCTTCGAGCATCTCATCCCCGAGCTCGAACGCCTGGGCATGCCCTACGAAGTCATTTGCGTGAACAACGGCAGCCGGGACGACACCCTCCCTAAGCTGCTGGCCTGGCGCGAGCGCCATCCCGGGACCAAGGTGATCAGCCTCTCCCGGTACTTCGGCAAGGAGGCGGCGCTGAGCGCGGGTCTGGACCGCGCCGCCGGCGACGCCGTCATCTTCATGGATCCGGACCTCCAGGACCCCCCCGAACTGATCCCGGAGTTCGTCGCGAAGTGGCGCGATGGCTTCGACGTGGTCTACGCCACGCGGCGCAGTTCGGGGATCGAGACGGCGGTGCGACGAGTCGCCAATGCCCTGTTCTACAAGTTCTTCAATTTTGTCAGCGAGATGCCCATCCCTGAGTACACCGGAGATTTCAGGCTGCTCGACAGAAGAATCGTCGAGATCCTTCGCGGTCTTCGCGAACGCGCCCGCTTCCTGCGCGCCTTGTCGACGTGGGTCGGATTCCGGAGCACCGCCGTCTACTTCGACCGTCCGGCGCGGCCGACCGGTGAATCCAAGTCTACGAGCCTGTTCCTATGGGGCTACGCCCTGGAGGCGATCATGTCCTCCACAACGCGGCCTCTGCGCATCTGGACCTACTTCGGGGGGGCGATCTTCGGCGTGGCGGTGCTCGGCTTGGCCGCGGTTTGGCTGCCCACGGTCATTGTGGGAGGGGCTCCGCCCGGCTACGCCAGCATGATGCTCGTGATCCTCTTTCTCGGAGCTTTCCAACTCATCTCGATCGGCGTGCTCGCCGAGTACGTAGGCCGCATTTACCGGGAAGTGCAGGGGAGGCCCCTGTATGTCGTGGACCGCGCCTACGGCTTCGACTCCCCGACATGACCCCCAAGCCCGAGGCGGTGAAGTTGGTTCATCGCATCTTCAACCTCCCCTGGTGCTATTCCCTGATTTTAAAACTCTCCGGAACGCTTGCCGGGCGGGCCGAGTTTTTTGAGACGCACGCGGAGATCCCGCCCGGGTCCCGGGTCTTGGAGATCGGCTGCGGCACGGGCCGAAACATCGAGCACATGCCCCGTGGCGTCTCCTACACGGGCTGCGACTACAACCCGGCCTACATCCGCCACGCGGTTGAGCGCTACGGCGACCGCGGGCGCTTTCTCTGCGTGTCGGCGGAGGAGTTGGCGCGCCAACCCCTCGGGGAGTTCGACGTCGCCCTGGCCGTGAGCGTCCTGCACCATCTCGACGACCCGCAGGTCCGCGCCCTGGCGACCGGCGCGCGGGCGTCCCTGCGGCCGGGCGGGCTCATGCTCGTTTGGGAGCCTTGCTGGACGCCCTCACAGGGGTGGCTCGACCGCCTGATGCTCTCCCTCGACCGCGGACGGTTCGTACGGACCGCAGAGGGATACTTGGAATTATTGGAAGAGGCTTTCAGCCCCATGGAGACGCGATTTCTCATGACCCCGAACATGCTCTGGCCGCAGAGCGGCTGCATCCTCACGGGCCGCAAGGCCCCGGAAAGGCTCCCATGACCGAACTGGAGACCTTTTGGAAGGGCAAGCCCGTGCTCGTGACCGGCCACACCGGTTTCCAGGGATCGTGGCTGAGCTTGTGGCTCCAGCGGCTCGGGGCGCGCGTGATCGGCTTCTCCCTGCCGCCTCCGACCCGCCCCTCGCTGTTTGAGGCCGCGGGAGTGGCGCGGGGGATGGTCTCCCTGAAGGGAGACATCCGGGACGCCGGAGCCGTGAAGTCCGCCGTGTTCACCCATCGTCCCCGCATCGTCTTTCACCTCGCCGCCCAACCGCTGGTGCGGGCCTCCTACGCCGCTCCCCTCGAAACCTACTCGACCAACGTCATGGGCACCGCAAACCTTCTGGAGGCCGCGAGACTCTGCGGGGCGGTCCGCGCCGTCGTCAACGTCACGTCGGACAAGTGTTATGAAAACATCGGGCAGTCGCGGGGATACCGCGAGGACGACCGGCTCGGAGGCCACGACCCCTATTCAGCGAGCAAGGCCTGCTCCGAGATCCTCACCGACTCCTACCGTCGCTCCTTCTTCACGGGCGGCGGCCCTCGCAAGCCTCCGCCGGCTGTCTCCACGGCGCGGTCGGGAAACGTCATCGGAGGGGGCGATTGGGCCAGAGACAGGCTGGTCCCCGACTGCGTCCGCGCCCTCGCCCGGGGTCTCCTGATCCGGCTGCGTTACCCGGAGGCCGTCCGTCCCTGGCAGCACGTCCTGGAACCCCTCCACGGCTGCCTGCTCCTGGCGCAAGGATGCGTCGAGAAAGGAGACCGCTTCGCCGAGGCCTGGAATTTCGGGCCCGAGGAGGGCGCGGGGTGGCCGGTTCGAAGTGTCGTTGAGGAAATCATCCGCCTCACGGGTCGCGGGAAGTGGAAGCCCCGGGGTGGACCCCAGCCCCACGAGGCGGAAACCTTGAAACTCGACGCGGCGAAGGCGCGCCGCCGGTTGGGCTGGTCTCCGCTCTGGGATACGGCGACGGCTCTTCAAAAAACCGTCGCGTGGTATCAGGCCTACGAGCGCGCTCCCCGCCGGGCTCGGGAAGCGACCTTGGCCCAGATCGACGAGCATGAGCGCGCCGGGCGGGCCCGACGCCAGGCGGTCTCCGGACGATGAGAAAAGACCGATCCGCGGTCACGCGATGCCGCATCTGCGGCAACTCCCGATTGGAGACTCTGATCGATCTGGGCCGCCAGAGGCTCAGCGGGGTCTTCCCGGCGCGTTCGGCGCCCGATCCCTCCCTCTCCCCACTCGAGCTGATCAAGTGCGGCGAGACGGCGGGTCGCGGGACTTGCGGGCTCGTCCAGCTCAGGCACAACGCCAGCCTCCGGGAGATGTACGGCTCGACCTATGGCTATCATTCCTCGCTGAGCCCCACGATGGTGTCGCATCTCAAAGGAAAGGTCTCGGACCTCCTCCGCCGCGTCGACCCCCAACCCGGGGATGCGGTCCTCGACATCGGCTGCAACGACGGGACCCTCCTCAACTTCTATGCGCCCCGGAAGCTCTTCCGGGTCGGGATGGATCCTTCCAGCCGCAAGTTCCTCTCCAATTTCCAAAAGGACATCAAGGTCATCTGCGACTTCTTCTCCGCCGAAAAGGCGGCGGCCGCGGCGGGGGGCCGGCAATTTCGCATCATCACCTCCATCGCCATGTTCTACGACCTCGACGACCCCATGGCCTTCATGCGCCAGATCCGATCTCTGCTCGCGCGTGACGGGGTCTGGGCCCTCGAACTCGCCTACCTGCCTCTCATGCTCACGAACCTGACCTACGATCAGATTTGCCACGAACACCTCACCTATCTGGGGCTTCGCCAGATCAAGTGGATGATGGACCGGACGGGCTTGAAACTCCTCGACGTTTCGCTGAACTTCTCCAACGGGGGGAGCTTCCACATACTCGCCGGCCGGGATGATACCCGCCTCAAGCCGCGCGCGGAGACCATCGCTAGGCTGCTGGCGGCCGAGGAGGCCCTCAAGCGGCCGGAGCCCTACGAGCGGTTCCGCAACCGGGTCCTGTCCCACCGCGACGAGATCCGGTCCTTCCTCGACCTTTGCAAGGCGGCCGGCAAGCGCGTCTACGGCTACGGCGCCTCGACCAAGGGAAACATCGTGCTCAATTGGTGCGGCGTGGGGCCGCAAGACCTGGTCGCCATCTGCGACAAGAATTCGGAGAAGCACGGGCTGGCGACGCCGGGGACCCGCATCCCGATCATCTCCCAGGAGGAGATGCGCCGGGCGAAGCCCGATGTCCTGCTCGTCTTCATCTGGCACTTCCGGCGGGAAGTGATCGACGGCGAGAAGGCTTTCCTGGCGAGAGGCGGACGGCTCGCCTTCGACCTGCCGCGCCTGCACCTCGTCGACCGCGCCAACGCCGCTCGCTGCCGGGACGCCTCCTTCGAGGATCTCGCTTACCTTCTTTAGAGTTCCCGATGGGATCGACTTCATACTCCCCGGCCTGGTGGAAGGGAAAACGGGTGTTCATCACCGGCGCCACCGGCTTTATCGGCTCCTGGCTGCTCCCCGAACTCCGGCGCCTGCGCGCCGACGTCACCGCGCTGGTCCGCTCGCCGGACAAGGCAGCCGGGAGGCTGCCCTCGGGAATCGGGCTGCTGCGGGGCCGCGTCGAGGACCGAGCCACCATCGCTAGGGAGCTGCGTGTCGGGCGGTTTCAGACGGTCTTCCATCTCGCATCCACCAACGCCAATTTCGGGGTAGACGGCTCGCCCGTCGCCACATTCGAGACCGACATCCGCGGGACTTATGTCCTGCTGGAGGCTTGCCGGACCTCCCCGACCCCGCCCGAGTCGGTCATCGTCGCCTCCAGCGAGCTGGTCTTCGGCGAGGCGTCTCGCCGACCCGGAGAGGGTCCGCTCCCGCGGCACCCCTACCAAGTCGCCAAGCGCTGCGCCGAAGCGATTGGCCAGGCTTATCACGACACCTACGGCTTGAAGGTCGCCGCGCTCCGCTGCCCGAACGTCTACGGCGGGAGAGACCGGAACTTCAACAGGCTGATCCCCGGGACCATCCGCCGCCTGCTCCGAGGCGAGGCCCCGGAGATCAGATCCGACGGTAGCGCGCTTCGAAGGTACCTGCACGTCCGGGACCTGGTCTCGGCGCTTCTTTTGCTGGCGCAGGCGCGCGCCTCCGAGGGTTTTTCCTCCGGATGCCTGCCCGTGGGCTTCGCCGGACCCGCGCCCGTCGCCGTCTTGAACCTCGTCAAGAAGTTGACCGCTCTCGCCGGAGCCAAGGGGATAAAGCCCAAGTTTACGCGGACGCGCCGGGGGGAGCCGGTCCGCTGCCCCCGGGCGTCGCCTCCGACGATGGAGAGCCTAGGGTGGAGGCCCCGCACCACGCTCGACCGCGGCCTGCGCGAAACGGTGCGCTGGTATCGGGCGAACCTCTTCGGCGCCGGCAGTAGTTCCGTAAGCCCGCCCAACAACCCCTTCCCGCGCCGTCGGTAGCCGTTC
>CAYJXJ010000047.1:0-28414 GCA_964374095.1 uncultured Elusimicrobia bacterium
CACCTCTGGCAGGGAACCTCTAGATGATTATCAGTGGCCCACGGCCGAGGCGAGCCCTCGCCGGTTCCGATGGCGGCCGGCCGCTCGCCCTGTCGGGACCCTACAAATTTTCAGCGCACCCGAATTTGTGAGACTCGGGGGAGTCATCCGGTAGACGATCAGTCACTGTGAAATCAAATTCTGGTGGCGGCGGCGGTATTTCACCGGTGCTCACCTCCAGCGGTGGAGGTGGTTTGCAAGAACCGCGGGCGATGGCCGCAAGGGGCAACCCGACTAAACAACGCGGGCGACTCACCGCCCCCCTGGGACGCTTACGGCAGGGGGCATCGAGTCGAGTCCTCCCCTCCGTCCTTTGGTAGAGAACAGTGGGAGTATGCCTTGCTCGATGCTTCGTTTCCGGCCGGCGCTTGTCACAACTTCCCCGCGTGGTCATCGAGTTCTACTCGCTTCACAATTTTCTGTCATGAGCCGCATAAATCACCCGGCGCCCGCGCCGACGACGAGACATCCAAGCCGCTTCGGGGCGAAAGCTATAATACCGCCATGCTGGGCGTGATGCTTCTCATCGCCGTCTTTCTGGTCGCGCTGAACGGGGTATTCGTGCTCATCGAGTTCGCCCTGGTGCGCGTGCGCCCTTCCCGCATCGAGGTCTTGGCCCGCCGTGGAAGTCACCCCGCCATGCAGGTCCAGGAGATCCTGGCGCATCTTGATGTCTATCTCGCCGCGATCCAAATGGGGATCACGATCGCCTCATTGGCCCTGGGCTGGATCGGGGAGCCGGCGCTGGCGGCGCTTCTCTCCCGGGGCTTGGTCGGCCTTCCCTGGGAAATCCCGAGCGAAGTCCTGCATGCCCTGAGCTTCGGATTCGCCCTCATTTTGCTTTCCCTGGCCCACATCGTGCTGGGCGAGGTGGTCCCACGCTCCATCGGCATCCAGAAAGCCGAGATCGTCATGCTTTGGGGGGCCTACCCGCTGCGGCTCTTCGCGCTGGCCTTCCGCATCCCGGTGGCGTTCATGTCCTGGTGTTCGGTCTCGATCCTGAGGGCCGTTGGCCTGCGGGCCGCGGCGGAATCGGAGTCGGTGGTGACGGAGGAGGAGATGCGGGTCCTCCTCGGCGAGACCCAAGAGAAGGGTACCCTCCCTTTCGAGCGCCTCATGCTGCTGGAGAACCTCTTCGATCTGGGGGCCGCCAAAGCCGCAGACGCCATGGTCCCGCTTGAAAAAGTCGCCGTGCTGGGGCTCAAGAAGTCCTGGGAGGAAAATCTCGAGATCATCAGGTCGCGGCGCTACTCGCGCTACCCGCTCAGCGAGGGGGGCCCCGAGACCGCGAAGGGCTTCGTGCACGTTAAGGACATCCTCCTTCGCAAGGACCTCGCCCAGGCCCCGGACTGGCCGGCGCTCCGCAGGGAGATGGTCGAGGTCCTGGACAGCGAGCCCCTCGAGAAGCTGTTGAAGACGTTCCCGGACAAGGGCATCCACATGGCGCTGGTGCGGGACAAGGGGGGCCGGGCGCTGGGGATCGTCACCCTCGAAGACATCGTCGAAGAGTTGATCGGCGAGGTGCACGACGAATTCGACCTGCCCCACGCCTGGTCCTTGGCCGACGTGGTGGTGCCCGCGGCCGTGGACGTTCAAATGCCGGCGGCGGAACGGGCGGCGGCGATCCGCCAGCTTTTGGAAAAGTTGCGGACCGCCCATCCGGAAATCAATGTCGAGGAGACCTACAAGGCGGTCTGGGAGCGCGAGGTCAAGTTCTCGAGCGCCGTCGGCAGGGGCGTGGCCGTGCCCCACGCGCGGCTGGCGACCCTGGCCCGGCCTTTGATCGCCTTGGGCCGCTTCCAGAAGGGGATCGCCTTTCCGGCTCCGGACTCCACGCCCGTGCGGCTCGTATTTCTGATCCTGACCCCGGCTTCGGCGCCGGTGGTCCAGCTTAAAATCCTTGCCCGGATCGCGGGATTGGCGCAGAACGAAAACCTCAGGCGAAAGCTCCTGCGCGCCAAGTCCTCGGAAGCCCTCCTGGATATTCTCCGCACCGCCGACACGCTCCTGGCCGCGTAAATAAATGGGGTCACATCCCGCCATCCGCCAAATTCAAGGCACCCCAGGCCTCAATGTCCTCCAATTTGGCGGATGGCGGGATGTGACCCCATGAAGCTAACCCTCATCAACCCGCCCCAGATTTTCACGCCGGCCCAAGTGGCGGCGGGGATCACCCCGCCCCTGGGCCTCGCCTATTTGGCCGCCTACGCCCTGCGTCGCGGGCACTCGGTCTCGGTGATCGACGCGGTGGGCTCGGCGCCCGACCGGGTGGTGCCTTTCCGCAAGGAGGCGTGGCTGCGGGGGTTGACCCTCTCCCAGATCGCCGACCGGGTCGATCCCGACGCGGGCTTGATCGGCATATCCAATCTCTTCACCTTCGCCTATCCCGCGGTCGAAGCCCTCTGCCGCGTCCTTAAGGAGCGCCGGCCGGATGTCCCCATCTTGCTCGGAGGCGCGCATCCCTCGGCCCGGTATGAAGAGGTCCTTAAGAATGGGGACGTGGATTTCGTCCTCGTGGGAGAGGCCGAAGAGACCATCGTTGAACTGCTCGAGGCCCTGTCCGGCCGTCGTTCGCTGGCGGGGGTGCGTTCGCTGGCCTGGCGCCGCCCCGAGCCCGGGGGGGGCTCGCGGGTCGCTCTCAATCCCGAGGCCGCGAGGATGAAGGACCTCGATTTCGGCAAAGTCCCCTTCCCGGCGCGGCACCTCCTGCCCATGGAAACCTACATCAAGGCCCAGGAGGCGCACGGCCCGGTGTCGGCGCGCTGGACCTCGATCGTTTCCTCCCGGGGCTGTCCCTACGGCTGCACCTTCTGCGCTTCGCGGCGCACCCGGTGGGTGGCGCGCGCGGCCGCCGATGTGGTCGATGAGATGGAGGAGTGCCTGGAGCGCTGGGGCATCACCGAGTTCCACTTTGAAGACGACAACATGACCCTGGACAAGGGCCGGACCGTGGCGCTCTGCCGCGAGATCATCCGGCGCGGCCTCCAGATCCGCTGGCAGACGCCCAACGGCATCCGCGCCAGCGTCACCGACGGCGAGATGCTCGCGGTCATGCGCGAGAGCGGCTGCTCGCACATCACGGTCGCCCCGGAGTCGGGCTCGCCCCGCGTGTTGAACGACATCATCCAGAAAGGACGCGACTTCAGGCTCGAACAACTGCGCGATGTCTCGGCCAGGGCGCATGCCCTGGGGCTTAAGGTCGCCGCCTACTTCATACTCGGCATCCCGGGCGAGCGCGTGGAAGACGTCCGCCTAACCATGGACTACGCCGACTCCCTGGCGCGGGTGGGCGTTGATGAGGTGGCCTTCAGCCTCTTCATTCCCCTGCCCGGCACGCCCCTGTGGGACGCCTGCAAGCCGGCCATGAAGGGGCTCGATTACCTCGACCTGCTGGCCATCGGGGACCTCTCAAGGGCGCGGTCATGGTCCGAGCACATCTCCGACGCCGAATTGCATGCCTTGCGGCGCGAGGCCTACCTGCGATTCCATTTGAAGCGCCTGCGCTACCACCCCCGGCGCTTCCTGCGCACTCTCCTGAATGTCGCCATCGGCGAGCAGCAGACCAAGACCGAACGGACGCTCCGGCAAATGCTCAAGCGCTTAAAGCCCCTGCCTCCGACCCGGGCCGAGGAGCGCGGGGACCTCGATTCCTATCCGTTCGATGCCCGCAGGACCCTCAAGCTCCTCCTCAAGAGCGAGGGCCGCTACGCCTACCAGGACAGCCTGCTCAAGACCGGCCGGCTCATCGCCGGCGATTTCTGGCGGGCGCTCACCGGGCGGCTGTAGGAGCGGGTCCCGATTTTTAATATGCTTTTAGGCGCTTGGCGGCGCGTCCGGCGGCTGACGCCCGCGGCGGCATTGCTGATGACCATCCCATCCTCCGGCAGCCCCGAGTCGCGCGGCGAGGAGTTCATCGGGCACTTCGGCACGAGGCTGCGCGTGCCTCCGGAGTGGCGCTTGACCCGCGTGGCGTTCGGCGATGAAGGCGACGAGGTGCTCTTCTTCGAGCCGGCCGCCAAGGAAGGCCCTCCCGCCTTCCTGCGGATTTGCTCGCGCATGGCGCGGCGGGGTTACGGGGCTCAACGGGCGCTGGAGGAGCAGCTGAGCCGGGCCCGCAAGGCCGGGGTGGCCCCCGGGACGCCGTCTCCAAGGCCGATCGACGAACGGACCTGGGCCTTGGACGTGAATGAGAAGCCCGCGGCGACGGTCGTCGCCCGGGACGCCGCGGAGTACGTCTACCTCGCCATGGCGCCGGGGATTTCGGCTGCGGGCGGTCTCCTCGACGCGATCCGCCAGACCCCGCGGGCGGAATGGGACGCCATGGTCGTCGGCATGCGGCAGTCGCGGGGGGACTTCATTCCGAACCTCAAGCCCCCCGGCGAATACTCAAGTCCCTTGGGCTACACCCTGACGCTGCGGCCGGGCTTCACGTTCCACCGCGAGGGGACGCCGGAGTCGGAGGTCGTCTACGTCTTCCCCAAGCGCCACGGCGTTCTTATGAGCCGCGATATCCTCACCAACGGCGCCGAATACAGGAATTTCACCGTGACGAGCGTCCAGGCCGCGAGGCGCGAGGGGGTCGGCAAGAGCCCGCGCCGGTTCTTGGAGGATGCGGCGGAGCCGTATCGGCGAAAGTACCGTCTCTCCGATAAAGACCTCGGACTTTCGGATGGGGACGGCGGCCACGCGGTGCTGGAGCGCCGCAAGCCGACGTACCTGCGCTACGAGGCTTGGGAGAAAGACGGGGTATTCTTCGTCGTTGTCGGCGGGAGCCCGCTCGTCAGCATGTCCACGGTCGACAGCATCCGCTAGCCTCCGGGCCCCTGGCGCCGGTCCGTCCATCCGGCTATACTTGAGGGCCATGTTCCGAAGCGCTCTGTTTGCGGCCCTAGCCCTTGCGGCGGCGCCGGCTCTCCGGGCCGACACGGTGTTCCTCAAGAACGGCAACCAGATGGAGGGCCAGGTGGTCCGCGAGGAGCCCGGCCAGATCGAGCTTGATATCGGCTACGGCACGGTCTGGCTCCAGAAGGACGACATCCAGCGCATCAAGCGCGCGGGCGCCGCGGGGGGCAAAGAGGCGGCCGAGCTGCGCCGGCGCCGGTTCGAATCCGGCCGGGAGGTGCCGGCCGGGGCGGAGAAGCTCTTTGAGCTTTTCCACGAGGTGCGCGTGAAGCGCGAGAAGGCTTTCGACGCCAAGGGCGCGCGGGATGAGTCCCGGCGGGAGGCGGACGGCCGGGAGACCGAGCTGCCGCAATTGCGCCAGCGCTACGGCGCCATGATGGTGCAGCTGCGCGGCGTCAATCCGAGCTATGACCCCGCCGGGTACAACCGTCTCGTCGGGCAGATCAACAAGACCGCGGCCCAGATCGAGGCCCATCAGTTCAGCCTGGGGGCCGGTCCCCAGAAGTCCCGGGAAGCGCAGGCCGCGATCATGGATTACCTCGCGTCCTACCGCAAGCTCCGGGAGTACCTGAAGGGGGAGGGGGGCGCGGTTTTGAACGGCGCCAAATCCAAAGCCGCGGACTTTTATGCCTGGATGAACGAGGCCGCCCGGGAGATGGAGGGCGACTTCGCCAAGGACACGGTCGCCTCCGAGCGCCGGGGCAACCATCTGATGGTGGACGCCCTCATCAACGGGAAGGTCACGGCGCGCCTCATGGTCGATACGGGAGCTGGCACCACGTTGCTCTACCGGGAAGCGGCCGACCGCTTGGGGGTCGCTCAAGGATCGGCGGATCCCATCGTCCAGGTCACCACGGCCGACGGCGCGTTGGTGCCGGCCAAGATGATCACGCTTGATTCAATCGCGGTCGGCGAGTCCAAGGTCGAGAAATCCGCGGCGGCCGTGGTCAACGCCTCCGGGCAGGGCTTCGACGGCCTGCTCGGGATGTCTTTCTTGAGCCATTTCCTCGTGCAGGTCGACGCCGCCAACGGACGCCTCATCCTGGAAAAGCTCCGGTGATGCGCGATGGGCGGTTGAGCGGCGCCCTCATCGTCGTGGCTGTCGGGGTCCCCGGGGCCGCGCGGGCCGACAGAGACGTTTCGAGAGATGGAGGGCGACTTTCCCACGGACGGGAGCAAGTAGGAACGCCAAGGCGGGCGTCCGGGCCCAGGGCCCGAATTGATAAGATATTCATATGCCCCCCGTTCCTCCGGTCCGCGACGACCGTTTTTTGTCCGCCTGCCGCCGCCGGGCCGTGGACCGTCCCCCGATCTGGCTCATGCGTCAGGCCGGCCGCTACCTGCCGGAGTACCGCAAACTCCGCGAAAGTCGCTCTATATTGCAATTGGCCCGAACCCCGGAGCTGGCCTGCGAGGTCACCCTCCAGCCCCTGCGCCGCTTCAAGTTCGACGCGGCGATACTCTTCTCGGACATCCTCATGCCCGCCGCGGCCCTGGGCCGAGGGGTGCGCTTCGTGCCCGGCCCGGTCATCGACCGGCCGCTGCGCTCGGCGCGGGACATCGAGCAATTGTCGGTGGACAAGGCGATTGAGGGACTCTCCTGCGTTTTCGAGGCCGCCCGGCTGGTCCGCCGCGAGCTGGCCGGGAAGGTCCCGCTGATAGGATTTGCCGGGGCGCCCTTCACGTTGGCGAGCTACCTCATCGAGGGCGGACCCTCGCGGGACTTTCTTAAGACCAAGGGGCTCATGCTTGAGGAGCCCAAGGCCTGGCGGAGCCTGATGGGCAAGCTCGCGGGCCTGACCGTGTCATATCTCAAGCGGCAGATTTCGGCCGGGGCGCAGGCCGTTCAGCTCTTCGACAGCTGGGTGGGCTGCCTCTCTCCGGAGGAATTCCGCGCCGCGGTCCTGCCCTATTCGCGGCGCCTCTTCTCGGCGCTGAGGCCCGCGGGCGCGCCGACCATCTATTTCGGTACCGGCACCGCCGGGTTCCTGGAGGATTTCGCCTCCGCGGGCGCCGACGTGGTAGGGGTGGACTGGCGCGTGGATTTGGGCGCGGCCATCCGCCGCGTCGGCCCCCGGGCCGTGCAGGGAAACCTCGACCCCGTCGCGCTCCTAGGCCCCCGTCGGGCGCTGCGGGCCGCGGCGCAAGGCGTCCTCGATCAAGCCCGCGGCCGCAAGGGCCATATCTTCAACCTGGGCCACGGGGTTCTGCCGCAGACTCCGCCCGAGAACGTGGCCGCGCTGGTCGAGTGGGTCGCGGCCTCTGGAAACGGGAAGGCCGCGTGAGCCAAGCCAGGCGCGTCGCGGTGCTGGGCGCCGGGATCACGGGTTTATCCGCCGCCTGGGAGGTCTTGCAGCGCGGCGGCGCCGAGGTGACGGTGTTCGAGGCATCTCCCCGGGTCGGCGGCAAGATCCTGACCGAGGAATCCGACGGGTTTCTCTTCGAGGCGGGCCCGGACTCCTTCGTCACCATGCGCCCCCAAGCCGCGGCATTGGCCCGTGAGCTGGGGCTCGGCCCGGATTTGCTCGATTTCGAGATGGCCTCAGGGGGCGTCGGGGTTTTCTGGGGGGGGCGTTTGCGCTTCCTTCCGGCGGGAATGAGCCTCGGCGTGCCGACACGGGTGTGGCCGCTGGTGTCCTGCGATCTCTTGAGCTGGAGGGGCAAGCTCCGGGCGGCGCTGGAGCCTTGGGTGCCCGGCGCCGAGGGCGAGCAGGACGAGTCGCTGGCGTGTTTTCTCAGGCGCCGTCTCGGGTCCGAGGTCCTGGAGCGCGCGGCCGGACCGATGCTGGCCGGCATCTACGCCGCCGATCCCGAGAAATTGAGCCTCCTGGCCACATTCCCGCAGCTGCGCGAGATGGAGCGCAGGGGAGGACTGGTGCGCGGCATGCTCGCGCGCAACGGGCGCGGCAGTTCCTCCTCAGGAGGCATGAAGTTCTCGACCCTGCGCCGCGGTTTGGGGAGCCTCGCGTCGGCCCTGGCGGGGCGGCTCGGCCCGCGGGTGCGGACGGGCGCGGCGGTCCAGTCGCTGCGGAGCCGGTGGGGGGTCTGGCATGTGCGCGCGGCCGGGCAGACTCTTGAAGCCGACGCGGTCATCTCGGCGCTTCCGGCTTGGGCCATGGCCGATTTGGTCGAAGCCTGGGATTTCGAACTGGCGGGGGCTCTGCGGGAGATCCCGTTCGCGTCGAGCGCGACCGTCTCGTTCGCATTCGACGAGGGATCGCTCGGAGGACGGCTGCGGGGAACGGGGTTTTTGGTTCCGGTCCCCTCCGGGAAGGGAGGAAGGCCGCCCTTCGGGGACGTTGGGCCCTTGCCCAACGCCGTAAGCGCCGCGAGCTATTCGTCGATCAAGTTTCCGGGACGCGCCCCCGCCGGGAAGGTCCTGATCCGCTGTTTCGTCGGCGGAGCGGGTCGGGAGTCGGCCTTAAGCGGGGGCGCTTCCGGCATCGAAGGCTCGGCGCTGGAGGACGTGCGCCGCATACTCGGCCTGCCCAGCCTGGCGCCCGCGGCCGCGCGGACGCATCTGTGGCCGCGCGCCAACCCGCAGTACGCGCCGGGACACGGGCTGCTGCTGCGGCGCGTCGAGTCTTGTCTCCGCGGCCACCCGGGCCTTGTCCTGGCCGGCTGCTCGTACCGGGGCATCGGCCTGCCGGACTGCGTGCGTTCGGGGCGGGAAGCGGGCCGCATGGCCGCGGCTTCGGCGGCCGCCGGCCCCCGGGCCGCGCCGGGAAGGTGCGCATGACCGAAGCCCTTGCGATACCCGCGGCCTGGCGCATTATATGGCGCCAGGTAAGGAAACCATGAACTGGGAAAACGATCTGATCAAGCTGGGAATTTCGCTCGTGCTGGGAATGGCCATCGGCCTGGAGCGGGAGGTGTCGGACAAGGCCGCGGGCCTGCGCACGAACATCTTCATCGCCCTAGGGGCGACGTTGTTTACCATCATCTCGGCCAAGCTCCAGGCTCTCGCCGATCCGGCCCGCATCGCGGCCCAGGTCGTGACCGGGATCGGCTTTCTGGGGGCCGGCTCGATCATGCGCGAGGGCGACCGGGTGACGGGACTCACCACCGCGGCCACCATCTGGACGGTCGCGGCCATCGGCATGGCCGTGGGCTTCGGCTACTACAAGCTCGCCTCGGTCGCCGCGGCGGGGACTCTCTTCGTGCAGTTGTTCTTTACGCGGCTCGATATCCTCATCGATGACCTGCGCGAGCGCAACATCTACCGGATCGTTTCCCGCCTCGACGCGGAGAGCCTCGAAGCCGTCGACCGCGTATTCCGGGAATCGCGCGTGCGCGTCATGCGCCGCAAGGTCATGAAGCGGGCCGAGGGCTACTATTTGGAGTTCTACACCTCGGGCTCCCGCGCCGCGCAGGAGAGGGTCACGCAGAAGCTTCTCGATTCCAAGGGGATACTCGAGGTCACCTACTGATGGACTTCGGCCGGGTTGTGGCGGCGTTGGCGCGCGCCAAGGCCGAGCGCTACCGGGCCGCGCAGGTGGCGCGCGCCGTCTGCCGGGGACCCGCGGCCTCCTACGCGGAGGTCGGCGTCCTGCCCGAGGCCTGGCGCGGGCGGCTCGAGCGCGAGGCGCCCCTCCTCTGTCTTTCGGCCGCGGCTCTGACGAACTCGGCCGATGGGACCCGCAAGGCCGCGTTGCGGCTGGCCGACGGTGGAATCGTTGAGTCCGTGCTCATGCGGCCGAGTCCTCGGCGTTGGACCGCGTGCCTCTCCTGTCAGACCGGCTGCGCGGTGGGCTGCGGTTTTTGCGCCACCGGACTTCTCGGCGCCGGGCGCAGCCTCACGCCCGAGGAGATCACCGACCAGGTCCTGTTCTGGCGGCTCCATATGCGCCGCGAGGGCATCGCCGGGGAGGTGTCCAACGTCGTCTATATGGGCATGGGTGAGCCCTTCCTCGCCTATGACAGCGTGGCCGAGTCCCTGCGGGTCCTGACGGACCAGAGGCTCTTTGGGATGGGGGCCCGGCGCATCTCGGTATCGACGGCGGGTTTCCCAGACGCGATGCGGCGCTTCGCCGATGAATTTCCCCAGGTCAATATCGCGCTCTCCCTGCACGCGGCCAACGATGAGCTGCGCGCCCGCCTGGTCCCGATCAACAAGGCCTACCCCTTGGCCGCCCTGGCCGCCGCCCTGCGGGAGATCTTCGCCCGGCACCGCCGCAAGGTGTTCCTCGAGTACGTCCTGCTGGGGGGAGTCAACGACTCCCCCCGGCAGGCCCGCGAGGTGATCGAGTTCGTGCGGTCCATCGACCCCGGACTCCTCCACGTCAATCTCATCGTCTTCAATGCGACGGCCACCGCCTTCTCGCCGCCGGCCGAGGCGGCCGCGCGAGCCTTCCACGCGGCCCTGCGGGCCGCGGGGCTCATGTGCACCATCCGTCAGAATCTCGGCCGCGACATCGCGGCGGCCTGCGGGCAGTTGGCGCCCGCCGGCGCCTCCGCCCTCTCCGCGAAAGGAGAACGGCCGCGCTTCGAGGACCGCGGGCCCAAGCCCGCAGGGAGACCCGCATGATGGAAGATCCGCCTCCGCTCCAATCGCCGGACGCGGGCCTGGGGAGCAGGCCCGCGCGGGCCCGCTACCAGAAGGCCCGCGACGTGCTCGAGCTTAAGTGGCGCCGCCGGGAGCTCGACTGCGACCGCATGATGCGCGAGATCGTCGACGTCCTCTGGGATCACTTCGCGGAGAAGCCGTATTCCTGGTGCGGCTTCTACCGGCTTTCCCGGGACGGAGATTCGCTCATCCTTGGCCCGCACCGGGAAAAGCCGGCCTGTTCGCCCCTTCCCATGCACGGCGTGTGCGGGCGGGCGGCGCGCACGGGGCAGCCCTTGGTTGTGGGCGACGTGAAGTCCCTGGGGACGGACCGGCACGTCGAATGCGACCCCGCCAACCTTTCGGAGGTGGCGCTGCCCGTTTTTGACCGCTCGGGAAAGGTTTGGGCGGTTTTCGACGTCGACAGCGCCTCCAAGGACGCATTCGATGAGATGCATGTCCGGTGGCTGGAACGTATCCTTAAGGCATTCCAGCGGATCGAATGCGCGGACTAAAAAGCGTGGGGGCGGCGCCCGCGCCTCCATTCCATGGACGCGCCGGACGCCGCCCCCGGTTGTCGTCGTCGGACTCTGTTGTCGTACGTTCCGGCGCCTTGTGCTGTTGCCGAGTCAGCGGATACAGTTTGTCAGAATAGTATTACGGAAAGATTGCGCCCATGAATTTTTCCGCGTTGGTCGCGGCCGGTCTCGTCGCGGCTTCGGCCGCGACGGCGCCGCGACAGCCCATCGCCGCCGACCGCTTCTATCCCGCCGACCCCAAGGAACTCGCCGCCTGGATCGAACGCCTCTGGCGTGCCGCGCCGAAGGCGGGGGGATCGCGTCCCGCGGCCCTGCTCGTGCCCCACGCCGCCATCGAGTACTCCGGGGCGGCGTCGGCGCGGGCCTTCAAGACCCTCTCCCCTGGAACCATCGACGCCGTGGTCGTGATCGGGACGGCTCACGGCGCGGACGTGGATGGCGCCGCGCTCTACCCGGGGTCTTACGGCGTGCCCGGCGCGGCGCTTCCTTACGACGCAACGCTGGCCCGGGAACTGATGGCGGCCACGCCGCTCATCCGCGCGAACCCCGACGCGCACGCCCAGGAGCATTCCATCGAGGTCCAGGTCCCCTTCATCCGCCGTGCTTTGGGGAGCCCGGCCCTGGTGGGCCTTCTCATGTCCGGTTCGGATCTCGAGCAGGCTCGGGTGGTGGGCCGGGCCCTGGCCGCGGCGGCGCGGGGCCGGCGGGTCTTGTTGGTCGCCTCTTCGGACCTTTCGCACTACCCCGCCGGGGAGTTGGCCGACAGCGTCGACCGCGCCACATTGGAGGCCTTGACCTCCCTGGAGCCCGCGCGCCTGTGGCTGACCAACCGCCTCCTTCTCAATCGCGGCCTGCCGGACCTGGCGCTGACTTTCTGCGGCGAGAGCGCGGTGCTGGCGGTCCTTGAGGCGGCGAAGACTCTCGGCGCGGGTCGCGTCGAGGTTTTAGAGAGGCTCCATTCCGGCCAGGTCGTGGAGGAGCGCGATTTCGCTCATGTCGTCGGCTACGGCGCCGTCGCGCTGCGGCCGGGAAAGCGCCGTCCGCCCGCGCCATTGTCCCCGGAGGAACGCGCCGAGCTCATCTTCTTGGCGCGGGCCGGGTTCAAGCAAGGCGGCCGGCGTGGAGCGGGGCCGGCCTTGGCTAAAGCGCCGCGGCTCAACCTCCCCGGCGCGGTGCGAGCCTCCGTGCGTCTGCCGGACGGCTCGAGTCGCGGACCGCGAGGGTGGGCCCGGATCGAGACGTCGTTGGGAGAATCGGCCTGGCACCATGCACGGGAGCTCGGTTTCGAAGAAGTCCCGGAGGGGGCGCGCCTGGTCCTCGAGATTCAGGCCGACCCCGGGCTCTTCAGCGCCGAGGTGATTTCCGAGTAGATTCGGCCCGTCGCACCGAATCGGCCAGCATCCGGGCCACCGCCGGCAGGTGATACGGCCAGGCGTAACGGATCGGAACCCCCGCGTGCTCGCGGCGGAGCCGATCGACAACGGCGGGGATATCATGCTCGCTATGCACCCCGCCGCGCGTGATCATGATGGACAACAGAACGATCGAGGAAGCCCCCGCCGCGGCCAAAGCGCGGACGGCTTCCTCGATCGTCGGCCCGCAAAACTCGTTGTAGGCGCAGACGACGCGACGGCTCTTCAGGGCGGAACCAAGGGAGCGCGCGATGGACTCGAGCCCGGCCTGATAGGGATCGGTCTTGGGCGTTCGGGGCCAGGACCGCATGCGCCGGTCCAGTTCCGTCTCCCGAGACGACGGGGGGTCGGCGCCGCGCGCGGATTCCAGCCTCTTGAGCTCTCCGGCGAGCTCGCGCGGGAAGTCGGCGGGCACGGCGCCGTGTCCGATGAGGATCACGGCGGCCTTTCCGGCTCGACGGGGAGGCATGGGGCAATATTGTATAATACCCGGTCGAGATGGCGCTGACCAAGGAAGCCCTCACGTTGCTCATCTCCCTGCAGGAGCGGGATCTGGTGTTCGACCGCCTGCAGAAGGAATTGGCCCGCGTTCCGCTCGAGATTCAGGCCATGCGGGACGGCCTGGAGAGGGAGAAGGCGCGCCAGCAGGACGCCAAGCAGATCACCATCGAGCTTGAGAAGGCCAAGAAGGGAAAGGAGCTTGATCTCGCTCAGAAAGAAGAAGCGGTCCGCAAGCACATGATGGAACTCAACCAGGTCAAGACCAACGAGGCCTTCAAGGCCCTCCAGACCGAGATCGACCGGGCCAAGGCCGCGGGCGGCCAGATCGAGACCGAGATTCTGGAGATCATGGAGCGGCTCGACGCTTCCCGCAAAGGCGAGAAAGCCGCCGTCGTCGCGTTCCGGGCGCGGGAAGAGGGTGTCAAGGGCGATGTCGCCGCCATGGAGACCCTGCGGACCCGGCTCCAGGCCGAGTTCGAGGCCGCCAAGACCGCCCGAGAGGCCGCGGCCGAAGGCATCGACGCCGGGGCTCTGCGCGCCTACCGCCACATCCGCTCCCGGGGCAAGTCCGACGCGATCGTGCGCATCGACGGCAACGCCTGCGGGGCCTGCCGCATGGCCCAGTCTCCGCACAAGATCGTGGAGGCGACCCGGGCGACGACCATGGTCCTCTGCGAGAGCTGCCAGCGCATACTCTACATTCCCGCGGCGTTGGCCAAAGCCGCGGCGGCCGTCGCCACGCCCGCGCCGGAAGCGCCGGCGGCGTAGGCAAAACGGAGGGGACGGATATCCGCCCCCCTTCAACCCCCGGCCTCCCCCCCGCCGGGGGTAGGCCGGGGGTTGAGGAACGGCCGGGGGGTCGCCCGCGACGAGCGGGAGGAACTTCCGGACTCCATAGAGCGCGGCGCCCGTTGAAAGACGGGGCGGCGTGGCCGCAAGGTCACGTTGACGGACAGTGCCACAGAGAACATACCGCGCCCCGAGAGGGGCGTAAGGGTGAAAAGGCGAGGTAAGAGCTCACCGCCCCTGCCGTGAGGCGGGGGGCACGGAAAACCCCGCCGGGAGCAAGGCAGCAGGGCGGCTGGCGCGGCTCGCGCGGCCTAGGGACCCGCGCCTCCACTCAGTGGGAGCGCAGGTCTCGAAGCGGCCGCCCGGTGGCCGCATCAGAGAAATGATCCTCCAGCCGATGGAGGCCGGGCGCACCCCGGTTGAAGTCGGTGGACAGAATCCGGGGTACAGGCCGTTTCTCATATAGCGCGCGGGTCCTTAGGGACCCGCGCGCTTCGTTAATACGCCGCCCGGTCGCCGCTCTCCTCGCGGTGTCTTGGGCGGAGGCAACTGTACGCGCGTACAGTTGCAGTCTACTGCGGCAGGGCGTGCGGCTTGGACTCGGCCCAGGAGGCCGGGGAGATGCGGATGAACTCGGCGTTTTTCCAGAGCTCGGCCAAGCTGCGCGCGCCGCAGTAGCTCATCCCCGAGCGCAGGCCGCCGGCGAGCTGAGTGACCACCTCGGCCGCGCGGCCCCGGTAGGGCACCATGGACTCCACGCCTTCGGGCACGATCTCATTGACGTCGTCCTCGTCGAATGAGACGGGAACCGCGGATTCTTTTTCACGGCGCCGCAAGGTCGCGGTGAGAGAGGCCATCCCCCGGTAGAGCTTGTACTTGACGCCGTTGCGAACGACCATGAGTCCGGGGCTTTCCTCGGTGCCGGCGAGCAGGCTTCCGATCATGACGGCCGAGGCCCCGCCGGCCATGGCCTTGGTGATGTCTCCCGAATCTCGGATGCCGCCGTCGGCGATGACCGGGACGTCCTTCTTGCGCGTGACCTTGGCGCAGTCCATCACCGCGGTGAGCTGCGGCACCCCGGCTCCCGAGACGATGCGCGTCGAGCAGATCGATCCCGGGCCCACGCCCACCTTGACGCCGTCGGCGCCGGCCTCGACGAGATCCCGCGCCCCCTCGTGGGTGGCGACGTTGCCCGCCACGAGTTCGCAGGAGGACCAGCGCTTCTTGATCTTGGCGACGGCGGCGATCACGTGGTCGGCGTGGCCGTGGGCGACATCGACGACCAGGGCGTCGGTCCCGGCCGCCAAGGCCGCGGCGGAGCGCTCCATGAAGTCGCCCACCACCCCCACGGCCGCACCCACCAGCAGCCGCCCTTTCTTGTCCATGGAGGCGTGCGGGTGAAGGCGCCGTTTCTTGATATCCTTGGCCGTGATGAGCCCGCAGAGCAGGCCGTTGTCATCGACGAGGGGGAGCTTTTCGAGCTTCCTCTCGGCCAGCAGGCGCCGGGCCTTGTCGATGGTGATGCCGGGCTTGGCGGTGATGGGCTGGGCTGTCATGACCGAGCGCAGGGGGACGCCCGCGTCCTCGGCGAACTGGATGTCGCGCTCGGTGACGATGCCGACCAGCTTCTTGGCGCCGTCGACGATGAGGATGCCGCCCACGGAGCGCCGGGCCATGAGGTTGCGGGCCGCATGGATGGTGTCGGAGGGAGCGAGGGTGTAGGGCTCCTCGATGACCAAGGTTTCGGCGCGTTTGACCAGCGCCACCTGGGCGGCTTCCTCCTCGATCGTCAGGAATCGGTGGATGATCCCCAGGCCTCCGGCCTGGGCCATGGCGATAGCCATGGCGGCCTCGGTCACGGTGTCCATGTTGGCCGAAACGATGGGAGACTTCAGGGTGATGCGCCGTGAGAAGCGCCCGGCGGTGTCCACGTCGCCGCGCGAGGCGACCGCGGAGCGCCTGGGGACGAGCAAAACGTCGTTGAAGGTGATGCCTTCGCGCATGGATGCCTGGGCGATTATATTAAAACGCGCCGCGGCCATCCACGCCAGGCTCGACCACGGGTCCCTGCGGGAGCACGGGCCCATCATACCTGATTGAATGTCGCAATTAGTAGAATTCCGGCATGGCCTTCCCGACCCAGCGGCTGCGGCGCCTGCGTTCCTCGCCGGCCCTGCGGGCCATGGTCCGCGAGACCGCCCTAAACGCCGGGGACCTCGTTCTGCCGCTCTTCGTGCGTCCGGGGAAGGGAGTACGCAAAGCGATCGCATCGATGCCCGGCCATTTTCAGCTTTCGCCGGATGAGGCCGCGAAGGCGGCGGCGGACGCCGCCGCCGCCGGCTTGGGCGCCGTCATCCTTTTCGGCATACCCGAGAGGAAAGACGCCAAGGCCTCCGGGGCCTACGCCAAGGACGGTATCGTGCAGCGCGCCGCGGGGCTGATCAAGGACCGTCACCCGGGGCTGGCCGTGATCGCCGACCTATGTTTCTGCGAATACATGGACCATGGGCATTGCGGCGTGGTCAAAGACGGGCGCGTCTTGAACGACCCGACGCTCGAGTTGGCGGCCAAGACCGCCGTCTCGCAGGCCCAAGCCGGCTGCGATGTGATCGCGCCCTCGGGCATGATGGACGGTCAAGTCGCGGCGATCCGCAAGGGGCTGGACGCCGCCGGACGGGAAATGACGCCGATTCTGGCCTACGCGGCCAAGTACGCCTCGGCTTTCTACGGCCCCTTCCGGGAAGCCGCGGAGTCGCCTCCGAGCTTCGGCGATCGCGCGACCTATCAAATGGATCCCGCCAATCTCAGGGAAGCCCTGCGCGAGGTGGCCCTCGACGTTTCCGAGGGAGCCGATATGGTCATGGTCAAGCCCGCCCTGGCCTATCTGGACGTGCTGCGCGCGACGCGGGAGCGTTTCGGTTTGCCCACGGCGGCTTACTCGGTTTCGGGCGAGTACGCCATGCTCAAAGCCGCCGGCGCCAACGGCTGGATCGATGAGAGAAGGGCCGCGCTTGAAGCGCTGCTGGCGATCAAGCGCGCGGGCGCGGATTTTATCATCACCTACCATGCCCTTGACGCCGCGCGCTGGCTCGGTGAAAAAAAGCGCTAGCTGGTTCACGCGGGCCTCCCGGTCCCTGGTCGGGGGGGTGAGCTCGCCGGTCCGCGCTTTCAAGGGGGTGGGAGGCACTCCCCGGTTTATGGCCTCGGGCCAGGGGTGTCGACTGACAGACGTGGACGGCAGGTCCTACATCGACTACTGCGCTTCTTGGGGACCGCTGATCCTGGGCCACGCCCGCCGAGAAGTGGTGGCGGCCGCACGGGCCGCCACCCGCAAGGGCTCGACGTTCGGCGCCCCCACGGCCGGGGAAGTCCTGCTTGCCGAGGAAATCCGCAAGGCCTTACCCAGCATGCATCTCCTGCGGCTGACGTCCTCCGGCACGGAGGCGGTGATGAGCGCCCTGCGGGTCGCGCGCGCCGCGACCCGGCGCGACGCCGTGATCAAGTTCGCGGGGTGCTACCACGGGCACGCCGACAGCCTGCTCGTGGCCGCCGGCTCGGGGGCCCTCACCTTGGGGACCCCGGACTCGGCGGGGGTGCCGCGGGCCTGGGCCGAGACGACGATCAGCCTGCCCTATAACGACCCGGAGGCCGTTCGTTCGGCCTTCGAGCGGTGGGGGGGACGCGTCGCGGCCGTGATCGTCGAGCCCGTGGTCGGCAACATGGGCGTGGTGCTCCCGGCGCCGGGCTTCCTTCAATCCTTGCGCGAGATCACCGCGTCCCACGGCGCGCTCCTGATATTCGACGAAGTCATCACCGGCTTTCGGCTCTGCTACGGCGGCGCGCAGACGCTCTTTAAGATCAGGCCCGACCTCACCTGCTTGGGCAAGATCGTGGGAGGGGGATTTCCGCTGGCCGCCTACGGCGGACGGCGCGAGCTTATGGAGCTGGTGGCGCCGCTGGGCCCCGTCTATCAAGCCGGAACCTTGTCGGGCAATCCGGTGGCCGTGGCCGCGGGGCTCAAAACGCTGGAACTTTTGAAATCGGAGAAACCGTACCGGCGGCTCGAAAAACTGACGAGTGCGCTCGCCGAAGGACTCGCCGACGCCGCTGGGGCCGCGGGAGTCCCGCTGCGCGTCAATTCAACGGCCTCCATGATTACGGCTTTCTTCTGTCCGGGTCCGGTGACCGGCTACGACAGCGCCAAGGCGGCCGATGCCAAGGCTTATGGTCGCTTTTTCCACGGGCTGCTGGAGCGGGGGGTCTACTTCCCGCCGGCGCAGTTCGAGGCCGCCTTTCTGTCGGCGGCGCATCGGCCCCTCGACGTGGAGCGCACGCTGGAGGCGGCCCGGGCCGCCTTGCGAAATTTGTAGTATAGATTCATGGCCGCGACCGTCGACACCAAGCAGATCATCTTTTCCATGGTGGAGGTCAGCCGGATCTACCCCCCCAAGCAGCAGGTTTTGAAGGATATCTCGCTCTCCTATTATTACGGGGCCAAGATCGGGGTGATCGGCGACAACGGCTCGGGGAAATCCACCCTCCTGCGCATCATGGCGGGCTTGGACTCGGACCACAGCGGCACGGTCTCCCTTTCCAAGGGCTATACGGTGGGCCTTCTCGAGCAGGAGCCCCAGCTCGACAAGACCAAGACCGTCAAGGAGATCGTCGAGGAAGGCGCGGCCGAGACCAAGAAGCTCCTGGCCGAGTACGACGCGATCTCCCATAGGCTCGCCGGCGACATCTCTCCCGAAGAGATGGAGAAGCTCATGAACCGTCAAGGGGCCCTCCAGGAAAAGATCGAGGCGACCGGGGCTTGGGAATTGGACTCCAAGCTCGAGCTGGCCATGGACGCGTTGCGCTGCCCGCCGGGAGAGGCGCTCGTGGCCAACCTCTCGGGCGGCGAGAAGCGGCGCGTCGCCCTCTGCCGCCTGCTCCTGAAGGAGCCCGACATCCTTCTTCTCGACGAACCCACCAACCACCTCGACGCCGAATCCGTGGAGTGGCTCGAGGATCACCTCCAGCAGTACAAGGGCACGGTCATCGCCGTCACGCACGACCGCTATTTTCTCGACAACGCGGCCTCCTGGATCCTCGAGCTTGACCACGGGGTCGGCATTCCCTGGAAAGGCAACTACGCCTCCTGGCTCGAGCAGAAGCAGGAAAGGCTCCTGCGCGAGGCGAAGGGCGAGTCGAAGCGGCAAAAGACCCTGGCCCGCGAGCTCGACTGGGTGCGCATGGGCGCCCGGGGACGGCAGGCCAAGTCCAAGGCCAGGCTCCAGGCCTACGAGGCCATGCTCGGCGAAGAGGTCCAGAAGCAGGCTTGGGAGCTTGAGATCTACATCCCGCCCGGACCGCGCTTGGGCGGCGTGGTCATTGAGTTCGATAAAGTTTCCAAGGCCTTCGGCGACAAACTGCTCTTTGAGAATATCACCTTCCGCCTGCCTCCCAACGGCATCGTGGGCGTGATCGGAGCCAACGGGGCGGGCAAGACCACGCTTTTTAAGCTCGTGACCGGCGCCGAGACGGCCGACTCGGGAACGATCAAGCTTGGCGAGACCGTCAAGGTCGCGGCCGTGGACCAGGACCGGGATGTCTTGGATGCCGCCAAGGCCGTCTGGGAGGTGATCTCGGACGGCAAGGACGTGGTGACGCTCGGCAAGCGCGAGGTGAGCGCGCGGCAGTACGCGGCGCGCTTCAATTTCACGGGCTCCGACCAGCAGAAACTCGTCGGCCGCCTGTCGGGCGGCGAGCGCAACCGCGCCCATTTGGCCCGGGTCCTCAAGGCCGGGGGAAACGTCCTGCTGCTCGATGAGCCCACCAACGACCTCGACGTCCACACCCTGCGGGCGCTGGAGGAGGCGATCCAGAATTTCGCGGGCTGCTGCGTGGTGATCAGCCACGACCGCTGGTTCCTCGACCGCGTGGCCACGCACATCCTCGCCTTCGAGGGAGACAGCCAGGTGCGTTTTTTCGAGGGCAACTACCAGGCCTACGAGGAAGACCGCAAGGCGCGCCTGGGGGCGGCGGCGGTCCCGCACCGCATCCGCTACAAGAAGCTCACGAGATCCTGATGCCCGCGCTCCCCCTCAACCTGCTCTGGAACCGCGCCCGCGGAGGCGTCTGGGCCGATCTCATGGCACTCCATCTCGACCACGCGCATTTCACGGGGCTGGAGGGCGTCTATGTCATTTGGCATGGCGGCCCCACCCCCGCGACGGTCAAGGTCGGGCGCGGCGTTATCAGGAATCGGCTGGAGGAGGAGCGCCGCGACCCGGTGGTCCTGGCCTTCAAGACCCATTCCCTTTTCGTGACGTGGGCGGTGGTGGAGAGGGTCATGTGCGGGGGAGTGGAACACTACCTCATCGAGGCCCTTCAGCCCAGGATCAAGACCTCCGTGCCCGCCGCCCCGATCATCGAGGCCAATGTCCCGGGCCGGCCCCTGCCGGCCAACATGACCCCGAGACCGGTGCCGGATAACCTCATGCCGACCCAGGGTTGGGAGGAGCTGGTGGTGCGTTCGGGGGAGACCCCCGGGGACCTCAAGTCCCGTTCCGTCCAGGCGCTGCCTCCCCCGCCGCCTCCTCCTCCGCCGCCTCCCCCGCCTCCTCCGCCCACGGCGGCGGTCCCCAAGCCGCCGCCGCCTCCAGCCAAGCCCAAGCCGGTCCCGAATCTGCAGAAACTCTTCAATGAAATGCTGGCCAAGCTCCGCGCCGCGCAGGCGGCCAAGCCCAGCGGAGGCCTCTTCGGCGGCGGGGCCGTGGCCAAGCCCCAGGAAGACGAGGTGCTGGTCATTAATCTAGTCCAGCTCATCCTCGATGAGGCCGTTCACTCGCGGGCCTCCGACATTCATTTGGAGCCGATGGTGGACAAGGTGCGGGTACGGATGCGAATCGACGGGTTCCTTGAGGAGTCGCTGGAACTGCCGAATTCCTTGAACATCCGGGTGGTCCCGCGCATCCGCGTCATGTGCGGGCTGGATCCGGAGCAGGGCCTCCAGACCGCCAAGCCCCAAGACGCGCGCATGGAAGTCACCATCGACAAGGAGCAGGCCGATATCCGGCTTTCGACTTTCCCGACTCCCTACGGGGACAAGGCCGTGCTGCGCGTCATCCGCCGGGTCACGGTGATCCCGGAGCTCACCCAGTTGGGGATCGTGCCGGAGATGGTGGAGGCGATGCTCAAGCTGATCCATCGCCCGCAAGGCATGGTCATCGTCACGGGACCCACCGGCAACGGCAAGTCGACCACGGTCTACACCATACTCCAGACTTTGAACACCCCGACCCGCAACATCGTCACCCTGGAAGACCCCATCGAACAGCAGATCACGGGCATCAACCAAAGCGCCATCAACATTAAATCCGGCTTCACCTTCGCCTCGGGTCTGCGTCACATCCTGCGCCAGGATCCCAACGTCATCATGGTGGGCGAGATCCGGGACCTCGAGACCGCCGAGATCGCGATGAGCGCCTCCCTGACCGGGCACCTCCTCTTCTCGACGCTCCACACCAATTCGGCCATCGGAGCGGTGACGCGCCTGCTCGACATGGGCTTGGAGCCCTACCTCATCGCCTCGGCGCTCACCGCGGTCATGGCCCAACGCCTGGTGCGGCGCATCTGCGACAAGTGCCGCGAGCCGGTCCTCATCGCCCCGGAACTGCGCGAGCAAATCGCCGACATCATTAAAAAAACCGGGGTTCCCGTCGACCCCAAGGGTCTGACTCAGCTTTTCCGCGGCAGGGGCTGCGAGGCGTGCAAGGAATCGGGCTATGCGGGCCGCACCCTGCTCTTCGAGCTGGTCCCGATCACGCCCCATCTGCGCAAGTGCATTCTCCAGAAGATGCCCTTAGGCGAGCTTCAGCGCGCCGCGGTGACGGAAGTCGGGGTGGCGACCCTGCTGCTCGACGGCCTGCGCAAGATGCAGGCGGGGCTCACCACTTTCGACGAGGTGCTGCGGGTCGTGGCCGTCGAAGAGTAGGCCCGGCTTCGTGGGCCCGGGGAGCGTTCTAAGATTTTTGCTGCTCGGGGCCGCGCATCTGGCCTCCCGCCGGCTGTTCCGCTTCGTCGTCGAGCGGGTCGGCCCGGCCCCGGCGCGGCCTTTCCGGGACTGCCGCGTGGCCGTCCTCCTCAATCACACCAGCCTCTGGGAGCCGATTTTTCTGGGGATCGTGCCGCTGAGCTGGATTTGGGAGGTGGCGCGCCGCGGGCTTTTGCCGGGGGCCGACAGCACCCTGCGCCGGCCCCTGGCCGGGCTCTTCTTCCGGTGGATGGTGCCCCAGGCCGTGAGCGTCTCGCGCCGGCGCGACCGGACATGGGCCGACTTCGGCCGGCGCTTGGGCTCCGACAGCATCGTGATCATCGCGCCGGAGGGGCGCATGAAGCGCCGCGACGGTCTCGACAAGAACGGCCGACCCATGACCGTGCGCGGCGGGATCGTCGACATCCTCAACCGGGTCGGCGACGGGACTCTCCTGATAGTCTATAGCGGGGGGCTTCACCACGTGCAGGCCCCGGATGAAGGCTGGCCGAGGCTCTTTCAGACCGTGCGGGCGCGCGTCGAGGAGATCCCGATCGCCCGCTACCGGCAGGAGTTGGGTTTTCGAACGCCCGCCTTCCGCGCCAACGTCATCGCCGACTTGGAGCGGCGCCGCGACCGCTATTGCCGTTGGGACTGAGGGTCCCCACGGCGCTATCCACGCGACGTGGAACGTTCCCGGTTCGGTGGATAACCCGGGGTTAGACTTTCGCCTCGGGACCTACCGTTATCTTTCCGGAGGAATCCGGCTCGAAGCGCACGGCCTTGGCCCCTTGGTCCCGGGCGGTGGCCATGGCGGGCGCGAACATATCGAAGAGGATGCGCTCGAGCTCCCGGATGCCGAATCGGCTGACCTTGTCGTTGGCCGCCAGGGCCTTGATGAGCAGTTCGGGGGCGACGAAGCGGACCGTCAGGCCGTAGCTTTTGGCGAGCGCCGTCACCTTGAGCAGGGCGATCTCGGCCACGACGATCCCGCCCAGGGGGTCGAAGACATAGACGCGATCGATGCGGCCGAGGATCTCGGGCCGGAAGACCTTGGTGTCGGCGAGATGGCCCTTGATGGCGTTGACCATTTCGTGATAATCCGAGTGCCCGGTCTTGACCTTGCCGATCTCCTCGGCGTGGGCGTTGCTGGTCAGGACGATGACGGACTGGGTGAAGTCCGCGGTTTTGTTGGAGCCCTGCTCCGTGAGACGCCCCTCCCCCATGAGCTGGAGGAAGAGGTCGAAGACGATGGGGGCGGCCTTCTCGATCTCGTCGAAGAGCACGAGGCGCTTGGGGTTGGAGAGGACGGGCCGGGTGAGATGGCCGCCCATCTCGGAACCCTTGTAGCCCGTGGGCATCCCCACGAGCCGGTCCTTGGAGTGCTCCCCCGAAAGCTCGGAGCAGTCGAAGCGCAGCATCGCCTTCTCGTCGCCGAAGAGAAACTCCGCGAGGGCCTTGGCCAGTTCGGTCTTGCCCGTGCCCGTGGGACCCAGGAAGAGCAGGTTGGCCAGCGGCCGGCCGGCGTTCTGCCGGCCGTATTGAAGGCGGATGAGCCGGGCGACGTCTTCGAGGATGGGGTCCTGGCCTTTCACGCGCCCGCGCAGGTGCGCGAGCAGGGCGGCCTCATCCACGCTGCGCCCCTGCGTCGCGGAGGACTGCTTCTTGTCGAGCATCCCCTTGAGCTTGCCCCAGTCGGTCAGCTTGTCCAGGTCACCCATGGCGTCTCCCGGCGGCGGCCGGCATAATCACCCCAGCCTACCATTTCGGTCGGGGCCGCGTCATCCCGGCGGCCGGGCCATGCCCTCACCTCCTGGGCGCGGCGGGGGCGGGCGGGGCGGGGGTGAGCCGGCGCCCTCCGATCGAGCCCCGATCCCCGAGCCGGTAGGCGTCGCCTCGATTGCCCGAGAAATCGCAGTCCTCGGCGTCCGCCCGGCTGTCGTTCCACAGCTTGATTCCGACCGCGTTGCCGGTCACCCGGCAGCGCTTGAGGGTGAGCTTGGCAAATCCCAGCCCCACGACTCCCTCGTCCTGGTTGCCCGTGATCTCGCCCTGGTCGAGCTCCACCTGGCAATCCCCCGAAGCCGAGAGCCCGGCCTGGCCGTTCTCGGCGGACTTGAAATCCGTCAGGCGCGCCCGCGCGCGTCCCATGACCGAGAGGCCGACCTTGGTGTTTCGCGAAACGCGGATCTTTTCGGCCAGGACTTCCCCGCCGTAGAAGGAGAGCCCGCGCTCGTTCTCATAAGCCTGCACGTCCGACAGGCGCACCTGGCCCGAGACGGAGGCGCCGACGCTCAGCCCGGTCCCCCGGTTGCGGTAGATCTGAGTCCTCTCGATCGTCGCGGGAGAGCTCAGGTTCACTCCGCCGCCGTTGTCGAAGACCTTGCAGTCCGTGAGCTTGATGCTCGGGGCGGAAGAGTTCGTGCTGAGTCCGTCCCGGCGGCTGCCGGCGAAAGTGCAGCCCGAGCATTCAAGGGAACTGCGCGCGGCCCAGACCCCGTAGTTGGCGCCGCGGAAGCTCGACGCCTCGGCGGTGGTCGGGGCGCCCGCGAGGTAGAGCCCATCCGAGCCCTGGGACTCGACCGAGACGCGCTTCAAGGCCAGGCTCCCGCCGCGGGCCGTGACCGCGGCGGGCATGCTGGCGGTCCCGGCCGCGGTCTGGCGCACGATCAAGTCCTCGAGACGCAGGTTGCCCCCCCGCAGTTCGATGACGCCGGCATCCTGCGCCGAGATCACCGGGAGCTCTCCCCGGGAGGGCTGGCCGGGTATGGCGAGGGACTTCTCGATGCGCAGGCCGCCCGGGTAAGTCCCGGGCCGCAGGAGGACCGTGTCGCCCTCCTGGGCGTTGGCCAGGACGTCGGCGAGGGAATCCGTGTCGGAGTCCTTGCCCTTGGCCGCGTCGACGACCCAGCGCCCGGCGGTCTTGGGGGTCAGGGCGCGGTTGAAGCCGGGCCCTTGGATCGAGGGGGCCGCGGGCGCCGCGGGGGAGGATGACGCGGCCGCCGGATCGACTCGTGAGGACGCCCCGGCCGGCGCGGAGGCCGGAGACGTTCCAGAGGCCGGGATCTTCGCCGTGAGCAGCGCCCCTCCCGAGGTCAGGGTGATTGCCGCCGAGAGAACGAAGAGCGGATCTTTGAGCAGGGAAATCGCGGCCCTCATGCCTGGGCCTCGGCGACCGGGGTGATGAGCACCTGCCCGCCCGGCCCGATGTCGAGAGAGACCTTCTTGTGCCCGTCGCGGCGGGCCGCGGCGATGGCCGCGTCGGTCTTGTGCTGTAGGTAGGACTCGAGCTGGCGCACGCCGTAGCCCTTGAACTCCTCGTTCCGGGAGACGGCTTCGAGCAGGACGGCCGGCGAGGTGAAGACCAGCTCCATGCCGTACTCGCGCAGGCGGCGGGCGAGCTTGAGGCAGGCGACTTCGGCCACGTGCACGGCATCGAGCTCATCGAGAAGGAGGATGCCCCCGTTGAAGCGCGCCAGGAAGGCCTTCTCGAGTCGGCCGTCTTGAGTCAGGGCGTCCATGGCGCGTCCCTGCCAGGCCGCGGGGTCGGGAGTGCCGGCCTTCAAACGGCGCAGCTCGTCGACGCCGGCGTTGGAGGTGCCCACGAAAACGCAGGCCGCGAAGGAGACGGTCTTGCCGGAGCTCTTCTCGCGGCATTGGCCGGTGTCGAGTATGTCATAAAGGCAGTGGTGGACGTCGCGGTGGGCTTTCTCGAGCTCATCGAGCAGGACCACGCGGTAGGGATTCTCCAATACCGGCCGCGTCAGCGTCCCGCCGACCTCGAAGCCCTTGACCCCCGGAGGGGGTCCGAGGAGGGTGAACACGTCGTCTTGATGCTTGTACTGATTCATGCGCAGGATGAGCGGCTCGCTCTGCGGATAGAGGGCCTGGCTCAACAGTTGGGCGAGGAAGGTCTTGCCGGTTCCGGTGGGGCCGACGAGCAGAAATCCCCCGAGGGTGCGCCCGGTCTTGGCCAGGGCCAGGTTTTGATCCAGGACCTGCGCCAGGGCGTCTAGGGTCGCGTCGTGGCCGCGGAGGTTGTCCTTGAGCCAGGGGACGTAGCTTTGGATCGAAAGAGACTGGAGCCTCGCAAAATCCACTCCCGCGGCGCGGCCGGGGCGAGCCAGGAGCTGCCAGGCGCGCCAGGACATCCCGGCCAGGCCCAGGGCCAGTCCCGCGAAGGCCGCGCCGGGGTGGGACCTCAGCCAGGCGAAAGCCTGGCTGATTAAGGGAACTACGTTGAGCAGTTCGTCGGCCCACTCCAGGGCTTGTCCCATGGCTACTCCGTCCGCACGCTCCAGGTCAGGGACTCGCCGACGTTCATGTTCTGGCTCATGGTCTGGCCTCGGGAGGTGACGGCGCCGAAGGTGACCCCGCCCCCGCCGTCTTTCTCCGCCAGCACGCGCAGGCTCGTCGCGCCGTCCGACTTCAAGGGCACGGTGAGGACGGCTCCGGCGTGGGAGAGGGTCACCATGCCCAGGGGCTGGCCGTCGATGAATATGCCGACCACGTCGCCGTCCTCGGCCACGGAGTCGATGAGCTTGATGGAGTAGAGGTCGCGGCGGCCCTCGGCGACATCGCGCTTGAGCTCGGCGCCGGCCTGGGCCAGGACCGCCGGCGTCTCACCGCGCTTCAAGGCCTCGCGCGCCGAGGTCGTGGCGGCGGCGTCGAGTCGGGCTTTCGCGATGGTCAGGACCTCGGCGGCCCGCATCTGCGAGGCTTGGGGAGGTTCCGCGCTCCGAACCGGAGCGCGCGGGGCAAAGACCCGGAGAGCGCCGAGTCCCATCGCGACGGCCAAGACCACGGCGACGACGGCGGCGGGCCGCCGGCTCTTGGGTTTCTCCTCTCGGTCGGGGAGAGGCGTGTAGGAGGGCGCCGGCCTTGCGGCCGAGGCTTCCTCGCGCTCGCCGTCGGCTTCGCCGTCGCGTTCGGGCTCGTCGGGCATGGTGAGGATAAGTTTAGCCACGCGGGGGCGGGGCGTCAATCCCCGGGGCCGTAATGTCAAGCGCCAATAGAAATGTCATGTTCCACGGTACACTTATCCCCCCGATTAGGGGGAGGTGGTGGGCATGGACGAGAGGCTGAACATGAGCAACGAAGACGTGGACAAGCTGCGCGTGATCCGGGACATCATGGACGGGAAGTTGCGCTGGCGGGATGGCGCCGGAATGCTGAATGTGGGCGAGCGGCAGATTGGGCGGTTGTGCGCTCAGGCGCGCCTGGAGGGCAACCGGGGAATACTCCACGGCCTCCGAGGCCGTCCCTCAAACCACAGGCTTGATCCGGAGGCGTTGGAGCGGGCTCTGTGCGCCCTGCACGACGACCCCCGCTGGCATGATTTTGGGCCCACATTCACCCAGGAAAAGCTGCTCAGCCGCTATGGCATCAGGTTGAGCGAAGGGACGCTGCGCCGCCTGATGACCCAGGTCGGACTTTGGCGGGCTCGCAGTCGGGGGAAAAAGCACCGCGCTTGGCGCGAGCGCCGCGCTTGCGTGGGCATGCTGGTCCAGCTCGACGGCTCCGATCACGACTGGTTTGAAGGGCGCGGTCCCCGGTGCGTCCTGCTCGTCTACATCGACGACGTCACCTCCCGCATCCTCCACGCCGAGTTCGTCAAGGTCGAGGACACCCTCACCCTCATGCGCTCAACCCGGACGTATCTTCAGCGCTACGGCCGCGTTGTCGCGTACTACGTGGACAAGGACTCGATCTACAACGTCAACCGCCAAGCCACCATCGACGAGGAGCTGCGCGACATCCACCCCATCACCCAGTTCACCCGAGCCATGGGGGAGCTCGGCATCGAGGTGATCCTGGCCGACAGCCCTCAAGCGAAGGGACGTGTGGAGCGCGGATTTGACACGCACCAGGACCGGCTGGTCAAAGAACTACGGCTGGCTGAAATCAACACCATGGAGGCGGGCAATGCCTTCCTGCGCAACTTCTACATAGACGATCACAACCGGCGTTTCGCGGTCCCGCCGGCCAGTCCGGCCGACGTTCACAAGCCCTTGCTCGCCGAGCACCGTCTCGATCAAATCCTGTCCCTGCGCGTGGATCGCTCGTTGTTCAACGACTACACCGTGCGTTTCCAGAATCGCTTCTTCCAGCTCTTCGAGGATCAGCCTGTCCGGCTGCGCCCGAAGGACAAGATCGAGGTCGAGGTCCGGCTGGATGGAACCACGCATCTGCGGGCCAAGGGCGCCTACCTGCGCTTTAAGCCCATCGAGAAGCGGCCCTACCGGCCCTGGCTCGTGGCGCAGCCATCCAAAGGCAGGCTCTACGACGATCTCAGGGTCAAGGGGGTGGGCTCAAAACCGGCCAAGGACCATCCGTGGAGGCGGTTGTTCCTGCACGGTCCGCACCGAGTGGCATTGCCTTCGTCCGTGGTTGACGCGCTCTAGTACACGCGGCGATGAATTCGCCACGGGTTTAGACGCAGACCGGCGTCTCTCCAAGTTCACGGGGTTTTGAGGGAGCACCTGGCAGGCCACGGTCTGCCGATGGGGGGAGCCGCGCCGCCCCTGACGGCGGGAAGGCTTCGCCGGCGAAGATTACATGAGTGGCACCGTCGGCCGGCGGCAACCTCGGCTCGACATCCCGAAGCGCGACCATTTTTGATCGATTCACGCCGGCGCGAGTTCCCGCGGCCCAGGGTGCCAGGCATGGT
>CAYJXJ010000048.1:0-27736 GCA_964374095.1 uncultured Elusimicrobia bacterium
GTGGGCCACTGCGTCCGGACGCAGTGGCCCACAGCCGAGGCGAGCCATCGCCGGTTCCGATGGCGGCCAGCCGCTCGCCCTGTCGGGACCCTACAAATTTTCAGCGCACCCCCGTCCCGTCAATGGTCTCATCCTCTCGGTTCCAGGAGCTTTGAGGAATGCGACGTATGGCTCTACCTCCACCGATGGAGGCAGCCGTTACGGCATCCGGTTCCACTGCCGGGCGTAGAGTTCCATCCATTCAAAGCCCCGGAAACCGGGAGTCTCGCCGTCGGGCTAGCGGCCCGCGAACAGCGCCAGGAAGCGCTCGCGGCCTTCTCCCGGCAGACGGTAGGGATGCGCGAGGGAGAGCCGCGCCCCCGTCTTTCGCAGGACCGCGGCCAGGCCCGCCTCCGCCGGATCCGGCGCGGCCGACTGATAAACCGCCAAACATCCCCCCGCCGCCACGAGGGGCATCGCGAGGGCAAGGGCCTTGGGCAGCGGGGCCAGAGCCCGGGCCAGAACGGCGTCGAACGTCTCAGCGCTTAATTCGGCGGCGGATTTTCGGAGCACGCGCACGCCGGCCAGTCCGAGCCGCGCCGTCACCGCGTTCAGAAAATTAAAGCGGCGCTGAAGGGGCTCGATGAGGGTCACGCGGCTCTCCGGCAGGGCGATCGCAATCGGAATCCCGACGAACCCGGCTCCGGCGCCAAGGTCGGCGACGCGCGCGCGGGCCTTGGGCAGGCGCCCGGCCAGCAGCGGGACCGCGGCCAATCCGTCGGCCGCATGCCTCAGCAGGATGTCCTCGGTGGTTTTGGCGGCGGTCAACCCGCAGCGCTCATTGTTCGAGAGGACCTGGGAGGCGAACTCCTCGAGCCGGGCGTGTTGACGAGGGTCGAGGCGAAGTCCCCAGCCGGCGCAGGCCCGCGCGAGGGTCATAGGCGTATTCCTTTCTCTGGCTCATGACGGAAAATTGTGATACGAGGTGGGTTCGACGACCAACTGTACGGGCGTAGAGTCGTGACAAGCGCCGGCCGGAAACGAAGCATCGAGCCATGCCTAGCGGCCATCGCCCGCGGTTCTTGCAAACCACCTCCACCGGTGGAGGTGAGTACCGGTGAAGGACCGCCGCCGCCGCCGGAATTTGATTTCACAGAGTCGGCACGCCGGCCTGCAGGCGCCGCGCGTGCACCCAGAGTATCTGGATGTCGGCGGGGGTGACCCCCGGGATGCGGGAGGCTTGGCCCAAAGTCCGGGGCCGCACCTTCAGGAGTTTTTCGCGCGACTCGGCCGGCAATGAGGGCACCGTCGCCGGGTCGAGGCCATCCGGGAGCGGCACCTCCTCCCATTGGCGCATCCGCTCGGCGAGGCGGCGCTCGTTGGCCAGGTAGCCTTCGTAGTGGCGCATGATCTCGCGTTGGCGCCGCGCCTTCTCCAGGCTCCAGGGGTGGAGTTCGGCGTCGGCCCACGCCGCCCCGTCGCGCTCGACGTGGTCGCGGTAGCGGCGGAAACGCTCGTGGAGTCCCGGGGCGACCAACCCGAGACGCCGTCCCGTGTCCATGAGGCGCAGGTCCGCGTTGTCGGCGCGCAGCAGAAGGCGAAATTCAGCCCGGGCCGTAAACATGCGGTAGGGCTCGTCCACCCCCTTGGTGACGAGGTCGTCGATGAGCACGCCGATGTAGGCCTCGTCCCGGCGAAGCACCAGCGGCGGCTCTCCGGAGACCGAGAGCGCCGCGTTGATCCACGCGATCAGGCCCTGGGCGGCCGCCTCTTCGTAGCCGGTCGTGCCGTTGATCTGGCCGGCCAGGAAGAGGCCGGGGATCAGTTTGGATTCCAAAGTGGATTTGAGTTGGGTCGGCGGGCAATAATCGTATTCGATGGCGTAGCCCGGCCGCATGATCTCGGCGCGCTCCAGGCCTTCGATGGTGCGGAGCATCAGGTGTTGGATGTCCTCCGGAAGGCTGGTGAAGAGGCCGTTGACGTAAATCTCGCGGGTCGCGTAGCCTTCGGGTTCGAGAAACAGCCGGTGGCGCGTCTTGTCGGGAAACTTCACCACCTTGTCTTCAATGGAAGGACAATAGCGCGGCCCGATCGAGCGGATCTTTCCGGAGTAGAGCGGGGAACGGTCGAGGTTGTCCCGGATCACCCGGTGCGTGGATTCGTTGGTGTAGGCCATGAAGCACGGGAGGAGGCGGTTTGGCAGCGCGGCGTTGGAATGGGAGAAGGGCGCGGGCGGCTCGTCCGAGGGTTGGGGCTCCAGGAGCGACCAATCGATCGTCCGCGCGTGAACGCGCATCGGGGTGCCTGTCTTCATGCGTCCGGTTTCGAGTCCCAGGGATTTCAGGCTCGCCGGGAGGTCCCCGGAAGGCGCCTCACCGGCGCGGCCGGCCGGGAAAGATTGGAGTCCCACGTGGGCCAGCCCGTTGAGGAAGGTTCCCGTGGTGAGCACCACGCGGCGGCCGCGGTAGCGGGTGCCGCGCCGGGACTCCACGCCGCACAGGCCCCGATCGTCGGCGAGAAGCGCGGCCGCTTCGTCTTGGCGCGCGTCAAGGAGGGGCTGACTTTCGACGCTTTCCTTGAGGCCGAATTGGTAGAGCTTCTTGTCGCACTGGGCGCGGGGGGAATGGACCGACGGTCCCTTCGAGGTGTTGAGAGTCTTGAAGTGGAGGCCGGAGCGGTCGGCGTTGCGGCCCATCTCCCCCCCCAGGGCGTCGAGCTCCCGCACGATTTGGCCCTTGGCGACCCCGCCGATCGAGGGATTGCACGACATCTGTCCGATGGTGTCGAGGTTCTGCGTGAGCAGCAACGTGCGACGGCCCAGGCGCGCGCCGGCCAGCGCCGCTTCGGCGCCCGCGTGACCCGCGCCCACCACGATCAGATCGTACGATTCAGGGTAGGTCCAGGCCATTATCCGTAGAAGAGCGCGGTCATGACCTCGTGAGGGAAGAGGCCCGCGAAGTAGAGGGTGAAGCAGAAGACGGCTTGAAAGACGAGCGAGAAGAACATGCACATGAAGGCCCGAGGCAGGCGCAGGGCGGAGAGCTCCCGCAGGCCCAGGGTCCCGGCGCCCAGCACCCAGAGCCCCATGAGGGCCTGGACGGTGGTGTAGGAATGGAAGGAGCGTTGATGGACCGTCATCGCCAGGACCGGGACCATGAGCAGGCCGATGGCGTTGATTCCCATCATGAAGGAAATCAGGGAGGACCAATCCTCGCGGGTGGGGAGGCGCAGGAAAGGAGCGAATAGGGCCATCCAAGCCGCGGAGCCGAGCAGGAAGGGGACCTTTCCGATGACCCCTTCCTTAAAGAGAGCCACAATGGCTACGGCGGCGCCCGCCCACAGGACGCTCCCCAACAACCGCGCGCCCATCCGCCCGGCTGAAAAGAAGCGGACCAGGCCCATCAGGCCGGCGATCCAGGCCGCCTCCATCGGCAGCTGCCAGAACGCGGCCCGGATCCAAAATGCCGGCCCTCGGGCCGGGGGAAGGACGGCGTTCTTGTCCGGGAAGTCGTGGGGCTTGAAGGCCGAGAAGGCCAGGCTGCCGAGGATGAACGCCGCGTAGAGGATCGCCGCCGGTCGCAGGGTTTCCGGCCGCCGGCAGGCTTGGGCCGCGCGCGAGGGGCTGGAGATCATCAGCCAGGCCAGCCCGGGAGTCGTGGTTTTCACGCCGCCTCACCCGCGGCCGCGGCGTCGCCCGCGAAGGCGCGCGCTCCGGCCAGGCAAACGAGGCCCGAGAGGGCCAGGGCGGCGGCGGCCCAACTCAGGGCATGGCGCAGATCGGCGGCCTGGGAGATCGCGCCCACCAGGGCCGGAGACACCGAGTCGCCCAAGGCGTGCGATAGAAAGGCCGACGCCGCGTAGCCCATGGGACGCCGCGCCGGCGAGACCACCGCGGCGATGACCGCGTTGAGCGGGCCGAGATTGAAAAATACCAGCGTCTCGGCCGCGAAGAGAAGGGCCATCGCCGCCGCCGGAGGTTCGATCCATAGCGATGCCACGGCCAGCGGGGTTCCGGCCAGCAGCCCCAGCCCGGCGACTAGGAAGCACGCCCCCGGGTGGCGGGGGGCGGCGCGGGCGGCCAGCCAACCCCCGGCGAGGCTGCCAACGATGCCCGCGGCCGCGGTCAAACCCCCGAACGCCGCGGCGGCATGCGCGGGGTTCACGCCCCGCCAACGCACCATGTAGATCGGCATCCAGACCGCGAAGGCTCCCACGGCGAAGAGCATGAGGGTCATGGCCGCGACGCAGAGGGCGAAGCTTCGCACGCGCAGGAGCGCCGCGTAGTCGGCGAGGGGGCGCGGACCGCGTGTGTCGCGCTCCAAGACGGGCTCGCGCCAGGCGAAGGCGGCGGGGGCCAGCGCCAGTCCGGGGACCGCCAGCGCGGCGCACGCCCATCGCCAGCCCCAGACCTCCCCGAGCCAGCCCGCGGCGGCGTAGCCCGCGGCGGCGCCCAGCGGGGCGGCGGCGGCGTAGCGGGAGAGGGCGAGGGTCCGGGCGGTTCCCCCCTCCAGATTCGCGATCGCCGCCGGCGCGCACGCCGAGAATGCCGCCTGGGCCGCCCCGGTCGCGGTCCGCGCCGTCAACAAGCCCCACCAGCCTCCGGCCGCCGCGGCCAGCCCCGCCGCGACGTTGGCCGCCAGCGAGGATGCGCCGATCCAGCGTCCCAGGGGGCCGGAGCAGGCCAGCCAGCCGGCCGCGGGAGCGGCCAAGGTGTAGGCCGCCGTCAGGGCCGAACCCAGGGTCCCGAGCTGCGCGTCGGTCAGGGAAAGGTCATCCGCGATGAAAGGCAGGAGGCCGTTGAAGCCCTGGCGGGTCATGTAACGGGTGAGGTTGAGTCCCCAGAGAAGGGCGAGGGTCACGCGCCCGCGCCTCCACGAAGCGGCGGCGCGGGCCCGCGCGCCGCCCGGCGCGCCGCTTCCACATCCAGCCGCGAGAGCAGCACCGCGCCCGCCGCGAACAGGGCCATGAGCGACAGGATTCCCAACCGGGGCGTTCCGGTGACCCGCGTGACGATCCCCATCAGCGCCGGTCCGAGAACGGCCGCGAACTTGCCGAGCATGTTGTAGAAACCGAAGAACTGCCCCGACCGTTCCGGAGGGATGATCTGGGCATAGAGGCTGCGGCTGAGGGCTTGAATCCCCCCCTGGAAAAGCCCTACGAGCGCGGCCAGGGCGTAGAACTCCCATAACTGGGTCATGAAGTAGGCCAGGAGGGTGATGCCTCCATAGGCCGCGATCGCCGTCAGGATGGCGCTCTTGGCGCCGATCACCCCCGCCAAGCGTCCGTAGGCCAGGGCCGCGGGGAAGGCCACGACCTGCACGAGCAGCAGGGAGGTGATGAGGGCGTGGTCCGGGAAGCCCAGTCCCATCCCGTAGTCGACGGCCATGACGACGATGGTGTCGACCCCGTCGATGTAGAGCCAATAGGCGAGCAGGAAGAGCCCGACCGAGCGCAATTTCTTGACCTCGTGGATGGTTCCGACAAGCTGTCTCCAGCCCAGAATGACCGCTTCGCGCAGCGGGACGGGCTCGTAGAATCGCGGCTCACGCACCCCCCACAATAGGGGAACCGTCAAGGCCGCCCACCACACGGCGACGCTCAGAAATGACAGGCGGATGGCCGCGGCGCCGTCGGTCAGGCCGAGGAGGCCGGGGTTCTTGAAGAGGAGCACATTGGCCGCGAAAAGCAATCCCCCGGCAACATAGCCCAGCGAGAATCCCAGGGACGAGACGCGGTCGAGTTCCCCCTCCGCGGCCACGGCGGGAAGGAGGGAGTCATAAAAGATATTGGCGCCCAAGAACCCGACGCTGGCGAGCACGTAGAGGCCCACGGCCGCGTGCCATTGGCCGCGCCCCACGAACCACAACCCGCCGGTCATGGCCGCTCCAACGAAGGCGAAGGAGGCGAGGAACCGCTTGCGGCAGGAGCCGCGGTCGGCGACGGAGCCCAGGAAAGGGGCCAAGAGCGCGACGCAGAGGGAGGCCGCTGAATTGGCCATTCCCAGGGCGAATGTGCTTTGCGCGGGCCGCGAGGGATCGGACCAATAGGCTTTGAAGAAGACCGGGAAGAAGCCCGCCATCACGGTGGTCGCGAAGGCCGAATTGGCGCAGTCGTAGAGCGCCCAGGACCAAACCGCGGCGGCCTGGGGGCCGCCGTCCCCGGAGGGTCGTCGTTCTCCTTTCCCGGAGGGGGCGTCCGGCACTTGCCCTAGACCTTGTAAACCGCGTCGCCGGGGCGCGTCTTATCGGCCACCTTGAGGCCGACGGCCTCTCCCGTCCCGGCGCTCTGCACGTTTTGATGATTGACTTGGATCGTGTCGACCTTTTGGGTGAGGTCGGTGGTATGCCCCTTGATCCGGATCATATCCCCGGCCGCCAGGGGCGCTTCCAGGGTGATGCTGATCACGCCGAGATGCGAGAAATAATTCATCACCTTGCCGAGGAAAACGGCGCCGACGATCTGTTGTTCGGGCGTGATGCGCGACGCGGCGGGAGCGGCGGGAGCGGCGGGAGAGAGCGCCCTTCCACGGCGCGGCCGGACCGGCGCGGCCTTCGCCGCCGGACGCGCCGGCTTGCCGGCCCTTCCCCGCGCCGGGGCGCGCCGCCGCGCGGCCGGAGATTTGCGGGCTGGTGCGCGCTTCTTGGGCTTGGTCATGGTCGTCACCGCCTCCGTTCAGGTCACTTCCCAACGCAGAATCGGGAGAAAATCTCCCGCAAGACGTCGTCCCCTTGGCGCTCGCCGGTGATTTCCGCGAGGCTCTCGAGGCTGCCTCTGAGACGGCTGGCGGTCCGATCCTCCCACGCGGGTGTTTGGGCGGCGGCCGCGGCTTCGTCGAGGCGGTCCGCCGCCGCTTCCAGCGCAAGCGTGTGGCGCGCCGAGGTCACGACCACGGGGGATTCGGCCTGGGCGTCGAGGTCCAACCGCCCGGCCGCCGCCGCAACGAGGGCGGCGATCCCAAGCCTCCGGAGCGCGGAGACTTCCGCATCGCAGGCAAAGGAGTCCCAGCGGCGCGGCAGATCCGCCTTGTTGAGGACCGTGAGCACCGGGGGGCCCAGGCTGCGGGCTTGCGAGAGAAGTTCCGCGTGAGCGGTCCGGTCGGCGTCCGTGGCGGTCCTCGATCCGTCCACGACGAGGAGGGCCAGGTCCGCGCCCGGCAAGGCCCTGCGGGCCCTCGCCAGGCCTTCGGCTTCCGCGGCTCCGCCCGGGTCGGCGCGCCAGCCGGCGGTGTCGACAAGGACCGCGTGGACCCCCCCCAAATCGAAAGTCTCCTCGAGAATGTCGCGCGTGGTCCCGGCCTCCGGGCAAACGATGGCGCGGTCGGTCCCGAGGATGGCGTTGAAGAGGCTCGACTTTCCGGCGTTGGGACGTCCGACGAGCACGACCCGGGCCCCCTCCGACCAGAGCCGGCCCGACCGGAACGTGGCGGCGAGCTCACGGGCGCGGCGGGCGAGCCCCGCGAGGGTCTTGCGGACCGGCTCCGGCGCCAGGGACGGAATGTCTTCCTCCGGATGGTCGAGCCCCGCCTCCAGCCTCGCGAGGAGTTCCAAGACCGGGGCCCGCAGTCCGGAGACCTCGCGGGAAAGCCCGCCTTCAAGCTGGGCGAGGGCGGCCCGGCCGGCCCGGTCGCTTCTGGCGCGGATGAGGTCCGAGACGGCTTCGGCCTGGGACAGGTCGAGCCGGCCGTTGAGAAAGGCCCGCTGCGTGAATTCACCCGGGCCCGCGGGGCGCGCGCCGGCCAAGACCGCCGCCTCGAGGAGACGTCTCATGATGAACGGGGAGCCGTGCGCCGTTATCTCGACGAGTTCCTCGCCGGTCGGGCTCGAGCCCCGGGGAAAATAGAGCGCCATCACTTGGTCCAGGGGTTGCCCCGACACGAGAGCCCGTCCGACCGACGCCCGCCGCTCCTCCACGGGAGCGCCGCGTTCCAGAAGACGGGCGGCCACGTCGCGCGCCGCGGGTCCGCTGACCCGGAGTATGCCCAAGGCGCCGGTCCCGGAGGGAGTGGCGACCGCGGCGATGGTGTCCACGCGTGTCCGGGCGTCAGGACTCGCCGCGGGGCCTCAGGACGACCTTGCGCCACGAGCCTTCCCCCTCGGAGGCCGTGCCGACATCGGGATCTCCGGCCAGCGCGCGGTGCACGAGGCGGCGCATGGCCGCGTCCATGGGGGCCATCCGGAAGGGACGTTTGGTCCGGCGCACGGTGTCGGCGCCGCGGCGGACCTCCCTCAAGACCGCGGCTTCCCGACGGTCCCAATAGCCCATCGCGTCGACCCACACGGCGACGGGTTTGTTGAGCTCGCGGGTCACCATCACGGTGACGAGAAACTGCAGGGCTTCCAGCGTTCGCCCCTCGCGTCCGATGAGGCGTTCGGCCTCGGCCGCCTCGATGTTCACCTTGACCCGTTCCTGGGCGGCGTCCCAGCCCGCGGCGGCTTTGGCCTGGGCGTAGCCCATGAAAGCGAGCAATTCCTTGACGACGGCCAAGGCGGCCGCGCAGGCCTGGGGGTCTCCGGAGGCATCGAGAACCGGCGGCTCAGGGTTCTCCCTTCCCGGAGGGGGCGCCGGGGCATGCGGGCGCCGGTGTTGGCGGGAGGAGTCGCGCCCCCCGCGAGGCGGACCGTCGCGCCGCTCTCCGTGCTGCGGGCGTTGCTCCGGGCGACGCGGCGCAGGAGATTCGCGGCGGTCTTTGGCCCGGGGTTCGGGCCGCTCGCGGGCCGGCGGGGCCAAGCGCCCCGAGGCCGCCGAGGGATTGGGGTCCCAGAGTTTTTCGATCACCTTGACGCGCGCGGGCCGCCGGCCGAAGCCCATGAAGCCCATCGACGCCTCCTGCAGAATCCGAACATCCACCTGATCGCGGCGCAGGCCCAAGGCCTGGAGCGCGGCGTCCACCGCTTCCGCCACGGAATTTCCTTCGCATTCCATCTCTTGTTGTGCCATCGGAGTCCTCCCGGGTAGGTTCAAGTCGTCATCCTCTCGAAATGCTGCTTGAGGGCCATCTGCTGGGCGACGCTGACCAGGCTGTTGGTGAGCCAGTAGAGCACGAGGCCGGAGGGGAAGTTGAGAAACATGAACGTAAACAGCACCGGCATCCACAGCATCATCTTCGCCTGTATCGGATCGGCCGTAGGGGTGGGATTCATCTTGTTCTGAAAGAACATCACCCCGCCCATGATGATCGGCAAAACGTAGTAGGGGTCCTTCGCCGACAGGTCGCGGACCCACAGCACCCAGACGGCGCCGTGAAGCTCCCAGGCATTGCGGAGCGTATTATACAACGCGATGAACACCGGCATCTGGACCAACAGGGGAAGGCAGCCCCCCAGGGGATTGGCCCCCGTGCGCTTGTAGAGCTCCATCATCTCCTGATTGAGGCGCTGGGGATCCTTGCCGAACTGCTGCTGCAGCTTGGCCATCTGGGGCTGGAGGCGGCGCATGGCCGCGGCGGACTTGAGGCTCTTGTAGGTCAGGGGAAAGAGGACGGTCTGGAGGAGCAGCGTGAGCAGGATGATCGACCAGCCCCAGTTGCCCGTGGCGGTGTAAAGCCGTCCCAGCAGCCTCAAGATGAAGCGGCCGATCTGGGCGAAAAAGCCGAAGTCGATGGAGCGCTCCAGCCCCTCCCCGAACTGCTCGAGCGTGTTATTGGCTTTGGGGCCGATATAGAAAGGGACCTCCCAGGAGGCGCTCTCGTTGGGCGCCAGGGTCCTTCCCTTCGCCGTGAGGGTCAAACGCGGCGGAGAGCCGTTGGCCATGGTGTCGAAGGATCCGGGAGCGAGAACCGCGGCGAGGAAGTAGCGGTTGTCCACCGCGAGCCAGCGGAACTCATCCTTTACCGCTCCGGTCTTGAAGACGTCGATCTTGCCGCGGGTGCCGGAGGTCGCCTTGGTGAGGCCGATCGACCTCCAGACTTTCGGGTTCTCCTCCGCCTCGCTCGGGACGGTGCCCAGGCCCGGGCCGAGGCTCAAGGTCCAGGGTCCGGTGTCGCGGGATTCGCGCGACTCGTTGGCGATCGTCATGCGCACGCGGGACAGCGACCCGCCGGAGCCGGCTTGAAACTCCTTGAGAAAGACCATGCCGTCGGCGCGCCGGGCGCGCCAGGCCGACGGGCCCGCCGGCTCGAAAATCAGATCCGGATAGGAAGCCAGAAGGCCGGGCGCCGGGTCTTCGACCAATTCGACGCTACCCAGGGGTCCGCGGTAGCGGCAGCTCACGATCCCGGCGCCGCGAGGGTGCACCCAGGCTTGCGCGTCGCCGAGAGAGACCAGCCGCGACTCTTTGATGAGGGTCTCCCGGTCCACGCCGGCCGTGGGGGCGGCGTTCCCGGAGGGTTGCGGTTCTCCTTTCCCGGAGGGGAGGGGGGCCGGCTGCCGGCCCGCGGGAGCGGTCGCGGCGGCGGGGCCTTTGGCCGCGGCGGCCGCGGGCCGGGAGGCGCCCGGCGGGCTGATGGCTTTGTCCACGAAGCCGTACCAGCCGATGTAGACCAGCGCCGAGAGGCCGATCGCCCAGAGGAGGTTCTTATCCATGGTTCTCTTCCAAATATGACGAGGAATCGAACCATTTCCGTCGCTCATTGACCGGGTCGTGTCCGCCGGGGGAGAAAGGGTGACAGCGGGCCAAACGCCGGGCCGCGAGGCCCGATCCGCGCCAAAGGCCGCGCCGCCGGATCGCCTCCAAGGCGTAGTCCGAACAGCTCGGGTGGAACCGGCAGACCGGGCCGAGGAGGGGGCGCGCGACGGCCTGGTAGAGGCGAATGAGCAAGGCGGCCGGCCGGCCCATCATGCGAGCAGTCCGCCCTCGCGCGCCAGGGACAGGAACTCCGCTTGCGCCGCCTTCAAGCTTTGCCAGCGGCAGCCCGGCCGGATGTAGAGCACCATCTCGGAGTCTTTCTTGAGGCGCGTGCGGTTGAGACGGAAGGCTTCGCGCGCCAGCCTCTTGAGCCGGTTGCGGCGCACCGCGCCGCCGGCCTTCGAGCTCACGCTCACGCCCAGGCGCGGCCCCCCCGCGCGGGCCGGGTCCGCCTCCGGAGGGCGGTTCCCATGCCAGAGTATCATGCCGCGGCCCACGAGTTTGCGTCCCAAGGCGAAGAGGCGGTCGAACTCCCGCCGTGACTTGAGGCGCGCCTCAGGGCCGAACCTATTTACCCGGGCCCCCATGGGGGCCCTAGGCCGGGATCAGCGTGTGACGGCCTTTGGCGCGGCGGCGGCGCAAGACGGCGCGCCCGCCCGGGGTGGCCATGCGGGCCCGGAAACCGATGCGTTTCGCGCGTTTTTTATTGTGGGGTCTGAAAGTAGGGAGCATAGGCCGAGATTATCTCAAATTGACCCCTCCCGGGTCAATTTGACAGAATCCACCCCATGACCCGAACCGCCGCGCCGCGGCCCCCCGCGGATGAGCGCATCTCGGTTCTGCTCAAGTCCGGCAAGGTCTACAAGCCTTCGGCCGCATTCCAACGCGCGGCGCGGGTCCCGGGATTGGCGGCTCTCCAGCGGCTCCGCTCCCAGGCCCGGCGCGATCCCCGGAAATTCTGGGCCCAAGCCGCTCGGGAACTCGAGTGGTCCCGTCCGTGGCGCGAGGTGCTGGAGTGGCGCCCGCCCTTCGCCAAGTGGTTCCCAGGCGGGCGGCTCAACGTCTCATCGAACTGCCTCGACCGGCATCTCTCGGGCCCGCGGCGAAATAAGGCGGCGATCATCTGGGAAGGCGAGCCGGGCGATTCCCGGACCCTGACCTATCTGGAGCTTCACCGCGAGGTGTGCCGCTTCGCCAACGCCCTCAAGGTCCTAGGGGTGGAGAAGGGCGACCGCGTGGCCGTGTACATGCCCATGGTGCCCGAGGCCGCGGTCGCGATGCTCGCTTGCGCGCGCATCGGCGCGGTGCACAACGTCGTCTTCGGGGGATTCTCGGCCGAGGCCTTGCGGGACCGGATCAACGACGCGAAGGCGAAGCTGGTGGTCACGGCTGACGGCATGTACAGAAAAGGCGAGGTGCTCAAGCTTAAGGCGGCGGTAGACTCGGCGCTGCTGCAGGCGCCGACTGTTGAGAAAGTCGTAGTCTTTCAGCGCCTGCGGCTTGCCGACGCGCCCATGAGCCAGGGACGCGACGTCTGGTGGCACGACGCGGTGCGCCCGGCGTCGGCCCATTGCCCTCCGGCGTCCCTGGAGAGCGAGCATCCCCTCTTCATCCTGTATACGTCCGGGAGCACGGGCAAGCCCAAGGGCGTGCTCCATACCACCGGCGGCTATCTCACCCAGACCGCGCTCACCGCCAAGTGGATATTCGATCTCCGCGAGGAGGATACGTTTTGGTGCACGGCCGACGTGGGTTGGGTGACGGGGCATTCCTACGTGGTCTACGGTCCCTTGGCCAACGGCGCCACGACCGTGATGTACGAGGGGGCGCCCCTGCACCCTCAACCGGACCGGTTCTGGGAAATCGTGGAAAAGCGGCGCGTCACCATTTTCTACACCGCCCCGACCGCGATCCGCACCTTCATGCGGTTGGGGGAGCAATGGCCCGCGGGGCGTGACCTCTCGTCTCTGCGCCTGCTGGGAACCGTGGGGGAGCCCATCAACCCGCAGGCGTGGGAGTGGTACCGCCGCGCGATCGGCGGGGGCCGCTGTCCGGTCGTCGATACCTGGTGGCAGACCGAGACCGGGGCCATCATGATCACTCCCCTTCCGGGCGCCACGCCGGCCAAGCCGGGCTCGGCGACGCTTCCCTTTCCGGGCATCGAGGCCGATGTGGTGGACCGCGAGGGCCGGTCCGTGGCGCCGGGCGCGGGGGGCTATCTGGTGATCCGGCGGCCCTGGCCGTCCATGCTGCGCACCATCTACGGCGACCCGGCCCGCTATGAGTCCCAATACTTCAGCCAAGTTCCCGGCTGTTATTTCACGGGTGACGGCGCGCGGCGCGATGCCGACGGCTACTTCTGGATCCTGGGGAGGATCGACGACGTCATCAACGTGTCCGGGCACCGGCTCTCCACGATGGAGATCGAGTCGGCCTTGGTCAGCCACGGGGCGGTCGCGGAGGCCGCGGTGGTCGGCAAACCCGACGCGGTCCACGGCCAAGCGATCTCGGCCTTCGTGACGCTCAAGGGAGCGCGCGTCCCGACTCCCGAGCTCAAGGAGGAGTTGCGGGCCCACGTCGCCAAGACCATCGGTCCCATCGCGCGCCCCTCCGAGATTCGCTTCAGCCCCGCCCTGCCCAAGACGCGCTCCGGCAAGATCATGCGCCGGCTCCTGCGCGAGATCGCGGGAGGACAGGCCGTTCGCGGCGACACCACGACGCTCGAGGATTTTTCGATCCTCGCCAAGCTCCAGACCCAGGAAGAGGAGTAGCCCGGCTGGCCCTGGGACTGTTTCTAGTTCTGGCCGTCGGCGCGACGGCCCGGCATGGGTTCCGGGCCGGGCGCGGCTCGGAGCCCCGCGCGCGCCTGCAGTCCGCGGCGGCCTGCCTCTGGTGCGGGGCTTGGGGGACGCAGCTTCTGGTCCTGGCCGATCCTTTCTCACGGGCGGGTTGGCCCTTTCTCGGGAGCCTTCTTCCGTGGGCGCTGATCCTCCTCTTGGCGGTCTCGCTGGGGCTGGCCGAGGTGGCGGTCCACGAGCCGCAGACCCGTCTGCGGTGGCTCGCCGGCTTGTGCCTGCTATGGGCGCTGCCGAGCCAGGGGGCCCGGGCTTGGCTGGACTATTCGTGGGACCTGTCCGCCGGTTCCCTGGTCGCGGCGTCCGGCGCGCCGCCCGCGGCGGGAGCGCCGGAGGTCGCGGTCGCGGTCCTGGCGCCGGCCCGAGCGCCGCGGTGGGAAAGCCGCCGACTGGCCGAGGCGGGCATCGAGCTCTCTCCCTCCGGTTTGGCGGCGATCGACGCTTACCTCCAGGCGCGGGGGTTCCGGAGCCTCTACCGTGCCGAGGTGGTCCTGGCGCTGCGCGCCGGGAGGCTTCTCCGGTGGGAGGCCGACGCGGCCATCGACGCCCACGCCTTGCTCCGGCCGGGGCTTGTCGTGCCCGATTACCGCCGGGCGCTCGCCCTGTTGAGGGCCGGGCCCCTGACCCCGGAGCGCTTCCTGCGCCTGGAGCGCCTGTCCGAGCAGGCTCGTTCCAGCCGCCAGGGGTTCGGCCAGGTCACGCAGAGCCAGTATATCTTCGAGGCCTTCTCGGCGGCTTACGCGCGCTTCGGAGAAGACGAGCCCGCGCGGGCCTGGCTGGGGAAGATCGACGATCTCTGGCCCCTTTACGAGAAGAAAGTCGAGGTGCCCCGCGTCGAGACCCCGCTGGGGGGGATGATTTCCGGTGCGGTGCTTGTGGGAGGCGAGCCGGCCGCGGGGCTGGGGGTGGGACTATTCTTCGTGGCGGGAAGCACCCTCGCCAGTCCCGCCTTGGAGGATCTCAGTGGGGCGGCCGAAACCGATGCCCACGGAAGCTTCCGTTTCTCGGACCTGGGTTCGGGCCGCTATTATCTGGCCCTGCGGGCGCCCGCGCCGCTGGCCGGCGCCGCGCTCAGCGGGGTTCCGGGGTTCATCACCCTCTCGCGGTCGCGGCGTTCGGCGGTCCTGGCGTCTATCGACCTGCGCCTCCACTAAATGGATGCGCAGGCGCCAAAAGGCTATAATCTCGCCGTGGAGAGGGACTCATGGCTCCCCGAGCTCGCCCGCGCCGGACGCTGGCGCGAGCTGAAGGCCCGGCTCTCCGCGTCCGGGACCGCGGAGGCGGCGGCCGCCTGGAAGGACCTGCGTCCGATCGAGAAGCTGGCGGCCTTCAAGCTCCTGGAGTCCCCGCGGGCCATGGCCCTGTATCAGAGCCTGGAGTTCGGGGAACGCTATTTCCTTTTTCTCGGATTTTCATATCAGGCCATCGCTCCGGTTCTGGAGTCTTTGGACCCGGGTCAGCGCCGTTTATTCTTGAGAATGGGAGCGCGGGATTACGAGACGATGCTGGCGGGATTGACGGCGTGACCGGCGGGCCCGCGTCGGCCTTGCGGGGGGCGCGGGGACGCATCCGCAACGACCAGGCCTTGACGCTCTCCCGCCGGCCCCTGGGAGAAGCGGACCTCCTGGCCGTCGTCTACACCCGGGAGCTGGGGCGCCTGCGCGTGCGCTTCGCCGGGGCGCGCCGCCCCGCCGCCAAGCTCAAGGCCTTGGCCGAGCCTTTCGTGCGCGCGGAACTGCGCCTCTACATGAGGCCGGGCGCCGCGATGGCCAAGGGGGTGGGCGGAGCCCTGCATGACACCTATCCGGCCATCCGGGAAGACCTTGACAGGACGTTCCACGCCCTCGCCGTCTGCGAACTCCTCGAGCGTCTGACTCCCGAGGGCAGCCCCAATCCCGCTAAATTCGATCTGGCGGTGTCGGCGCTGGAGGCGCTGTCCCGGCGCGCCAGCCCATGGGTCGTGACGGTTTTCGGACTGCGCCTGCTGGCCCTCGCGGGCTGGAGTCCGGCGCCTCATGCCATGCCCGAAGAGGCGCGGGGGATTCGGCCCGCATGGGACGAGCTCCCGCTGGATGATCTCGGCGGGCTTCCCGCGGAGCCGGGGGCCGTGGCGGCGTGGCGACGCAGCCTCGCCGCCCAGGTGGAGGCCCAGACCGGGAGGGAGTTCAAGTCCTTGGCATTTTTGGGGAGGCGCGCGGCGTGACGTTTCAGGACATCATCCTGGAGCTGCAGCGCTTCTGGGCGCGGGAGGGCTGCGCGGTGCTTCAGCCCTATGACATGGAGAAGGGAGCCGGGACCTTCAATCCGGCCACGTTCTTCGGGTCATTGACCGCGCGGCCGTCCCGTGTCGCCTACGTCGAACCCTGCCGGCGTCCCGCCGACGGCCGCTACGGCGACAACCCCAACCGGTTGGGCAAGTATTACCAGTTCCAGGTCCTCCTGAAACCTTCCCCACCCGACGTCATCGCCAAGTACCTGCGCTCCCTCAAGGCCCTCGGTCTCGACCCGCGGCGCCATGACCTGCGATGGATGGAGGACAATTGGGAGTCCCCCACCTTGGGCGCCGCGGGAATGGGTTGGGAGGTCCGCCTCGACGGCATGGAGATCACCCAGTTCACCTATTTCCAGCTGATGGGGTCCCTGCCGCTGCGGCCCGTCTCGGCCGAGATCACCTACGGCCTCGAGCGCATCGCGCTCTACCTCCAGAATAAGGACAACGTCTTTGATCTGGAATACAGCCCCGCGTTGACCTACGGCGACCTGCACCACGCCGGCGAGAAGGAGTATTCCCGCTACCACTTCGAGGAGGCCGACGTGGCCCTCCTCTCCAGGGGCTTCGAGGAGTACGAGAAGGAAGGCGGGCGTTTGGCCGGCCTGGGCCTGCTCGGCCCGGCCTACGACTGCGTGCTCCGCGTCAGCCACTTTTTCAACGTCCTGGACGCGCGCGGCGCCCTCTCGGTGGCTTTGCGGGCCCAGATGATCGCCCGGGTGCGCGGGCTGGCCAAGCGGATCATCAACCTCTACGTCGAGTCCCGGGGGAGCCCCTAGGTGGCCTCCCTGGATTTCGTATTGGAGGTCGGCGTGGAGCCTCTCCCGGCCCGCTTTGTCGGTCCCGCGCTCGATCAGCTCGCGGGCGAGGCGCGCCGGATGCTCCAAGACTCGCGTCTCGAGTTCGTGTCGGCGCTGGCCCAGGGCACGCCGCGTCGCTTGGTCCTTTTGGTCCGGGGGCTCGCGGCGAAATCCCCCGCCCTCTCGAGCCTGGTCATGGGTCCTCCCGCGCGCCTCCTGCGCGGCGGCGACGGGCGATTTTCGCCGCAGGCCGAGGGATTCGCGCGCAAGCTTGGCCTCCAGCCGGAGGAGTTGGAGGTCACCCCGGGTCCGCGCGAAAACGTGCTTTGCGCGCGCCGGGAGTCGCCCGGGGAAAGGGCCTCGGACGTCCTGGCGCGGGAATTGCCCAAGCTCATCGCCGCCCTGAAATTCCCCAAGACCATGGAATGGGAGGAGACTCGATTCCAATTCGCCCGGCCCATCCGGTGGATCGTCGCCCTGCACGGCGCCAGGATCGTTCCCCTCGCCCTCGCCGGCGTGCGCGGCGGCAGGCTCACTCCGGGCCTGGCCTGCCGCCGGGGTCCTCCCTTGAAGGTGCCCCGGGCCGAGTCGTATGAGAAGATCCTGAGGAACCAGGCCGTCCTCCTCGATCCGCAGGAACGCCGCGCCGTGCTTCGCAAGAGGCTTGTGGTCGCGGCGCGCGCCGCGGGTTTCGACCTCGACCTCGATGAAGCCCTCCTGGAAGAGACGGTTTTCACCACCGAGCATCCGGTGCCCATCGTCGGCCGTTTTCGCGAGGAATTCATCAAGCTGCCGGAGGCGCTGCTCGCGAGCGTCATGAAGGGCCAGTTGAGCGTGTTCCCGCTCCGGGACCGCGAGCGGCCCGCCGCGGGCTTCATCGCCGTTCGCGACGGGGTCTCGGAGGGCCAGTCGCTCGTGAAGCGGGGCTACGAGCGGGTGCTCGAGGCGCGGCTCAACGACGCGGCGTTCTTCGTTTCCCGGGATTCGCAGACCACATTGGAAAGCAAAATCTCCCGCCTGAGTTTGATCTCCTTTCACCGTGACGCGGGCTCGATGGCGGACAAGGCGCAGCGGGTCGCGCGCCTGACGTTCGATCTGGCCGCGGGCCTGGGGGTCCCGGACGCCGTCGCCGCGTCGGCCGTCAAGATCGCGGCACTGGCCTACGCGGATCTCGCCTCCGAAGCCGTCAAGGAGTTCCCGGAGCTGCAGGGACTGATGGGCGGTTTCTACGCGCGGCAGGAGGGACTCGAGGAAGACGTGGCGAAGGGGATCTCCCAGTTCTATCAGCCCTTGGGCCCGTCCCACCCCCCGCCGGAGGGTTCGGCGGCTTGCCTGGCGTCCCTCGCCGGCAAAATCGATACCCTCGCCTGCCATTTCGCCGTGGGCGACGCTCCGACGGCGGCCGCCGATCCCTTCGCGCTGAGGCGACAAGCCCTCGGCGTCGTGCGCATCGCGCTCGAGCGGGGACTTCACCTGGACCTGGAGGCCGCGCTGAGCCGGGCCGTCGGGTCGGTCCCATCCCGGGCTTTGAAGGACGGGGGTTCCGAGTCCGTTCTCAAGGAGTTGGTGGAATTCCTATGGGGCCGCGCCGCGGTCCTCTTCGGGGATCGCGGGTTCTCGCCCGAGGAGATCCGCTCGGTGCGCTCGCGGGGTCTGCGGGACTTGACCCGCGCCCTGCGCACCTTGGAGGCGCTCCGGGAGGCGCGCCGGGACCCGGACTTCGCCTTGGTCTGCGCCGCCTTCAAGCGCGCCGGCAACATACTGCGCGGCGCGCCGGAGGTCTCCGCCGTCCCCCCGGAGCGGGATCAGTTGACCGAGCCCGCGGAGCGCGACCTTTACCAGGCCATCCGGGACGCCGAGACGCTGACTTCCGCCAGCGTCGGGGAGCAGAGGTTTCAGGACTCACTCAGGGAGTTGGCGGCCCTCAAGGGGCCGCTCGACAGTTTCTTCGACAACATCATGGTCATGGCCGAGGACCGTGGAATCCGGTCCCGGCGCTTGGCGCTCCTTCACTATGCCACCCGCCTGCTCAACCAGGTGGCCGACCTCTCCGAGCTTTCCCCCCGCTAGCCCTTCTCCTTCTCCTTGGCCGCCGCCTGCTCGCAGAATTTGTAGAAGATGGCCCCGACGCTCGTGTACTTTTCCTCGACCGCGGCATGGATGGCGTTGCGCGCCTCCAGGCCGGCCAGGGTCATCAGGCTGGCGATCGCCTCGAGCGTCCACGTCATGACCCGCTCGGGGTCGAGGGACGCGCCCTCGCCGATGCGCCCGGCTTCTTCGACCAGGGCGACGGCCGGGGCGATCGGATCGATGGTCAGGACGAGGAACGCGGTCAAGACCCCGCGGACGGCCTGGATCACGCTCGTCCGGGGGTCCTGGCGGTCGCGGCTCGACGTGACCCCGGGGACGAGGATTTCCCGGAGGGTCCGGGCCGCGGCGGCCGCCGGGTCGGCGGCATCCTTGAGCCTGGCGAGAGCGATCTCCCGGGAGAGCTGCTCGAAATCAAACGGCGGGGCCGCCTCCGGTTCCATGGGCCAATTGTAATAATTTGTAGACTCATTGCGTGAAGGCTCCGGCGGCGTTGGCGGCGATGAGCGTCCTGGCCGCGTGCGCGCCGCCCTTCCGCCAGGGAGGGCCGCCCGAGCCGGTCGACCCGGCCTACGGGGCCATTGTCCTCGCCCTCACCTTGGGCGGCGGCCGCTTCCAACGGTTTCCGGCTTACGTCGCGGCGTTCTCGCGGGTGGGCCCCGACGGCGGGCTCGATGAGGGCCGCCTCGACTCGAATTTTCGATCCGGAGACAGAGTCTACCTTCTCGGCGTCCCGGCGGGGCGCTACGCCCTGGTGGAGGTATCCTACCGGCATATGGGCCACCAGCGGGTCGTGGGGCTCAAGCCCGTGGAATCGCGGCGCTGGGCCGTCGACGTCGGGCACGGCCAAGTGGCCTTCATGGGCCGCCACCTCTTCAAGACCGGGTCGGGATTCAGGCCCTCCGCCGGCCTGCGGGAGGTGGACGTGTCGAGCGAGTCGGAGATCGAGGCCCTGGAAGCGGCGGCGGAGGATCTGTCCGGGACGCTGTGGGAGGACGCGGTCTCGCGGCGCCTCTCGGAGTTGGGCCCGTCCGGTCGGCCCATCAAGGTCGGCAAGCGCGAGATCCCGCGGCAGACCCACGGACCCTTCAGCTTTGTGGATATTATCGGTTGGGGCGCGCCCCGGCGGATCGCCGGAGGGTTGGAGTGGCGGGAAGCCTTGGACCGCGCGCGCGTGGCGGCGGTGTATCTATCAACCGGGACCCGGGGGTGGAAGCCTCCGGAGGAGTACCTGCGCCATCTGCGCGGCGTGGGCGGCCCGGAGGACGACCATCGGGTCGCCGAAGTGGTCTTCTCTTCCCGCACCGCCTATCGCGCCCGCTACACGACGTACGTCTATCCCGAGGGACTCTTGGAAGGGGAGGGCGTCAAGTCCTACAGGACCGAGACTCTAGTCGTGCCCGACGGCCGCAATCTTTTCGTCCTGCACTACCGCGCGGAGAAAGCGCTCTTTGAGCGTTTCCATAAGGTCTACCTGAGGTTCCGGCGAACGTTCCGGCTCGGGCCTAACCCTGCCGGCTAGCCCACGCGGACCAACGCAATTCCTGATGGTCCTGGGACAGCCGGCTGCCGCCGGCTAGCCCACGCGGACCAAGGCAACCAGCGATTGGCCGCTTCTGGGCCATAAAAAATTAACACCTTTCCCGCATAATCTTGATCTGTGAACCTTCGCGGGTGGCGGCCATGGGCCGCGGCGCTGGCGCTGACCGGCGTTGCGGCGGGCGACTCCCTGGGCCAGGGCGGGATTTCCTTCGGCGTGGAGTCTCGCTCCGTCTTCGGCCAGGATATGGTCCTGACCTCCGACCCTGTGCTCACGCGCTTGCAGAGCAACAACCTGACCTCGGTCGCGACGATCAGAACCATGAGCTACATGCGCGAGGTGGCCTTCAACGGCCTGAGCACGACGACATTCCGTCGAAAGTGGTCTAAGATCGACAATAACTCCCAGTACACCTATCTGCGGATGGGGTACTCTTCGGCTTTCATGGAGGGCATGGTCAAGGTCGGCGCGGCCGGCAAATTGATCGCGCTTAAGGAGACCGGGGAATCCGATGTGGACAATCCCGGCGCCGCCGCCGACATCGCGAACCAGACCATCGATTTCTCTTACCGCGCCCAATGGAGCCAGGGTTTCGCCTATGGATTTGAAATCCGCGGCCAGCCCTACGAATCCGACAACTTCAGCGTCCTGGCGGGCCTCCACTTCGACCATATCATCAACAACGGCGACATCCAAAAGCAGGTGTCCATCAACGTGTCGACACGGAGCCTGGAACTCGGCCGCACCACCGTCGAGCGGTCAAACGAGTTCAGCCACCTCCGGTACGGCCTGACGGTCTCGGCGGCGCTCAAGTTCGAGCAAATTCTTCCATTCTTGGGTCTGGAGTACGCCGACGCTCGGATGAGGATTCAACGCAAGGACGTCACCGTCACGCAGACATTCGACGCCGCCGGAGCCGTCACGGCCTCGGAGACCATCACCGACGAATTGGCCTACACCCTCAAGCCCAAGACGCTCGTGGGTCTGGTGGTGGGATTCACCATCCCCTTCGAGCGCGGCGGCATCACGCTGGAAGGGCGGATGCGGGGCGAGGATTCCCTCAAGTTCAGCGGCTACATCGCTTTTTGAGGGGTCACATCCCGCCATCTGACAAATTCCTTGAATTTGTCAGATGGCGGGATGTGACCCCTTCTAAAAGAGGGTGTAGATGAAGGGGGCGACGGGGGTCCCGGCCAGGAATACGAGGCCGCCCAAGGCCAACAGGGCGATGACCAGCGGGATCAGCCACCATTTCTTGTTGACCTTCAGGAAAGCCCAAAATTCGGATATGAGCGACTGTCTCTGTGCCATCAGAATAACCTCTCGTAGGCCTGAGGGTCCTCCGGGAATTCGAGCGGGACCCAGTAGGTCTCCCCGCGCCTGCGCAGACCCAGGGCGTCGCGCCCCGCCAGGCGCATCACCAGCCCAATGGGCGTGAGTATGCCGAAATAGATGAGGGCGAGAACACCGGATGACAGGACGGTCCCGATGATCCAGGCCACCGACATCCAGGCCCGGTAGATCCGGCGGCCGGCGAGCCGAGGCCGGAGGAGCGTTGCAAACCCCGCGAGGCCGAGGACTCCGCCGACGGCCGCCCCGGCCATGGGCCGGGCGCGCCAGGCCAGCGCTCCCCCCAGGCCGGCGGCCATCAGTACCAAACCCCAGCCGAAAAAGCGGAGATCGCGCTCGGACGGGTCCCAGTTGACTCGGATCAGGGCCATGGTTAGTCGGGGGCGAACTCCTTAAGGTAGTCAGCCCGGTCGGACTTGTTGGGCGCGTCGGCCTTCAAAGCGAGAAAACCGTCCATGGCGAGGGCGTCGATGCCGGTATTGAGGAAGCACCGCACGGCGTCCGTGGGGCTGCAGACGATCGGTTCTCCCCGGACGTTGAAGCTGGTGTTGACGAGGACCGGACAGCCCTGCAGCTCCTTAAATGCCGTTAAGACCCGGTGGTAAAATGGCGAGACCTCCCGCGAGACCGTTTGGATCCGGGCGCTGTAGTCCACGTGCGTGACCGCCGGGATCGTGGAACGGTCGAGTTGAAGGAGCTTGAGCCCGGAGAGGGATTCGCCGACCGCGGCCAGGGGCTTGCGCTGCGCTTCCCTGACCGGGGCGACCATGAGCATGTAGGGGCTGGCGGCGTCGAGCTCGAAGTATTCCGCGGCGTCTTCCTCGCGGACCGAGGGCGCGAAGGGTCGGAAACCCTCTCGAAACTTGATCTTGAGATTGAGGCGCTGCTGCATCCCCGGGTCCCGCGGATCGGCGATGATGCTGCGGGCCCCGAGGGCGCGCGGACCGTATTCCATGCGGCCGCGGAACAGGCCGACCACGCCCCCGGCGGCGAGAATGGCCGCGAGTTCGGCGACCAAGGCCTCGTCTCCCAGCTCGCGGTACGGGATGCGTTCCGTTTCAAGGGCGGCCCGGATCTCCTCCGGAGGATAGTCGGGGCCCAGGAGGCTTCCCTTCATGGCGTCGGGCCGCCTCGGCGCGCGCGGCTGGCCGCGTATGGCGTGCGCGGCGAAGAGCGCCGAACCCAGGGCTCCGCCCGCGTCTCCGGCCGCGGGCTGGACGAAAATCTCATCGAATACCTTCTCCCGAAGGATCAGGCCGTTGGCCACGCAGTTGAGGGCCACGCCTCCGGCCAGGCATAGACGGCGCTCGCCGGTCTCGGTGCGGGCATGGCGGGCGAGCTTGAGCATGGCCTCGTTGGTCACCTCCTGGATGGAGGCGGCCGCGTCCAGATGCCGCTGGGTCATCTCCCCCTCGGCACCGCGGGGAGGCCCGCCGAAGAGCGCGTGAAACGCCTCGGAGGTCATGGTCAGGCCCGCCGCGTAGTTGAAGTAACGCATGTCAAGGCGGAAGGAGCCGTCTTCCTTGAGGTCGATGAGATGGCGCCGGATCATGTCGGCGTAGACCGGCCTGCCGTACGGAGCGAGGCCCATGAGCTTGTACTCCCCGGAGTTGACCTTGAACCCCGCGTAGTAGGTGAATGCCGAATAGAGCAGTCCCAGCGAGTGCGGGAAGCGTATCTCCTTGAGGAGCTTGACCGAGCTTCCCTGGCCGACGCCCAAGGTCGCGGTGCTCCATTCGCCCACTCCGTCGACCGTCAGGATGGCCGCGCTCTCGAATGGGGAAGGATAGAACGCCGAGGCGGCGTGGGAGAGATGGTGGAGGCAGAAGAGGATTGTCCCCGGGTATTGTCCTTCCAGGGCGTCGTCGATCTCACGCGGCAGGTGTAGCTTCTCATGCAACCAGACGGGCATGGCCTGCGCGAAGCTCTTGAATCCCCGCGGGGCGAAGGCCAGGTAGGTTTCGAGCAGGCGGTCGAAGGTCAGCAGAGGCTTGTCGTAATAGATGACCGCGTCGAGCTCGCGGGCGGTGAGTCCGGCTTGCCCGAGGCAGTAGCGGACCGCGTTGATGGGGAAAGCCCGGTCGTGCTTGACGCGGGTGAAGCGTTCCTCTTGGGCCGCGGCGATGATCTCGCCGCCGCGCACGAGGGCCGCGGCGCTGTCGTGGTAGTAGGCGGAGAGGCCCAGGACCCGCGCCGGCCCGGACTCGGTCAGAAGGCCTCCCGGCAGCGCACGTCCATGGCGTCGGCCAAGACGGCCTCGGGACCGGAGGGTTTGAGCGCGAAACCCCACCGTTCGTGGCCCCACAGCGGCTGCTCGCGGGTCCGCGCCAGCAGCAGGGGCCGGCCTCGCCCCGAGGGATCGTAGCTGAGGAAACCCAGCCGCGAGGTCTCGGCCATCAGGTCATGGGGCATGGGCGCGCATTCTCCGATCAGCCGGTTCCCGTCGGCGAGGCGCACGCAGCGGCGGTAGGTCCCGAGAATCTGGACGCCTTCCACGAAGGCCCACGCGTCCGAGAGCCCCGCGATCTCGACCCGGAAAGCGGCGTCGATCTTGACCGCCATCCCGGCCGCGAGCTCATCGAGCCGCTCGCGGCGTCCGGCCTCGCCCGGGTCGTCCTCGAGGCGCAGGCGCAGCCCCCCCGAGGCCAGTTCCTCGCGCAGTTTGTCGCGCAGACCCGGGAGCCAGCGCTGATAAAGATCTTCCCCGACGCGGTTGGAGAGCTCGGCGTAGCGGGCCCGCGAGCCTTGGAACCGAAACCCCCGCGGGAGCCGGATGGCCATGACGGGCTCGCCGACCGTCGGACGGGGGCCTTCGAGCAGGGCCGCGCGCAGCGGGACCGGGATATGCCCCTGGCATGCCCCTCCGTAAGTCTTGGAGGAACCGCGGACATCGAAGGGCGCCGCCCCCTTGGTCCCGACGATGAGCAGGCGGTTTCCGGGGCGAAGGTCCTTGCGGCGGCGCCCGGACTTGGCGGCCTTGTCGAAGATGACCCATTGGGAGCCCAGGGCATAGACCGGATAGATTCCCTTGTCGCCGTAGTCCGCGCCCCGCGCGGTTGGGGCGGCGGCGAGCCCCAGAACCCCGGCGGCGAGGATGAGAGTGGCCGCGCGCATGTCCACGAGGATACCAAATCCCGGGGGCCGAGGGCCCGAAGCGCTTCCGGCGCGCCCGGAGGCCGCGAGGGTCAAGGCAGGCTCAGGCTTTCCGGGGCGCGGGGTCGTTTCGGGGGCGGCATGTCCTCGGGCCCCCAGCGGCCCAGCAGTTGGCCGGTCTCGGCGTCGAAGAGCGCCGCGCCCTGCCCGGGACTCACCACCGCGACCTTGCGGCCGTCCCGGCTATAGAGCATGCGCGTCTCCGAGGAGGGATGGATGAATCCTTCCAGCCCCAGGTCGCTGAAGTGCCGGTATCCCCACGCCTGGCCGTCGTGCAGGAGAAACCACATGCCGCCGCTTGGCCACCACCAGCGTCCGGCGTGGCGGACGAAGGCCGGCGAGGCGGGGCCGGTCCACGCCCACCAGGCTTTGTCCCGGCGCAGCAGCCAGGACCACTCGCCGCCCTCCCAGAGGCCGACGGCGTCCCCGTGGTGCCAGCGCGCGGCTCCCGCGGCGCGGTGCCAGTGTCCGTGCTTGCGGCAGCCGGTTCCAAAGGCGGCCGTCGGAGGGGCGCGGGTCTCCACCCGCGCGGGGCGGGCCCATTTCAAGACCAGAGGCGACCCGTCGGGCTGCGTCGCGGGAAGCGGGGGCAGGAGGGCCGGGAGATTCGGGACGAGGGCGGCGCTCGCGGGAGGCCGGATGGCGCCGCGGCCGAGAGCGCGGCCGATGAGGATGGGCCGCGCCTTGGGGAGGGCGCGCCGCGCCGGCGCCGCTCGGGCCCGCGAGGGTAATGCGAACGAGCGGGGCGGCGGGCCGGAGGCGGGCGCGCCCGCGGGGACCCGGGCGCGGCGGGAACCGGGAGGCGCTCCGGACCGGGGGGGTTGATAAGCGGACCGCGGGTCGGCGGGGCGGGCGGCGCCGGGGGACGCGCCGCGGATGGCCCGAGGAACGGCAGGAGCCTGGAGCGAGGCGTCCCTCGGCCGCGCGTCGGCGCGGGCGCCGATCCCGACCCCCGCGGTCCGGGGGACTCCTGTCCCCCGGACGCGCGCGAGGGGCGAGGCAGGCGCGTCGCGCAGATTTTCGAGCGGACGCCTGGCCGAGGGTCCGGCCGGGGGCCGAGTCCCGCCCGCATGGACGACGACTCTGCCCTTCGTGTCGCGGCTCATGGTCCACCAGCGGGATTCGGCGCCGGCGGCCGTCAGGCCGACTTTGAGGTCCATGAGGCGGTCCGGGTTTTCCGGATCGTCGCTGAGAATCCTTGTCTCCTCCGGAATCCACTCCGATTCTTCCGCCGGTTCGCCGGGCTCCGGAGCGGCGGACGTTGCAGCGTGCGGGGCCGGCCGGACCGGCGATGCCGGTGATGCCGCGTGCTCGGAGCCCGCGGTCAGCCGGGGTGGGTCCTCGCCGGGCGGGTCCCACAGGGCGCCGATGGCCAGCGCGGCCAGGACGGCCCACGGGAGGGCGCGGCGAGCGGTCATGGTTCTCTTCCCATATCCTTAGGTGTCGAACCATTTCCTCCGGTCATGGTTCTCCTCCCATATCCTTAGGTGTCGAACCATTTCCTCCGGTCATGCTCATAATTTGGGGCCGAAACCGCGGCGGGCGTAGGGCCAAACGGCCCCGCGCGTTCCGGGTCCTAGGACCCTTACGATTTACCCCCCCAAAAAGTTCCCGGAATTTTCGCATGGATGCCGACTCAAGTTTGTAACACCCGGGGGGTATTCTTTCGGCGGCGATTATGGACCCGTCCCGCGAGGGCTGGAAGCAGGATTTCCACCGCGAAGTCGAGGAGGTTCTCTCGGCATTGCGCGAAACCCGTCTCCAGGGTCCCTCCGGCCCGCAGAGCATGTCCGAGGCGGTTATTCCGCCGGCGCGCGTCTATGAAGAGTTGAAGGCCGCCCGCGAGCGTCTGACCGAGCTCCTGCCTCAAGTCGACGATCTCAAGCACCGCCTCGAGACCGGCAACCGCCGCGTCGAGGACGAGTTGCGGCGCCGCGACCGCCTCAAGGACGCGATCGTGCGCCTCAACCTCACCATCCGGCGGCTGGAAGGCGAGGCTCAGGAAGGCCGCGGCCGCCTGGAGGCCGCGCAGGCGCGCCTGGAGCGCATGGCGACGCGGCTGCGGGAGTCCGAGGAAAAGGGCCGCTCGCTGGAAACGACCGCCGAGGAAGAGCGCCGGCAGGCGGCGCAGTGGCGCGAGACGGGTCAGGCCCTGCGCGTGAAGGCCCAAGAGCTCGAGCGGCAGGCCGCCGACGGGGTCCGCGAACGCGAGCTCCTCAAGGAGCGCTTCGAGGCCGCGGCCGTCCAGCACGCCGAGCGGCTGGCCCGCGAGACTCTGGAGGCGGACTCGCTTCGACGCCAGATCGCCGAGCGCGCCGGGGAGCTCGGCCGGCTCTGCGATGAGCGCGCGTCCCTGGAAGCCTCCGCCGCGGCCGTGCGCAACGAATTGGCCGTGCGCAACGGGGAGTTTCAGGCCGTGCGACTGGAGGCCGAGCGCATCGCCTTGGAGCTCAAGGCCGAGCGCGAGGCCCACGCGGCCGCCACCGGCCGCTGGGAGGAGGAGCTCCTCCGGCGCCGCCAGGCCGAGGAGGCGATACGCGAGGCCGCCCAGCAGATGGACCGGTCCCGCGAGGCGACCCTGGCCAAGCTCGCCGATCTCGCCATGCAGCGGGAGGCCTTGGAGGTCCGCGCCCAGGAGGCTTTGGACCGCGCCCAGGCCGAGTCCCTGCGCGCCGCCCAGGCGCGCCAGTCCGCCTCGGTATTCGAGGAGGAGATGGGACGGCGCGAGGAGGAGCGCCGCTCCGCCCTGGAGGAGGAGCGGGTCAAACTCCATCAACAGCACGCGGAACGCATGCGGGAAGCCGAGCAGGCCAGGTCCCAGGGGCTCGAGGACGCCGGCCGGGCGCGCGCGAAGGAGGCGGCGGCGGCCCGCGAGTTGGACTCTCAGCGGGAGGCCTTGCAGGCGCAGGCCCGGGAGCGGGAGCAAGAGGCCGCCCGCGGGCTGGAGTCGCAGCGGCAGGCCTTGCAGGCGCAGGCCCGGGAGCGCGAGCAGGAGGCCGCCCGCGAGCGGGAGAGGCTCCAAAAGGAACTGGACGCGCAGCGTCAGAGCTTGCAGGCGCAGGCCCTGGGACGGGAGCAGGAGGCCGGCCGCGAGCTGGAAAAGCTCCACAAGGAGTTGGACGCCGAGCGCGAGGAGATC
>CAYJXJ010000049.1:0-27592 GCA_964374095.1 uncultured Elusimicrobia bacterium
GCCGAGGCGAGCCCTCGCCGGTTCCGATGGCGGCCAGCCGCTCGCCCTGTCGGGATACCTACAAATTTTCAGCGCACCCTCGCCGGGACAGGGCAGGCTCGCCATGGGAGGGGTTTTCTCCGCGTTGGCCTTGACGGAAACCGTTTTTGGTGTTACTCTCTCGGGTGGCGTGACGAATGTCAAGTCAACGTGGCCTTGAATTCCCTACGATGTCGGCTTGCTCAGCTCAACTATCGCCTCAAATTCTAAGAGAGAGGAGCAATCATGATGAAATGGATGTTGCAGGTTTTTATGATCCTGCCGAGGGCCGCGTCGGCCGGAGAGTTGATCGCCCAGGTCTCCGACGGCGCCGGCAAGCCGGTCGCAGATGCCGTCGTTTTTTTATACGAGGCTCCGGGGGGGCCCTTTGAGCCGTCGGAAACCCCGGTGGTCATCGATCAAATCGATAAGCAGTTCACGCCTTACGTGACCGTGGCGTTGGTCGGCAGCAAGGTGAGCTTTCCCAATAAGGACAATATCCACCACCATATTTATTCGTTTTCCAAAGCGAAGAAATTCGAACTGCCTATCTATAAAGATGAGAAGCCCGACCCCATTGTTCTCGACAAGGTCGGCGTCGTCAAGCTCAGCTGCAACATCCACGATTGGATGCTCGGCTACATTCTCATCGTGGATAACCCGTATTTCGCCAAGACCGGAGCCGACGGACGCGCGCACCTGACGGGACTGCCCGCGGGAAGCCACAAAGTCGGGGTCTGGAGCGATCGATTGAAGGGCGCGGTGGAGGAGACGATTCAGAAGGCGGCCATCGGAGGCGAGACGGTCCGGCTGCAGTTCAAACCGAAGCTTTCGCCGGCTCGCAAAACCACCAGGCCGGCCCTTTCAAATTACTAGGTCAGGGAGCTGATTTAGATGACCTTCGTCCGCTTTCGCCTCGTTATCCTGGGCGGGTTTCTCGCGTTGGCCGCGATGGCGTTGATGTTGATTCTGGCGGTCGCAAATCGTGCGCAGACCCGTCAGGCCCAAGCCGGTGTTAATCTTCAGCTCGAAGTCGCCAGGTCGGTTTTCATCCATCTCGGAAAGCGTCAGGAGGCCGAGTTGGACTCCGCCGTCCGTCTGCTGGGAGCCGATTTTGGCTTCAAGAGTGCCTTTGCGACCAAGGACCCGGCGACGATTCAATCCAACGCGCTGAGCTTAAGAGAGAGAATTGGCGCCGACGCTCTCTGGATCATGGACGGCGATGGGAAGCTCTACGCCGAGACGACCCGCCGCGAAACGTCCGGTGGCTCTCTGGCCTCCCTGGCGCCGGTCGCCGCGGCCATCGCCGGCCGGTCCGGCGCGATGCTTGCGGTCTATCAAGGGGTGCCCTATCAGTTAGCCGCAGCCCCGATTACGGCCTCGGATATGGGCATCATCATCATGGCCGGCTTCAAGGTGGGCGATGAGACGGCCGTCCAGCTGAAGCGGCTGACGGGCGCCGACGTGTCTTTCTCGGCGAAGGGCTCCCTTTTTGCCTCCACGCTCAGCCCCCCGCTGCGCGCGGGCTTGGAGCATGGGTTGGCCAGGCCGGCCATGGGGCGCGTCAGCCGGCTGGATCATGCCGGGCGGAGGAGCCTGGTGCTGCCCATTCAATCATCCGACGAGGTGACCGTATTTTTGCAGCGATCGTGGGACGAGGCGCTTGAGCCGGCCGCGGCGATGAGGCGCCTCCTGGTGCTCATCAGCCTGGCGGCCTTGGCCGCCACGGCGACGGCCGGCTGGCTGATCGCCGGCGCGATTACGAGTTCGATCCGGAAGCTTGTCGAGGAGAAATCCCGGCTCAATGAGGAACTCGCCCAGCTCAACCGGTTCCAAGCGGATTTTTTTTCTATGGTCGCCCACGATATCACGAATCCGTTGATGGCGATCAGGGGCTATAGCGAGATGCTCGCCACCCGCGCCAGCGACGCGGAAGGCCGCCGCTTGGCCGACAAGGTCATGGGCTGCCTCGACGCCTTGTCGTTCCTGATCTCCGATTTGGTGGATTTTTCCGCGATCGAAGTCGGCATGCTTCGCACGGAGTTGAAAAGAATGGACCCGCTGCCGGTCTTGCGCGAGGTCCAGGGACGGATGGAGATCGCGGCGCGCAAGAAGGGCATCGCGTTTTCGCTCGCGCATCCTCCCGCGCTGCCGCCGGTCAACGGCGACGCCCGGCGGCTTGGCCAGGCGCTGCAGAACCTTTGCGCCAACGCGATCCATTATACGCCGGCCGGAGGCGCCGTCGCCCTGAGCGCGGCCCTTTCCGGGGGGCGCTTGACGCTCGCCGTCTCCGACAACGGCATCGGCATCGCCGCCGGGGACATCGACAAGATTTTTACCCGTTTTTATCAGGCGGAAAACGCGCGGCAGCACCGGGGGGCTGGCCTCGGGCTGGGCCTCAAGATCGCTCAGCAGCTCATCGCGGCTCACGGTGGAAGGATTCGAGCTGAAAGCGTCCTGGGCAAAGGCTCGACCTTTTGCTTTGATCTTGCGGCCGTCGTGGAGCCGGCATGAGCTTTCGTCATAAGCTTCTCGCTTATTTCCTGAGCCTGTTGGGCCTGGTGCTCGCCGCCTGCAAGGCTCCCGCCTACCGCGGGGGCGCGGCCCTAGAGCCCTCCGCAGATCCCGCGGCCCTGCGCTGGTGCGGCCGCATCCAGGGGACTTGGATCAAGGCCGCCACCGCGGCGGAGCAGGCGAAATGGCTGGTGCATCTCTCTCCGCTGGCGGTGCGCCCGGCCGATTCCGCCGCGCAGGCCAAGGACCTGGGCTGCGACGTGTTCATGAGCCTCAACGTCCCGGCCCAGTTCGCGGATAGTTGGCAGGTCGCCGCGGAGGTGGTCTCAGCCCGCACGGGCCATGCCTTGCTCCTGAGCCAGGGCAACAGCGGCGTCATGGGGGGCATGGGCGGAAACCTGGCCCAGTCGATGGCCCAACTCAAGGTGAAGCTCCACGAGGCCTTCCGCGTCGAGGGCCCCCTGCACCGGCAGGTGATGCTCGAGCGCGCCCCGGCCGCGGCTCCCGCCGCGGGCTCAGCGCCGGCGGCGGCGCTCAAGGCCGAAGATGTCGCCAAGATCGTGGAGGCCCTGGAATCCAAGAAGGCCGCGCCGGCCCGCGCCGGGAAAGACCCGTCGTCGGATGCCGACGAGCCGCGCTATTCCTATCCGCCCAATCCGGACAACTTCGCCGTGGTGGCCGGCGTCGAGAAGTACTCGGGAGACCTGCCCGAGGCCCGGTTCGCCGAGCGGGACGCCAAGGCGGTGGCCCGGCACCTCGAGGCTTTGGGCTGGCCTCGCCGCAACATCCTCCTGCTGACCGGCGCGCAGGCCAGCAGGGCGGGCTTGGTCAAGAATCTGGAGACTCGCCTGCCCGGCATGGTCAACGAGCGCTCCACCGTCTTCTTCTATTATTCGGGCCACGGCGCGCCCGACCCCAAGAGCGGGGAGTCCTACTTAGTGCCGGCGGACGGCGATCCCGAGTTCCTTTCGGACACCGCCTATCCGGTTAAGCGCCTTTACGAGAGGTTGGGCTCCCTCAAGGCCCGGAGGGTGTTTGCGGCCATCGACTCCTGCTTCTCGGGAAGAGGAGAGCGCTCTATCCTGGCCAAGGGCACGCGCCCCCTGGTCAGCCGGGTCGATCCCGGCTTTCCCTCCGCGGGCAAGGTCGTGGCCCTGACCGCCTCGGCGGGAGAGGAGATCTCCGGCTCGCTGGAGGAGCAGGGCCACGGAGCCTTCACCTATTTTCTCCTGCGCGGCCTCAACGGAGCGGCTAAGGACCAGGAGGGAGCCGTGACCGTCAAGTCGCTCTACGAATACGTCCTTCCCAACGTTCAGGACGAAGCCCGCCGCGCCAACCGCGGCCAAACCCCTCAGCTTCTGCCGGCGAACCTGGACAAGGGCGCCGACCTTAGGTTTCGGTAACGGCGCGCTTCCGCGCTTCGCCGAGCTAGGAAGCGACGCCCGTGGCTGGAAAGAATTCATCACATGGCGCGATTATACCAATTCGGCTATAATGGATCAGGACGGGGGGGCTCACCAAATGCTCAACATGCTGGCCGTCGCGATCATGGCGACCGCTCTGGCTTTTTCGGACGATGAGATCTCGCCGGACGCGCCGGCCGTGCCTTCGGTGGACCCCGCGCAGACCGTTCCCGCCGCCGGGACGGGCAAGCCCGCGGGCCCGGCGACCGCTCCGGCCCCGGACCCGGATTGGACTCCCAAGCAGCGCGTCGAACACGTGCTCAAGAGCTACGCGGCCTGCTTCGGCATCGACTGGCGGGTGCTCAAGGCCATCGGCCACGACGAGAGCGGTCTCGATCCTTGGAACGTGACCGGGTCCAAGGCCGATCCCTACCGGGGCCTGTTCCAGCTCGACTCCGCGGCCTGCTCGGACAACCTCAAAGGCTTCGACTTCCTCGACTGCGACGACCTCCACGACCCCGAGGCCAACGCCGCCGCGGCCGCCTACCGCTTCGACAGGCTCCTCGACCGCATCGAGAAGCACTGCGGGGCGGACACCTTGAAGAGCGTCCGGGACGCGGCGATGCTCGTTTACGTGGGGCACAACAACGGCCCGGCGGTTCTCAACTCCGTGCTCGCGGCCAAGGCCTGCAAGGCCGAGGATCCCAAGGCCGCCGAGCCCTCCGGCCAGGAGAAGGCGGTGCGCGAGTGGTACTTGAACCGCGCGGAGGGGCCGCTGCTCCTCTCCTACCGGGAGGAGACGGACTCTCCGGCGGCTCCCGAAGGGGCCAGCGGCAACTGCCGCTCGGGGTTCAAGAAGTACGACCCGGAGAAGAAGAAGAAAGTCGCGATTCCCCGGCCGGACGGCTGCTATGTGCGCATCGCCACGGCTTGCCGGGGGCGCCGCCAGCTCGAGCTCTACGAGCGCGGCGCCAATCCCAACCAGGCCATGCTGCGCCCCGAGTGCGTCCCGCCCGCGGGCGGCGGCGAGCAGGCCCGGGTCTCGCGCTACCGGACCGTAGACGAGGGGTGGGCCGCGGAGAAGTGGTGGGTCGGCGACTCCATCGCCTCCAAGATATCCAAGTGGGGGGCGCGCTCGGGCCGCGTGGACAAGGACCCGGCCCTCTGCCCGACGGCGCGGCTCGTCCCCGAGGCGGACCTCAAGACGATGTTCCCGAAAGGGGCCGATTACTAGCGCTCACTCGAATTTGACCGCGGTGCCCTTGACCGTGGTGCAGGTCACGCTCACCACGTTGTAGAGCGGGAAGAACCCGTAGAGGCTGTTGGAGGTCGCGACGTTGACCAGGGCGTCGGCCCCCGTCTTCTTGAGGGCCTTGTCGGTCGCGGCCTGGATGTCGGCGTTCCCCGCGGGAACCAGGCCGAGGACGAAGAGGCGGCAGGAGCGCGCCTCCGCCGGGCCCAGCTCCCGATAGACGCGGCTGGTGCGGAGCGCCGCGGCGAGGAGGAGCGGGGGCCAGGCGAGGGAGGCCGGTCTCACGCAGCCTCAGGGACGCCGCAGAAGCCGGAGGGCGACCCAGGCCAGCGCGGCCAGCGCGATCAAGCGGCCGGCCAGCCGGGAGGCCTGCTGCAGCCCCTCAAGGGGGCGGGGCGGCGGGGGGGCGGCGCTCCCTCCCCGGGGGACCGCCGTGGGCTGGGCGGCGGAGAGGGCCCGGGGTCCGGACGCGTGGCCCGCCCGCACCGAGGATACCGCGGACTCCAGGCCCAGGAAGCGTCGTATCCCGCGGATCACGCCGTTGATCCGGCCGTACATGCCGCGGACCGTATCCTTGGGAAGCGGGTTGCCTCTGGATTGGGCCGCCGGGGCCGGGTCCGCCTCCTCCGACGCGAAGGACTCGCGCAGGCCGCCGTCCTCGTCCTCCCCGTGGATGGCGGCATGCATGCGGCGAAGGTCCTCCGGGGGCACCTCCTCGCCTTTCCGGTAGGAGAGCCGCCCCACGTGGGGATTGCAGCGGCCTGAGAGCTTCTCGCAGGAATCGGTGTGCACGATGTCACGTGAGGATTCCGAGAGCCCGACGTGCCTGAGATCGGTCTCGCCGAAATCCGGGCGTTCGCGCAGGTCCTGCTTGAGGCTCTCGAAGGATGGGCGCGGCAGAACCTGAAAGAAATCCGGGCGCCGCATCAGGGCCTGCGGCTCGGAGGCCAGGCCCTCGAGGGCCCCGGCGAAGCCCCCCACCGCGGCGAGGACGAGGTCATCGGGGGCCGCGCCCGCGCCCTTTCCGGGTGCGGAGCCCCGCCCCGCGGTCTCCGGACTTTCCGGGGCGGGCTCCTCAGCCGCGGGCAGGCCGCCGCGCAGCGCATCGCCCATGCGCCGGGCGCGGTCCATGGCTGCCGCGGCGCGGCTCACCGAGTCCGCCGGGCGGGCCGGGGTCTGCAGGGGCTGGGAGCCCTCCCCCGGGCTTCCCATGGAATCGTCCTCGCCCGATCCTTCCGCGTCGTCCGGCCCTCCATCCTCGGAGGAGGGGGGGAAGGTCCCTGTTCCACGGGTCTCCTTCGTCCGCTTCGGCCGGTCCTTGGCCGGGGGCTTTCCCGGCTTGCCCGGGAACTTCTCCTTGAGGTAGCTGCACCCGACCGAGGAGCCGTCCTTGCAGGCCTGGTACATGACCCGGTCCTGCGTGGTCATGGGCTGCCCCAGCGGATTCCAGTCCTTGTGCGAGGCGGCCCATTCGATGCGCTCGGCCATGGTCTCGCCCTCGGCTTTGGGAGGCGCGGGCTCCGGCTCGGCCGCGGCCCCGGCGGCGAGGGCGAGCGCGCATAGCGCGGCCGGGAGGGGTGAGGACCTCACCTCTTAAGTGTAGGCCCGGCTCCGGCGAAAGTCAATGGCGGGCGACATGGCGGGCGCGACATAGCGGGCGCGCTCCAAGTTCCCGGACTTTTCAGGCCGCCGGGGTGTATGGCTGCCTCCACCGGTGGAGGTAGGCCGTCGCGGGGGCCGGAGTTTTCTGCGGGTGCCGGTGGACTCCGCCCGGGCGGAGTTCCGCATGCCTGGCACCGAGAGCCGGCAGTGGCCCCGCACCGGCGCGATGTCCTCGCCGCAGGGAGAGCAGGCCAAGACCTCCGATTCCCGATCGGACGTGGACGAACTCCCGCCGCAAGCGGCGTCCAAACGCCCCAACGCCTACGCCTTCGTCATCGGCATACGGGAGTATCGCCAGGGACTTCCGCAGGCGGACTACGCCGATGCGGACGCGCGGACTTTCCGCCGCTATCTCACTGGGATACGAGGAAGTCAATCTCGCGTCCCTGATCAATAAGGAAGCCACCAAGAGCGACTTCGAGAAGTACTTCGAAAGCTTGATCCACCGTTCCCTTTAGAGCGCTTAGTTTGAGGGCTCCTCGATTTGCCGCATGACGTAACGTTCAACCCATGAGAACCATTGCTGGTTCAGCGCGGATTCACGGCCGACGGAGCACTTGAACGAATCCGAACGTATCCGTTTGCAATCGCCTTGCCAACCAGGCCCGCCATCTGCGAATTCCACGGTAACCCGATTTCCCGGCTGTAAGCCCAAGTCGTCATAAACCTGGGAATACCGTTCAATAAAGGCCGGCCAACGCGGATTGACAAATGAGCCGTCAGTCCTCCGCAATGAGGTATCAGCTTTGAAATCCAGGCGAACCACCTCCTGGTCCCAGTCCGTCACGGGAACCATCCGTAGCGTACGGCGAAACGATGTCTTGAGCTGCGCTGGAGTCTTGATGGGATAATCTTCCAGTCGACCGATATAGCCGATCCAAAACCGCCCAGCCGGGCTATGGAAAATCCGTGAGGACGGATCCCAGTCCATAGACAGAATCTTGTTGTTGGTCGGGTCGACGAGTATCCATTTAGCCGTCTGGGCATCCTCGACGGCCACCGCCGTGTGCCCAGAGAATCGTTCAAGGAGAGAAGTAACGGAGAGTTCGACCGCCTGGATATAGCGCAAGGAAAGGCCTTTCGCGGTAAGAAGCCCATAAAAGGCCGCTGCATGGTCTCCGCAACCGGCGCTGAACCCGCTGGATAATATCTCGTTCGGTTCGCGACGGCAGAGGAAATCCGCGCTGCTTCCAGTCAGCACGGCCCCGCGTGCTGGTAGCGAGTACGTACTACCAGCTTTCATCAACTTCAATTTAGCGACTTGTGCCAGCGCGGCGTCAACGTCATCGCGGGCAGAAGCCGCAGCTGTCGCAGATGGCATCACGGCCAGCCACACGAAAAGAAATATCGGCCTCATAGCCTGCGTTTCATGCCAACGCCCCTGACGATTGAGGGTCTCCCAATCCTTCGGACAGCATCGGGCCTGATTTAAGATGGACGTTGTTTTTGCCGTTTGCCGTTCCGAAAACGCGCCTGGTCCCTTACAACGAATTGAATTCGTCCACTCCTAGATTCGCCTGGCGGAGCAACTTCTTGAGAAGGCCGGTCCCCAACTCGGGATGCTGAGGGATCGAAAGCGTATAGAGGTAGCCCGACCTGACCATCATCACGTGGGAGCCTGCCTGGCGGGCGACTTCCCAACCCGCCCGCCTGAATTTCTTGACCGCTTCGGCCCCGGAACAGAGCCGAAGGCGACTCAGACGGCGACCTCGTGGGTTGTGTGGGCATGGCCCAGCAGGGCCCTTTTGTTCATGACAGCCACCCAGCCGGCGATGGCCTCCCGGATATTGGCGCGGGCTTCTTGCATTGTTTTTCCCTGGCTCACGCAGCCGGGGAGAGCCGGCACCTCGGCCACATAATAGCCCGTTTCATCCTTCTCGATGACGACCCTGAGTTTCATGGTACCTTCAGTTTAACAGAAGAAATGATAATTCGCAATGCGAGCGCCTCTGCCGCTCATCGTCTCGTCCACGGGATGACCTCACCCCTGCGTGCGCCGAACGATTGGCTGAGCGGCGGCGGCTATTGGCCTTCCTCACTGGCCGCCAACCAGGGAGTCGGCAAATCCACCATCAACAATATCTGGCAGAGTCACAACATCAAACCGCATCGGGTGAAGACGTTCAAGCTCTCGCGGGACGCCAAGTTTCTGGAAAAATTGACGGACGTGGTGGGCTTGTATCTGAATCCCCCGGATCAGGCACCGGAGAGAAGAGCTTGCACTTGGTGATGGACAGCTATGGCACCCACAAGCACCCGCGAGTTCGGTCATGGTTAAAACGCCACCCACGGTTTATTTTTCATTTTGTGCCGACCAGCCTCCTCACCCCGCCCGGCCTCGCCGCCCGCCTTTCTTCCCCGAACTCCGTCCACCCCCCGCCTCAACCAGCCGCGCCGTAGCCTCCATCCCGCCGGCCAGGGCCCGGAGCAGCCCGCCCGCGCCCCGAGCCGCGGCCTGCGCGGCGGCCAAGCCGAGTTCCTCAAGCCGCTCCGATAGGCGCCGTATGCGCTGGGCCTCGGGCTGATCGAGGCTCGCCGCGGCGGCCCCGCAGGCCGCGCAACTCGCCGCCGACAGCGCCAGAAGCCGCCCGCACGCCGCGCACTGGTCCGTGCCGCACATCTGCCGGAAGAACCGCTTGCGAAACCCCACGTCAAAGACCACGCTCTCGGCCTGATCGGAGCTCAGCCCGCAGGCCGCCGAGACTTCCATCAGGAACTCGATCTCCCCGCGGCTCACGCCCGCGGTGCCAAGCAGCAAGAGGGAGAAGGCCTGGGGAAGGGCCTGCAGGCGGTCTCCGGTGAAGTAGCGCGCCTCGCGCAGGGAGCGCTCCGGCGGGTAGGGCTTGTCGAGATGCTCGCGCAGGCGCTTGGCCTCCGCGGCCGCGAGCTTTCGGGACCGCAGGAGGGCGGCGAGCGCTTGGCGCCGCGGCGAATTGAGGCCTCCGGCGGTCCAAGCCCCGGCCAGCGCCATCACGGCCTTGAGCCTGGCCTCGTCGCCGTTTTCCTTCATCTTATCCAGGACAGGAGCCTCGTTGCCGAGAATGCTCCCCACCGCGGCGTCGACCTCCTCAGGCGGCAGGAAGGGCGCCGAGAGCTCGCCACGAATACGTCTCAGGTAGAAGTGGCTCTCGGCGAAAACTTCGAGGCAGCGCAGGCGTTTGGGGAGGTTCGGGTGCGTCAGGAAGAGCTCCCCGAAGCGCCCGTAGCTCTTGGAAGCCTCCTCGCCCTGCCTCTGAAGTTCCGCGAGGTCCATCCGGTCGGCGAGATCCCGGGAGCAGCAGCCCAGGAGCATCAGGGCCCGACGGCCGGCGTCCAAATCCTGGCAGGCGATGAGCCCCGCCCGGTCGCAGGTGATCTCCGAGCGGCGAAACCAGGCCTTGAGCGACATCTCCAGCGGCAGGACCAGAAGATGTAGGGGCAGGAGGCGCGAGCCGTAGAAGAGCCCCATGTTGGCGAGCACCGTCGCCACCGTCGCGTAGAGGGCATGCTGGGACTTGATGTGGCCGAACTCATGGCCGAGTATGAAGGCGAGCTCCCGGGGCGAGGCCGCTTCGAGGAGCGGGCGGGTGACCGCCACGAAGGAGCTCGCTTCGTCGGCCCCCATGGTGAAGGCGTTGATCGCGGGCTGCTCCACCACAAAGACCGGCGGCGCGGCCACGCCTATGATTTGGGCGCACTTGAGGCGCAGGGCATCGACCTCGGGGAACTGCTTCTGCGAGACCCGCGCGGCCGTTCCCAAGAATCCCGTCTTGCTGAATTCCAGCCAGAACTCGACCCATTTGCCCATGAGCCGGCCCGCCCCCGGCAGGGCCTTGAGCGCCGCGAGCGCGTCCCGGTCGCCCGCGAACTCATAATCCCGGGAGCGCAAGTCCTCGGGGATATTCAGCCGGTCCAGCCAGCCCAGATCATCGGTCTTTTTCATGGGTTCCTCTCGCCAAATGGTAGCAGGGACTCCCCCCCGCGTCAACCCGCAGCAACTGCGGCACTCGGAGAGCGCCGGGGAGGGCGGAGACGGGCCGGGGCCCCCGGCAACGGGGGCCCCGGGTTACGCGCTATTCCTCAGCAATCAGCCTTGGACTGTCACCCCGTAGGTCAACTGCCGGACTTCCGGTTTTTTGGCCAGGCAGACCTCGAGTATTCCGTCCCGGTATATCGAGGTGATCCCCGCGGGCTTCACCTCCGGCGGCAGCGCGAAGCAGCGGTAGAACTTCCGGAAGAAGAACTCGCGGCGGCAGTGCGCCCCCTCCATCTGCTCGGTCCGCGCAAGCTTCCGATCCCCCGAGATGACCAGCACCGAACCGTTCTTGATCTCGACCTGGATGTCTCCCTTCGAGACCCCGGGGAGGTACGCCTCCAGGATGATCTCATCGTCCGTCTCCCGGACGTTGACGGGCGGGATCCACGGCGCCTCCCATTCCGGCGCCAGCCACGGGAGCGGCAGGCGCAGGTGCGGGTTGTGCAGCCACGCCTGCCCCATCATATACTCCCCCGCGCGCGTCTGGAGGGTGTCGCGTAGGAACAGCGATTCGTACGTCGGCCTTGGCTCCTGGTTGAGGAACGGCATCTCCACCGCGTCGCGGTGATTTCCGTCGGTCTTCATAAAGGGCCTTGGATGCTTCCTGGTTGCTGCGGTCATTGGGATCTCCTTGGTTTCGGCGTTGGAACGACCCAGCCATGGTGGCTTTTGGGCCGCGCCCATGTCAAGAGGTTCTTAGGACCTTAGGCCCAGCGGGAGGGGGGACTTAAGTCCTAAGCGCCCGCATCGGCCCAGCGGCGCGGCCGGACGGCACTAGACCTCCCCGGCAGCCCTCGAAGATGATACCATGCGTGGCACAATCCCCGGAGGCACCCATGAGCGTCACCATCCTGGTCGGCACCCAGAAAGGCGCGTTTCTCCTGCGCTCGGACCGCACGCGCCGAAGCTGGAGCGTGGCGGGCCCCTTGTTCAAGGGCTGGAAGGTCACGGCCGCGGCACGGCATGACCACGGATTTCTCGTCGCCACCGCCAGCGACGTCTACGGGCCGGCCCTGCACGCGAGCCCCGACCTCAAATCCTGGCGGCAGATCGAGCGCGGGCCCAGCTACCCCAAGGCCGCCAAACGCAAACTCGACCAGGTCTGGCGCCTCATTCCGGTCAACGGCGCGATCTACGCCGGGGTCTCCGAGGCGGGTCTATTTGTCAGCGAGGATCGCGGCCGCCTCTGGCGGCCGCTGCGGGGCTTGAATGAGCACCCGACCCGGGGCGGGTGGCACCCGGGATTTGGGGGGCTTTGCGCCCATTCCCTGCTGGCTGATCGCAAGCGCCTGTGGTGCGGCATCTCGGCCGTGGGGGTGTTTCGCTCCGACGACGCGGGAAAAACTTGGAAGGGAAAAAACGCGGGCGTGCCGGTCATCATCCCGGACCAGAAGTTCAAGGACATCGGCTTTTGCGTGCACGCCCTGGTCCAGGACCCCAAGGAGCCCGCTGTGATCTACCGTCAGGACCACAAGGGAATGTTCCGGACCCGGGACGGGGGCGAGAACTGGCGGCGCATCGAGAAGGGCCTTCCCTCGGGCTTCGGCTTTCCCCTGGTCCTGCACCGGCCCACGGGAACGCTCTTTTGCTTCCCGCAGGAGAGCGACGAGTTCCGCATGTCGCCCGCGGGACGCATGCGGGTCTACCGGAGCCGCGACCGCGGCGACTCCTGGCAAGCCCTGTCCTCGGGCCTGCCGCAGGAGCATGCCCACGTGGGCGTGCTGCGCGGCGCCATGGCCGCGGACTCCCTCGATCCGGGCGGGGTCTACCTGGGCACGACCAACGGCACCCTGCATGCCAGCGCCGACCTCGGGGAGGTTTGGAGGACGCTGCCCGGGCTGTTCCCCCGCGTCCTCTGCGTCGAGGTCCTGGAACGGGGATGAGGGTCCCGGTCCACCTGCCCACCCTCCTGCGGCGGGCGGCGGGCGGCTCCGGCAAGGTCTGGGCGCGGGGCAAAACCCTGCGCCAAGCCTTGGACGATCTCACCCGCCGCCATCCCGCGCTCCAGGTCCACCTTTACGACGAGACCGGCGGCTTTAGACGCCATGTGCTCTGCTACCTTAATGAAACCGACTCCCGCTGGCTCAAGAGTCTCGACGTGCCCTTGCAGGCCGCCGACGCCATCACGATCATCCAGGCCGTTTCCGGAGGTTGAGCGCTATCCGACCGAAACTCGCCTGCGCCCTGCTCCTGGCCGCCTTCGCCCTGCAGTCGGCCGTCTTGATCCGGCGCGTGGGCGTGGCTTACGACGAGCCGGCCTACCTGGGGGCCGCGTACTGGTATCCGAACTTCGGCCTGGGCTTCATCATCCGCGAGCACCCCCCCTTCTTTGATTATGTCCGCAGCCTGGCCCTGGCAATCCTTGAGCCCTCGGCCCCCCGCGCCCCGGCCGCCGACGACATCGTGGTGGGCCCCTTCGAGTACGGCCAGCGCCTGCTGTTTTTCAACCGGGTCCCCTGGAAGGACCTCCTGACCGCGGGCCGGCTGGCGACTTTGGCTTCGGGCCTGCTGCTGGGAGTCGTGCTGTGGGCCTGGTCGTGGCGGGCCGCGGGACCCGCGGCCGCGGCGTGGACCCTGCTGTATTTCGCCTTCGACCCCAACCTGCTCGCCCACGCCTCCTTGGCGACCAACGACGCGCCGGTGACCGCCTTCATGGCGCTGGCCTTGTGTCTTTGGGCCGAGTGGATGAGGTCGGGAAGGACGGGTTGGGCCGCGGGCGCTGGGCTTGCGGCCGGGATCGCCGCGGCCACCAAGCTCACGGGCATGGTCCTGGGTCCCATCCTGGCCGCGGCCGAGCTCTGGCCGCGGCCGCTTGACTGGCGCCGATCGCTCCTGAGGCTCGGGGTGGCGGCGCTGGCCGGAAGCTTGGCGGTCCTCCTGGTCTATTCTCCCGGCGAGCTGCACCGGTTCTTTGATAGTTTGGCCTACAGGTCCAAGCTCTTGGCCGACCCCGCCCCCACCTTTCTGCTTGGCTGCGCCTATCCGGAGGGGCAGGCCCTATTCTATCCCATGATCCTTCTGCTCAAGACGACCCCGCCGTCGCTCGCCCTGGCCCTGGCCGGACTCTTTTGGCGCGAGGCGTGGCCCCGGACCGCGGACCGGCGGCTGTGCCTGTGGGCGTGTGCCGCGCTCATGGCCTCGGCGCTCCTGTCGCGCCGCCAGCACGGCGTGCGCTATCTTCTGCCGCTTTATCCCGTGATGTTTCTGGCCGCCGGCGCCGCGGCGGCGCGGTTTTGGGCCCAATCCAGGAAATGGCGTTGGCTGGCGCTGATCGCGGGCGGCTGGCACGCGACCGCGTCCTTGCACGGCTTCCCGCATCATCTGGCCTTCGCCTCCGTTCCGCTCGCGCCCCACGCGCTCATGGGCGAATCCAACGTCGATTGGGGCCAAGGCCTGCCGGAATTGGTCGATTTTCTCCGAGAGCGTCCCGGCGGGGTGATCCTCTCCTATTTCGGCATGGACTGCCCGCAAGCCCGCGGGCTCAAGGTCCAGGAGGCCTTCTGCACGCCCGGGGCCTGCAGCGGGTCTTCGGCGCCCCTGCCCGCGGACATCGGAGCCGAATGGCTGGTGGTGGGCGCGACCAAGTGGCAGGGATTTTACGAGAAAGGGCCCCCGGCCTGGGGCTGGCTGCACGCGCGCGCGCCGGACTACATCCTGGGCAGGAGCCTGCTGGTCTATGACGTAAGCCGCGACCCTCCGGCGCACCGCGAGCTCGCCTCCATGTATGACCGCGCCAATCTCCCGGCGTTCGCCAAGCGCGAGCGCGCCCGCGCCGCCTTCTTGGAGGGAAAACCCCGATGAGCCGGCGCTTCTGGCTCGGCGCCGCGATCTTCTCGGCCTTGGTCGCCGCCCGAAACCCGGGTTTCTGGGGCTACGCGCTCGGCACGCCCGGGGCGCTGACTCTGGCCTCGATAGGCTCCAGCCAAGCTTTCAACGCGGTCTCGATCTTTTTGGCCATCGTCATGGCCGCCGCGGCCACGGCCGGGGGGGCGGCTATTCGCAGGCTCCCGCCGGACTCGACCCTCGCATACGTGGAGGCCTTCGCCCTGGGGCTGGGCGCTTTAGGCCTGGCGTTCCTCTTGTATGGACTCGGGAGCGGCTACGACCCCGCGGCGCTGATCGTTCTTGTCGGGATTTTTGCGTTGGTCGGAGGCCTCGCCCTCAATCCCAGGGAAGAAATCGCGCGCCTGTTGCGGCGTCCACAACCCGTCCCTTGGCCCGCGCACCCCGCGGCCCCGGTACTGGGGGCGCTTCTGGCTTTCTGCGTTTGGCACGTCCTTTGCCTGGCGTTGGCCCCGGCCACCGAGTGGGACGTGCTGGCCTACCACTTGGCCCTTCCGAAGCTCTACCTGCGCGCCGAGCGGATCATCGCGGTCCCCTGGCTGGTCCATAGCCATTGGCCGCACCTCGCCGAGGTACTCTACGGAGCGCCCCTGGCTCTGGGCTCCGAGAGCGGCGCCGCCGCGCTGCACGCCCTCGCCTGCCTAGGCCTGGCCGCGGCCGCCTGGGACTGGGGCCGCCGGCGCCTCGATGCTGCCAGCGCGGGATTGGGAGCCTGCCTGTTGGCCGCCCAGCCCCTCTTCCTTAGATTCGCCGGGACCGCTCACAGCGACGGGCTCATGGCTCTGTTCTTCTTCCTAGGGGCCGCGTCCTTGTGGGATTGGGTGGGCGCGGGAGGAACGCACCGTCTCGTCCGCGCTGGAGTCTTCGCCGGCCTTTGCGCGTCGAGCAAGCTCCCTGGCCTGGTTCTTGCCGCGGGACTGACCTTGAGTTTGCTGTGGCGCGGCCGCCGCGCGCCGGGAGCCGCCCTCCGGCACGCCGCGGTCTTTTTCGGGGCGGCCATGGCCGTGGTCTCGCCCTGGTATCTCAAAACCTGGGCCGAGACCGGAAACCCCGTCTGGCCCTTCTTCTCGGAGTTTCTGGGCGGCAATGCCGGGGCCGAGATCATCGAGGCCCCCTATTTGGCCAGCTCGCGCTGGATGTGGCCGCCGGAGGCGGACCTGCTGACGCGTTACGGAGCGCAATTTCTGCTCCTGCCCTTGGCGGTCCTGGGGACCCTGGCCCGCGCCCGCCTCCCCGAATCCCTGCGGTTCATGCTTTTCCCCTTGTGGCTCTACCTCCCGTTCGTGATCCGCCAACATGAAGCCTGGCGCTTCATGTGGCCTTTCCTTCCCGCCCTCTGCTTGAGCCTGGCGTGGTGGGGCCGGCAGGCCTGGTCGCGGGCCGGCGCGCCCCGCGCCGCGGCGCTCGCGGCTTTGGCCTTAGCCCTCTGGCCCGGCGTGAGCGCCACGCAGAACAATCAACTCTTCGCGGCGCTGGGAGCGGGATCCGCGGCCGCGCCGGGCGAACCCCCGCGGGAACTCTACCGCGCCAAGGCCATCCCGGGCTATCAAGCCCTGCGGGCGGCCGCGCGGGCGCTCGGACCGCAGGAGCGGATGCTGCTCTTCCGGGAGATCCGGGGCTACCTGCTGGAGGCCGACTATGTCTGGGGAGACCCCCTCAACCAGGGTCTGATCCCCTACGCCCGGATCGACGGCGTTTCGGAACTGCGCGCCCGGCTGCGCGCGTTGGGGATCACGCACGTCCTTGTCAACGCCGGACTGCCCCTCTACGGGCCTTCGCCCGGCTACTATTCGCCCCGGGTGCTGTCACTGATGTCCGGAGTGCTGGCGGACTCGCCGGCGGTCCTCTCCCAGGAAGGCGTCGTCCTCCACGCCCTGCGCTAGCCGGCCGGCGAGGAAATCGACCACGCCGGGAGTACTGACCACGCAGTGCCCCTCCCCCTCCACGACGCGCAGCTCCACGTCCTTGCCGGCCGCCACGAGCTCGGAGGCCAGGCGCCCGGCCCCGGCGAGGAAGCCGTACTCGTCGCGGTTTCCGATCTCGATGAGGATGGGCGGAACCCCGGGACGCTTGGCCAGTTCCCATGGCGAGCTTCGCGCCCGGCCTTGGGGGTCCGGGAAGTACTTGTTCCAAAGCCCAACGGCGTACGAAAGACGCCTTCCGTCCGCCCCGGTCCGGGCGCGAAAATCCATGAGGTCGGAATCCTTGGGATCATCCGGCAGGTCGAGCAAACCCGGGCAGGAGAGCACCGCGCCCGCCCAGCGGTCGGGACGGCGCGTGAGAAGCTGCACGGCGTTAAAGCCTCCCATGGAGAGACCCCAAAGCAAGCGGCGCCGCGGGGCTCCGGTCCGGGCCTCGATGAAGGGCATGACCGTGGAGATAAAGACGTCGGCGGGGATGGTCTTGCCCAAGGCTTCCTGCGAAATAAAGTGGATCTTCCCGAAGGAGACGGCCGCCACCGCCGGGGGGCGCAGGCCCTTGCCGCGCATCAGCTTGAAAAATTCCTCGGCCACGGGCCAGCGGATCCAGCCCTTGTGGGTGTCGCCCGCTCCGTGGAGGAAGTAGAGGACGTCCTCGGCCCGCTCCCCCACGGGCTCGAAGAGGCAGTACTTAAACCCCGGACCGCGGCCGCAGGTCCAGGAGGCCTGGGCGGCGAGTCCTTGGGGCGGGCCGGCGGACGCGGCGGGCGCCATCAGGAGGAGCGCGGCGAGGGCGCTCCTCACGCGAGCCTCGCCGGCTCTGCATCGTAAGGATCCCACGCGGGAGGAGCCGCGCGCAGGATGTCCAAGACCAGGGCGCGAAGCTCCCGCGGCGAGAGGCGGCTGTTCCCCCCGCCCTCGAGCCGCAAGGCCGGCGTGATATCATCGACGCCTTCAAAGACCCAGCGCGCGCCGCCGCGCTCAAGTTCGGTGAGCCTCCGGGCAAGGGGTCCAAGGTCCACGCGAGGCTGGGGTCCGCGCACGACGCACTGCACCCAGCTTTCGTAGCGGTAGCGCAGTTCGTAACGCCGGCCTTGAATCACCAGCAGGCGATAGCCCTTGGCCGCGTTGCGCAGCGCCATCGGGTGCAGGTCCAGGCCCTCGGGCATGGTCACGATGCAGAGATCAACTTCAGGGACTTCCTCCAGAACGACTCGGCCGCCTCGCATTTGCTTTTCGGATTCCTCAAGCCGGGAGACGCCCTCCTGCCATAGGGCCCGGAACCTGTCCGGTCGCCCGAGGATCTCCGGCAGGAGCCGCAGGGCCTGCTGGTAAAGACCCGCGGTTTGCGCCGCGCCGCTGAGACGAAACACCCCGGCGTCCAGGATCGACCGCCGGGAATCACCGATTGACCCGAGCGCGATCGCCAGCCGCGCCCCCTCCCGGGTCTTGAAGGTCCCGAAATCGCCGGCCGCGGCCGCGTCCTCCAACAGCGCCCGATGAGGCATGGCATCGTCGGGCGCCGTCAGCGCGAAGATTGAGATCAGCCCGTCCTCATCGAAGTGATTATTCGACGCCGCCCGCGCGGGAACGCGCGCGGCCGGGGTCTCCAGGTACCGGAAGACGATCTCGGCGGAAAGGTCCGCTTTAAGGGAGCGCGGCGTTCCGGACTTCGGCCAATGCGACAGGCACAGGAGCGTATCCTCGCGGGGCGGGCCGTCCGCGATGATATGCGGCACCCCCGCGAGTTCGTCGTAGGCATGAAAGCGCATCGCGGCCACGGGCTATTATAACAACACTGGCTTGGGCTGCTTGTCTTTTGACGCTCCGCGTCCCCGCAATTTTGAACGAATGCAACTGTACGCGCGTACAGTTGCATGGCCCGCCGCCGATCGGCCGGCGTCCTCTTCGTCGCAAAATTTGACTTGAACCCGGTTGCGGGTTATAATCTCCGCGCCGTCTTCACCCATTTTTTTCGCGAGGTAGCCATGAGTCGCGCCGAGACTTCGGCCCTTGCCGCCAGCGCCCTCCCCGAGGGCGTCAAGGACGGCTCGGGCTCCGCCCGGGAGGCCGCCCCTGCCGCGGCCGGCCTCATGATCCCGCGCCGCTTCACGGCGGCCGGACGCGACCCCTACGAGGACATCGCCTGGGAGAAGCGCGCCTGCGTCATCAAGGACTCCGACGGCACGGAGGTGTTCCGCGGCGCCGACGTCGAGGTCCCGGCCTTTTGGCCCCAGCTTTCGGCCGACATCGCGGCCTCCAAGTACTTGCGGCAAAACGGCGTGCCCGACGTCGGCCGCGAAACGTCCGTCCGGCAGCTCTTCGACCGCGTCGCCGGCGATATCCGCGCGGCGGGAGAGTCCTACGGCGGCTACTTCGCCTCGGCGACGGACACCGAAGCCTTCGAGGCGGAACTGCGCCACATGCTCGCCCACCAGATGGGGGCGTTCAATTCGCCGGTCTTCTTCAACGTCGGGCTCTCTCGCTACGGCATCACGGGCTCCGGCGGCAACTGGGCGTGGGACCACGCCGCGGGCGCCGTGCGCCAGACCGAGGACGCCTACTCCCGCCCCCAGGCCTCGGCCTGCTTCATCCAGGCCCTGGACGACCATCTCTCCTCGATCTTCGAGCTTTCCAAGAACGAGGCGCGCATATTCAAGTACGGCTCGGGCTCGGGGACCAACTTCTCGCGCATCCGCTCCCGCTATGAGCGCCTCTCGACCGGCGGCGCCCCCTCGGGGCTCATGTTTTTCCTCGAGGTGCTCGACAAGGGCGCGGCCGCGGTCAAATCCGGCGGGGTCTCCCGAAGGGCGGCCAAGATGGTCTGCCTCGATATCGACCACCCGGAGATCGTTGATTTCATCCAGTGGAAGCAGCGCGAGGAGAAAAAGGTCGCGGTCTTGATCGCGGCGGGATATCCCTCGGACTTCAACGGCGAGGCCTACCGCACCGTGAGCGGGCAGAACTCGAATAACTCCGTGCGCGTGCCCGACGCCTTTCTGCAAGCGGCTATCGACGGCCGACGCTGGAAGACGACCCTGCGCACGACCGGCGAGACCCATCAGGAACACGACGCCTACAAGCTCCTCGCCACGATCAGCCAGGCCGCCTGGTCCTGCGCCGACCCGGGCCTGCAGTTCGACGACACGATCCAGGCCTGGCACACCTGTCCGGCCGCCGACCGGATCAGGGCGTCAAATCCCTGCAGCGAATTTCTATTCCTCGATGACACGGCCTGCAACCTGGCCTCCCTCAACCTGGTCAAGTTCCTGCGGCCCGACCGGTCCTTCGACGTGGAGGCTTACCGCCATGCCGCGAGGGTCTTTTTCCTCGCCCAGGAAATTCTCGTCGAACACTCTTCATACCCGACGGCCAAGATCGCGCAAAACTCCCACGACTACCGCCCGCTGGGATTGGGCTACTCGAACCTCGGGGCGCTCGTCATGCGCCTGGGCCTGCCCTACGACTCGGCGGGCGCGCGCGCGTGGGCCGGGGCCCTCACCGCGGTCCTGACCGGGACCGCGTACAAGACCTCGGCCGAGATGGCGGCCTCCAAGGGGGCCTTCGCGGGCTATTCCAAGAACCGGGAGGCCATGCTCCAGGTCATCGCCAAGCACCGGGCCAAGGTGGAGGAGATCCCCGCGGGCTGTCCGGCGGATCTGGTCTCGGCGGCGCGCGCGGACTGGGACGCGGCGGCCTCGCAGGGACGGCGTTTCGGCTATCGCAACGCCCAGGCCAGCGTCCTGGCCCCGACCGGGACGATCGGCCTGCTCATGGGCTGCGACACGACCGGCATCGAGCCGGAATTCGCCCTGGTCAAGATCAAAAAGCTCGCCGGCGGCGGCACGGTCACGATCGCCAACGAATCGGTCCGCGAGGCCCTCGCGGGCCTGGGGTATTCCGAGGAGGCCGCCGAGGCCGCGGCCGAGCACATCGCCTCCACGGGCGGGGTGGCGGGCGCGCCCGGCCTCAAGGCCGAACACCTGGCCGTTTTCGACTGCGCCAACCCCTGCGGAACGGGGACGCGCTTCATCGAGCCCCTCGGACATGTCCGCATGATGGCCGCGGCCCAGCCCTTCCTCTCCGGGGCGATCTCAAAGACCGTCAACCTTCCGCACAAATCCACCGTGGCCGACATCGAGCGGGTCTACCTGGAAGCCTGGCGGTTGGGCCTCAAGGCCATCGCGGTCTATCGCGACGGCTGCAAGCTCTCCCAACCCTTGGCCGTGTCGGGGTCCAAGGAGGAAACCCCTACCCCCGAGGCCAAGACCGCCCAAGCGGTGCTCGAGAAGCGGTGGCTGCCCCAGCGGCGCAACGGCTTCACCCTGGAACTCTCGCTGGGCGGGCAGAGGTTTCTGCTGCGCACGGGCGAATATGAAGATGGCGCCATCGGCGAGTTTTTCATCGAGGGTGGAAAACCGGGCTCGCCTTTGGCGGCACTCCTATCGGCCTTCGCCACCTCCTCTTCTTTGGGCCTGCAGCACGGCGTGCCCCTCGAGGAGCTCGTCGAGCGCTTCACCTTCACCAAGTTCGAGCCCATGGGCCCGGTCCAGCACCCCTATATCAAGCAGGCGGGTTCGATCCTCGATCTGGTGTTCCGCATTCTGGGCGTCGAGTACCTGGGCCGCGATGACCTCGCCCAGGTCAAGCCCCCGCGCAAGGGCGCCAAGACCTCCCGCAAGTCAGCCTCTTCCAAGAGGCCCGGTCCCCCGCCCTCCGACGCCATCGACGCTCAGGCCTCACGCATGATGGGAGACGCCCCCCTCTGCCATACCTGCGGGCACATCACGGTGAGAAACGCCTCCTGCTACATGTGCCTCAACTGCGGCAACTCGCTGGGCTGCTCCTGAGCCGCGGCGCGACTGCCGCGCGGCAGTCGCGGGCCGGGAGATAAGGCCTGCTTACGGCCCCCACCAACCCGTGTCGGATCAATGTGTTTTAGAACATCGATCCTGCCGGAGCCGGCCCGGTTACCTCCACCGGTGGAGGTAGAAGTTAACCGAGGTTCTCCCGAAAAAAATCGAGCAGCCGCGCCCAGACCTTCCGCGCGGTCTCGGCGTGATAGACCTGCGGCCGCGAGTCGTTGAAAAAGGCGTGATCGACCCCGGGATGAACCGTGAACTCGGTCCTCACCCCGTGCTTCTTTAGGTCCGCTTCCAGCGCGCGGGCGACCGCCGGGGTCACGTAGGCGTCCTTTTCCGCGAAAATCCCCAGCACCGGACAGCGCACGCCGGAGAGGTCGGGCTTGACGCTGGGATGTATCCCGTAGAAGTCGGCGCAGGCCCCGATCTCGGGAAAGCGCGAGGCCGCGTAGAGCGCGAGCTGGCCTCCCATGCAGAAGCCCATCACCCCGACCTTGGGCGCGGCGACGGCGGGATGCTCCCGCAGCCGGCGCACCGCCGCGCCCAGGTCGCGGGCGGCCGATTCGATGTTGAGCGCCATCATCAGGCGCCCGGCCTCATCCGGGGACTGGCCCACCTCCCCGTGGTAGAGATCGGGAGCCAGGGCCACGAAGCCCGCGTCCGCCAGCCGGTCGCAGACGTCCTGGATGTGCGGGACCAGCCCCCACCACTCCTGGAGCACGATCACCCCCGGGCCCGCGCCGGTCTTGGGAACCGCCTCATAATACTTCTCCAATTTGCCCATGGGAAAAGTCTAGCGCTTAGGCCGGCAGGACGTCGAGAAGCCCGGCCAGAAACTGCGCGTGGTCCCAGGCGTCCACTTGGATCGAGAGCCCCATGCGCAGCGCGACCAGGTCCCGCGACGGGATGACGGTCAGGGCCTGGCCTTCGTGGCCGAAGGCATGGAAAGCGTCGGCGGGAATGCTCGCGGCCGCGGGAGTCTCGCCCCCGAATTCAGGGGCGACCTTCAGCCACCAGTGGGCCCCATAGCGCCCCTCGGGAGACTGCGGGGTGGGGGTCGCGCAGATTCGCACCCAGCCCTCGGGCAGGATGCGGCGTCCCTCCCAGACCCCGTCCTGCAGGAAGAGCTGGCCGAAGCGCAGCCAATCAGGCGGCGCGGCGAAAAGATACGAGGAGCCCACGAAGTTTCCGGCCGCGTCGGTCTCAAAGACCGCGCTCTCCATCCCGAGCGGATCGAACAGGGCGCGCCGCGGGAAGTTCCAGTACTCCTCGTCCGAGGCGAAAGATCGCCGCAGTATGCCCGAGAGTATGTTGCTGGCGCCGCTGGAGTACTTCCAAAACCTGCCGGGCGCCGCCGCCAGCGACTGGACCGCAGCCGCCGCCCCGGCGTCGGGCAGCATGAAGAGCATGCGGTTGACGTCGGAGAGCGGATCGGCGTATTTCTCCGAGAAAGCCAACCCGCTGCGCATGCGGAGCAGGTCCTCAAGCGATATCTCGCGGCGCGGGTCGCCGGGCCCGGACCACTCCGGCAACAGCGCCGTCGCGCCAAGCGCGAGCTTCCCCTCCCCGACCCGGATCCCGATGAGAGCCGACAGCGCGCTCTTGGTCATGGACCAGCCGCAGAGCCTCGTCCCAGGACCAAACCCCGGGGCGTAGCGCTCCGCAATCAGACGGCCGGCCTGGGCGACTAGGACCGCGCGCGTGCGCCGCGGCTTTCTGGCGTCGGGTTCGGTGAAGACCCGCTCCACGGCGCCCGAGACGGCCGCGGACGCCTCTCCCCGCGGCCAGGCCGCGGCGCCCCCTGCCGGCAGGGGCAGGTTCGCGGGCACGGGCGGCTCGCCCGAAACCAAGGCCGCGCCCACGCCCTCCCGAAAAACCGCGGTGCGGCCGCGCAGGCCCAGCCATGTCACCGTCACGCGCCGCGCGCTTCGGTCGACCCGGGCGCGAAAGAGGCGGAGTATCCGGTAATTCTCCGAGGATATCTCCGGGGCGCGTTCGCTGTCGAGGTCTCGGCCCGACACGAACAATCCCGAGCAGAGGATCTTGGCCTTGTAGCCGCAGCCCACCGGCGCCACCCGCCAGAGGTAGGCCAGGACCGCGGCGATTCCGATGGCCGCCGCTCCCGCCAAGGCCGCGATCACGCCTCCATCATAGACAGACCGCGACCCGGGGTCAAGCCGCGGCCAAGATTGCTACCATACCTTCGTGGCGGACAAAATCTACGAGATGCTCTGGGACTGCGAGTACTGCTCGACTCCCAAGCTGCTCGGCAAGACCCACCGCTTCTGCCCCAACTGCGGCGCGCCCCAAAACCCCGCCCGCCGCTATTTTCCTCCGGAAGACCAGAAGGTGGCCGTCGAAGACCACCGGTACTTCGGCGCCGACCGCCATTGCCCCTCCTGCAAGAACCCCATGGGCGCCCAGGTTAAGTTCTGCGGGACCTGCGGCAGCCCCATGGAGGGGGCGGGGGTGGTCGCGTTGAAGCCGGATCCCGCCGCGGCGGCCCCAGCCCCCGTGGCTCCCCCCCCGGCGGGGCGCGGCAAGGCCCTCTGGGTCGGCCTGGGCGTTGGAGTCCTGGCTTTGATCCTCGTTTTTGCATTCTGGACCAAGCCCGTGGTGGCCGTCGTGGCCGGCCACCAATGGTCGCGGGAGATTCAAATCGAGAAGTTCGGCCCAGTGCGGGAAAGCGCCTGGTGCGACGAGATGCCTTCCGGCGCCCGCAACGTGAGCCGCCGCCGCGAGGTGCGCTCGCACCGCGACGTGCCGGACGGCCAGGACTGCCGGACCGTCAAGAAAGACCGCGGGGACGGCACCTACGCCGAGACCCAGGACTGCGTCCCCAAGACCCGCCAAGAGCCGGTCCATGACGACAAATGCGAGTATTCCGTGGATAAATGGTTCCGCGACCGGACCGAGAAGACCGCGGGCGCGGGGCTCACCCCCGAGCCCTACTGGCCCGAGGTGCGTTTGGCCCGCACGGGCGAGTGCCAGGGCTGCCAGCGGCAGGGCGCCCGCGCCGAGTCCTACGCGGTGACCTTGACCGTGGACGGCAAAAGCCATTCCTGCCCGCTGACCCAAAACCTTTGGGCGGGCATGACTCCGGCGTCCCGGTGGAAAACCGAGCTGCGCGGCCTGACGGGCGGTCTTCTCTGCGACAGGCTCGCCCCCGCCGATTAAGCGTTAGAGTGACGGCCCTCCCGCAAAAAGGTCCATGAACAGCCGAGTCCCCGTCCCCCTGCCCGCCGGCTGCCCGTGGAGCGGCTGGGCCCTGCCCGACCTCAAGCATTGCGAGGACAACGTCTGCGGCTGGATCACCGCCCCCGCCGACACCTGGTCGAACTTAGCTTATATCGCGGTGGGCCTGTGGCTCTGGTCGCGCGCCCGGCGCGAGGCCCCCGGGCCCTTGCGCTGGTTTGGACCGGCGGCGGTATTGGCGGGAGCGACGTCTTTCATGTTCCATGCCTCCTTCACTTTCTTCTTTCAGTTCTTCGATTATGTCGGCATGTTCGCCCTCGTCTGCCTGCTGGCGGCGCTCAACCTCCGGCGCCTGGGACGCCTTGCCGAGCCGCAGATCAAGGTCTTTTATCTGGGCTCTATCGCGGCAAGCTCCGCGCTGCTCTTGGGATTTCGGGCAATGGGATGGAACATCCAGCCCATCTTCATACTCCAGGTCTTGGGGGTACTCGCCTCGGAGGTCGTTCTTGCCCGGACCGCGCCCGCGCCAAACTACGCCGACCTATGGCGCACCTTCGGACTGACCCTGGCCGCGGCGGCTTTCTGGATCCTCGATTTCTCCCGCCTGGCCTGCGACCCGGGCAACCACCGGCTCCAGGGCCATGCGGCCTGGCATGTCCTGAGCGCCCCGGCCTACCTCACGGCGCTGGCCTACCACCGCCAGTTCTATCCGCCCGCGGCCGCGGACTGAAACATCCGCTGCTGGCGCAGGGCGCTTGCCGGGGCTATACTAAGGGGATCGCGCTTCCGGAGCATGAGACCTTGCCCTCACTGCCGCGTTGACTCGCCCGAGACGGCGGTCGAGTGCCCCGCCTGCGGGCTCGTCTTCGCCAAATGGCGGGTCGACGTGGCGGGCTCGGTCCGCGTGGAACACCACGCCTCCCGGACGCCCGCCGGTCCCCGGCGGGGCCTGACTCTGGCGGCGGCGCTCCTCCTGGCCGTCGCCGCGGGCGCGGTCTGGATCAGGGGCCCGGCTGCGCCCGCGGTCCTGGGTTCTTTTGGCCGCGAACCGGACAACTCCGCGATCCTGCGCGGCCAATGGCCCCCGCGGGTGGGCCAGCCCTTTCCGGACCTGCGGCTCCGCGACCAAGATGGAGAGCTCGTGCGTCTCTCCTCTTTCAAGGGCAAGGTCCTCATGGTGGAGATGGTCGGCATGACCTGCCCGGCCTGCCAGGGCTACGCGGGCTCCGGCCGCTACGGTCCCTACGGCAACATCGAGGCCTTTCCGGGAACGGCCCCGTTCTCCGAGTACTTCCAGTCGCGCCTGGGCGTGCCGCTCGGCGGACCGGAGGTCGTCCTCGTCCAGCTCCTCCTCTACGGCATGGACATGCAGGCGCCCAAACGCGGCGACGCCAAGACTTGGGCCGATCACTTCCGTCTGAGCAAATCCCGCAATCAGTACGTCCTGGCCGGGACCCCGGAGTTCATCGGCCAGGCCAGCTACGACCTCATCCCCGGATTCCAGCTGGTGGACCGCGACTTCATCCTGAGGATCGACCACGCCGGCCACAATCCGCGGCACCGGGTCGCGGAGCTCATGGCCGAAAGCGAGTCCCTCCTGCGGGGCGGGGTCGCCGCCGCGCCCTAGGACGCCCGTCGCCGTCGCTCTACGTGCCCGGAAAACAGCCGTTCTTGACGAGGATGCGTGCAGGCGGCCTTCGCGGCGTCACCCGCGACTTCGGGTTGTTTCCCGTGGTTTCCCGCCTCGTTTGGCCACGACTTGGCCACAAGAATGCGTGTTCAGGGGGATCTTGGACCTTCCGGCGCTCGGGCTCGCCGATCCGCGCCCCGGCGTCAAACCGCAAGCCTTGTGAAGCTTCCGATGACGAGCTCGAGCTTGTGATCTTTACGAATTCGCTCCGGCCCCACGATGTTCCAGCCCCCACCCGAGAACCACGTGGCTGCCAAGCTCTTCTTGGCGACATCCCCATAGCCGAAGAGTGTCGCGATCGCGATCGCCTGACTGACCGCCCCCTCCCTGACTAGGAGTTCCATGTCTTTAGTTTGCTTCGGGAATTCCTCCCTCTTCGTGCTGTCTTGGCCTTGAACGAATTGCTTAAACTCAAAAACGGCCTCAACCGTCTCGCTTCCCGGCCCGCGAAGCGCCAAGTCGGCCCGTCGTTTCGATCCCGGGTAGGTGAAGGCGCGTTCGATTCGGTCTGCCAAGCAGCCCAGGTCCAGGAGCGCGGGGTAAGCTTCCACCACGAACCACGCTTCGAACGAGGCTTCTTCATTGAGTACGAAGGGCGCCGAACGAAGGCCCCCTATATGGGTGGAGAATGCATCGAAGAGGGCCCGCGGGGCGATCGCTGTGCCTCGAGTTTGACCGCTGCTTTGCGGGAGGGGGCCCGGATCGGGCTGCCCAGCGGCTGCGATCTCGCCGGCATGGGCTGGCGGTCGGATTGTGGAATTGATCAAGACGGCATTACCGCAACGCGGGCATCTGCCTCCCCCCCGCGCCGTCGCCTTCCTTTTCGCAAGGCGGTTGCACAATTGGTTCACTTGTTGATGGGGGCTTATGCGCAGCCATTTCCCAAGGCATCCATCGCAGGCCGGGCCCTTGGCGGCGAGTTCTACCAATATCCTTGCTTCGTTGGCCATCGAGTTCCCCCCCGTGTGCAGTTCGTACGCCAAGACTTGCCTCACTCGACATCAATTCCGGGACGTTGCCTTGCCCCCTTCGCGCTTATCCTTCCAGGAGCTTTCCTGCCCGATGCGCTTGATCAGCCGCCGCAGATAGGCGCGAACATGGATGGCGATGGGATGGACAGGGTCGTCCTTGAAGGTTTCCCGAAGACGCAACATGTCGCGCAGCCGTGTCCTTGCGGTAAGCGCGCGTACCCCCGACGAGACCCCGGGGGGCGGACATC
>CAYJXJ010000050.1:0-27557 GCA_964374095.1 uncultured Elusimicrobia bacterium
CGGGCCTCCCGGGGTAGAAATGTTTCTCCCGGCCGCGAGGCCGGGAGTGGATTGAAACCCGCGGTCCCTGGCCGGCCCACCGGCGGCCTCACGTTTCTCCCGGCCGCGAGGCCGGGAGTGGATTGAAACTCATCCAACTCGACTACAATTGATCAAATGGCGTTTCTCCCGGCCGCGAGGCCGGGAGTGGATTGAAACGCCGATACCAACACTCCACCCCTGGTACCAGACTGTTTCTCCCGGCCGCGAGGCCGGGAGTGGATTGAAACGCGGGCGGTCGGCGGTGGCGGGCCGGGCGACGGTTTCTCCCGGCCGCGAGGCCGGGAGTGGATTGAAACACGGTCGGACGCATCAGCCCAAAGCCCGACGCGAAGTTTCTCCCGGCCGCGAGGCCGGGAGTGGATTGAAACTTTTAGGAGGAAAAATGAAAAAAATCAGTATCGTTTCTCCCGGCCGCGAGGCCGGGAGTGGATTGAAACATCATCGAGCCCGAGGGGGCCAGCTGGTGCGCGGGGTTTCTCCCGGCCGCGAGGCCGGGAGTGGATTGAAACAACTCGGGCAATTCGCGCATGGCGTGGGGGTAGGCGTTTCTCCCGGCCGCGAGGCCGGGAGTGGATTGAAACTACTCTCCATGTGATAGCCTCAATCTCGCGGGATGTTTCTCCCGGCCGCGAGGCCGGGAGTGGATTGAAACGCGTTGGCACCATAGCGTGGCCATTTTATCAGTCCGTTTCTCCCGGCCGCGAGGCCGGGAGTGGATTGAAACGGCGCCGGCCGCGAACAACCAGGCCCGGGCCTGGTTTCTCCCGGCCGCGAGGCCGGGAGTGGATTGAAACGCCTCGGGTCGCGGCCCTCGAGGGGGAGGGTCGAAAGTTTCTCCCGGCCGCGAGGCCGGGAGTGGATTGAAACGCGGGAGCCGGGGGAGTTGGGGCCCTGGCACTGAGTTTCTCCCGGCCGCGAGGCCGGGAGTGGATTGAAACCACATCTCGATTGCTCGAAGCACGTCGATACTGGTTTCTCCCGGCCGCGAGGCCGGGAGTGGATTGAAACTGATAGCCCCCTCGCGGGTGCATCGTCGAGCGCCGGTTTCTCCCGACCGCGAGGCCGGGAGTGGATTGAATCATGCCCTAAGGGCGACGGCGTTCCTTGCCTCCTTGTTTCTCCCGGCCGCGAGGCCGGGAGTGGATTGAAACTCGTTTCTGGCGACATGGCTATTTTTCTCCTTCGTTTCTCCCGGCCGCGAGGCCGGGAGTGGATTGAAACGGGTTTTGGGATTTTGCTCTACGGCATCACTGGTGGTTTCTCCCGGCCGCGAGGCCGGGAGTGGATTGAAACTGATAGCCCCACTTTCGCGGGTCGATCCGCCAGGTTTCTCCCGGCCGCGAGGCCGGGAGTGGATTGAAACCCCACCGGCGAGTTCAAGGAGCTAGTAGATCGCGTTTCTCCCGGCCGCGAGGCCGGGAGTGGATTGAAACGTTGGAGTGCCGCCCCGGCGGAACCGCCTCCGATGTTTCTCCCGGCCGCGAGGCCGGGAGTGGATTGAAACTCAAGCTCCAGCATCGTGATCCCCCCTCTCGTAGGTTTCTCCCGGCCGCGAGGCCGGGAGTGGATTGAAACCCGGGGGATGGTGGGGTGGCCCGGATGGCAGCCCGTTTCTCCCGGCCGCGAGGCCGGGAGTGGATTGAAACAAGCGGCCCCAAGGTCTTAATCGCCGATCTCAGTTTCTCCCGGCCGCGAGGCCGGGAGTGGATTGAAACGGCCTCGGTGAGCGGGCGCGGCAACGGCCGCCGTAGTTTCTCCCGGCCGCGAGGCCGGGAGTGGATTGAAACCTCGGCGGACGGCGTACAGTCTCCGCTTGGGTGAGTTTCTCCCGGCCGCGAGGCCGGGAGTGGATTGAAACGTCGTCGGCGAGGCCCCCGGCTGGCCTACTCCGATGTTTCTCCCGGCCGCGAGGCCGGGAGTGGATTGAAACACTTCGATATCTGTAATAATTAGCAGCATTTTCCGCGTTTCTCCCGGCCGCGAGGCCGGGAGTGGATTTTGCGGTAGCCAATTTTGATTTCTCGACGAGGAGTTTCTCCCGGCCGCGAGGGACTAGGCAACTCGCCAATAGCTGGCACCCAATGAAGGCACCCAATGAGGTAGAATTTCCCGATGCTCCTGACCTTGCTGACCGTGTTCCTGGGCGGCCGAGCCCTGGCCCAAACCCCTGCGGAGTTCCTTCGGCTCTCCCGCGAGCTTCCGGTCCCCCGTGCCCCGGCGGCGGTTCCGGTTGGCGATCCAGGGACGATCGTGGCTCGCGACGTCCGCAGCGTCATTTCCTGGGATGAGTGGGGGAATCGTCTGGCTCGGGCCGAAGTCGTGCTCGTTGGGGAGAAACACGACGAGGCCAGGCACCACGAGCTGCAGCTCGACGCGCTCAAGCTCATCCATCAGCGGCGGGGGGCGGTCGTGGTCGGGCTCGAGATGCTTTCCCGGGACCAACAGCCGGTTCTCGACGCCTTCATGGCCGGAACCATGCCGCTCGAGGATTTTCGCAAGTTCTGGCAGCAGGCCTGGGGCTATGACCTCAATCTCTACCTGCCGATCTTGGAATATGCCCGCGCCTCGGGGTTGAAAGTTCGCGGCCTCAACGCCCCGCGGGCCGTGATCCGTCAGATCGCGCGCGGGGGCATGGCCTCCCTCACCCCGGAGCAGCGCGCCCAGCTTCCTGTCCGGGTGGACCCCATCACCGAGCCCCGCTACCTGGATTACGTCAGGCGCTCGCTGGGCGATCACGGACCTCTCGACCCGGTGCGCGAGGGACGCATGCTGGAGGCCATGGCGGCCTGGAATGAGACCATGGCGCAGTCCGTCGCCGACCTGCTGGCGGCCGGGGACGCGCCGGTCCTGGTCGCGGCCGGCATGGGCCATATGCTCTACGGCGCCGGGATCGGCGAGAGCCTGGGCCGGCGCGGCGATCCGGCGCGCGCGGTCGTGCTCCCCTACCCCCTGGACGGCGAGCGTCGCCCCTTGCCCGAACTGCTGGCAGCCCTTCAGCACACCGCCTCGCGCGACATCGAACTCGCGGATTATTTCAGGTTGTTGCCGTAGAGCCGTCAGGGCTTGCGGGCGGTTGCGATCACGTAGTCCTGCCCGTCCCAGGCCGAACCGTCGCGGACGCTGGCGGCCCAGAAGGCGCGCACCGCCGGGTCCATGCGGCGGCGCATGTCCGGTTCCTCGACGCGGCGCCGCGCGAAATCGCCGAAGCCGGGGTAAACCCGCTCGCGGATGGACTCGACCCGCACGTCCCGGAAGCCCGCGGCGTCAAGACGGCGGGCATAACCCGCGCGGTCGTAGAGATTGGCCTTGGGGATCTGCCAGAAAGTCCGGGCGATGAATTCCCCGGCGCGGCGCTTGAGCCCGCCGCCCTCCATGGTGAGGGGGATGATGTCGGCCGCGGCCAGGCGTCCGCCCGGCCGTAGGACCCTGAAGGCCTCGCGGAAGAAATCCTCGCGGGTGTCATAATGGAAGGCCGTCTCGAGGGCGGTCACCAAGTCGCAGCTCGCGTCGGGACGGGGCATGGCGGTCGCCGAGCCCTCGCGCAGGTCCACGCGGTCGGCCAAGCCGGCCTCGACGACGCGGCGGCGCGCGGTTTCAACGTGGAGCGGGGTGATGTTGAGGCCCGTGATGCGGCGCGGCTTGAACTCCCGGGACCAAAGCATGTCCTGGTCGCCGAAGCCAAAGCCCACGTCGAGCACATCATCGGAGGGGCCCATCCCTCCCGCGCGGGCCAGTTCCCGGGCCAGGTCGGCGCAGGCGTCGTCGTAGGTCCGGGCCGCGTCCCAGAGACCGAGGTTCAAGAACATCGAATTCTCGGACAGGTTGTTGTTGGTCGAGAGGAGTTCGTAGACCGCGCGTCCCCGCCGCCGCGCGGGGTTGAGCAGGAGGCGGGCGAAGGAGGCGAGGCTCACGCGGGTTCCAGGAGCTCGGCGAGATCGGCTCCACCGGCTTGGGCCGGGACGAGATCGCGGGACTTGACGGCTCCCCAGCGGGCCCCGCGGCGCGCGAAATGGGACAGGTAGGCCTCGTGGGCCTGCGCCCGGACGAGTACGCGTGGTTCGGCCAGCTGGCCCAGGCGCCGGGCTTGGAGGTAGCGCGGCGACTCCGAGAGCAGCGCATCGAGCTCGCGGGCGGCCTGCTCCGGATCCCGGGCGAAGTCGGCGACGAGGACGTAGCCCGGGCGGCTGCGCGAGGGAAGCAGCGTGCGAAAGCCCCAGCCCTGGGAAGATAGTTTCTCGAGGCTGCGGCCCACGTGGTCCTCGTGGAGCTTCTCGCCCACGAGGTCGCTCACCGCGGCGGAGCGTCCGAGGAGTTCCAGCGCGGGGGTCCGGCCGACGTGCGCTCCCGCCCGCACGCGGTCCCCAAGCCGGTAGCGGACCAGGCCCCCGCGGGTCGTCACGAGCGGTTCATACGCCGTTCCCGGCTCGATCTCGTGGAGGCGGAGGATGCGGCCGTCCTCGCGTTCGAATTCAAGGAAGACTTCGGTCAGGAAAGGGACGCAGGTTCCCTCCTCGAAGAGGGGGAGCGTGACCGGCGCTTCCGTCGCCAGCAGGCCCTTGGGCTGAAGCCGGGCCTGGGGGAGGCGGGCCGCCAATTTCGCCGCGAGCCCCGCGGACTGAGCGCCGGCCCAGCAGGACAACAGCCTGAGCCGGGGCCATACCAGGCTCCAGTCGATCGGGGTCCCGGCGAAGGCTTGCATCTCATCCATCAGCACCAGAAGGTATGATGGGCTCCAGAGAGAAATGATTTCCAGGCCGTGAGCATCGAGTAGGGCCTCGCAAATCCTTTTCCGAAATCCGTCCCCTCGAAGCCGGGCAATATGCGCCGGCGGCAGCAAGAAGGGCCGCATCGCCCAAGCCAACGGCCCGGACAAAAAATCCCGGTCGTCGGCCCCGTCGTGGGGGGACACGGCGATGAAGGTTTTGCCGGTCTCCAGGCGCGGCCCATGGCGGAGCATGTCCGCCAGCCATAGGCCGAAGTAGCGGGTGAAGGACCGCCGCAAGGACGGCGTGACCGGGATCATTTTCGCGGCCCCGGAGGAGCCCGAGGTCGCCTCGTAGAAGAGGGGAGGCTCTGGCGCGATGACCCGCCCGCGCGAGGCGCACTGTCTCTCGATCCACGGGCGCATCCCCTCGTAGCCCCAGGGTCGCACCTTGAGACTGAAGTCCCCATAGCCCCGGTCGGGCCGCAGGTCCCGATTGCGGCCGAACTCGGTTCGGGAGAGCGGCCCGAGGATGTCCCGGAGCAGGCCGTCCTGCGCGGCTTCGGGTTCCGCCAACGCCCGCCGGAAGCGCCGGTACGAAGGGTCCAGGGAGGCGCGCAACCCGGCCGTAACCGCGCTAAAGAGCATCCGATTCGGATTCGCGGCCCGCGCCGTCGGCGGGAAAGGTGCGGTTGGGGTAGACGTCGGTGAGCATCGGCACGAAGGCCCCCCCGCGGACGCGGCTGCCGGGGCCCAGGCGGCTGCCCGCCCCCAGGAAAGCCCCGTCTCCGATCGAGAGGCGGCGGGCGTAGAGCATGAGCCGGCCGCCGCGGGGCTTGATCACGTGCGCGTAGCAGGAGACCTTGTGCCCGAAGACCACGAAGTCGCCGATGTCCAGCAGGGAGCGGTCGGCGATCTCGACGTTGGGCGTCCAGTGAATCCCGCGGCCCACGCGGCTGCCCCAAGCCCTAAGCCAGCCGCTGTAGAGGCCGGGGACCAGGCGGAGAACCGTTTCGAGCGCGGGAAAGGCGATGAAGAGGCCTTGAATCTGATGCGAGCCCCACCACGGTGAGAACCTGCGCTCCTCGAGGAAGGCGATTCCCTCCCGGAGCGGGGCGAACCGCTGGAGGACGGCGTGGCAGGAGAGGGGAAACAGATAGATCACGGCGCCGGCGAAACAGACCCTACCCCAGCCGGGTTCGGAGAGCGCCCAGACCGCCGCGGCGAACGCGCAGGCCCCGTGGACCGCGGGAAACCACGCGAAGAGGCGGCCGGCGAGGGTCACGCGGCGGGCTCCCCGCCGAGGAGGAGTTTTCGCCAAGCCGTCATGGCGAGTTCCACGCCCAGTCGCCGCGGAGCTTCGCCATGGCCGTCGTAAGTCCCATGCCACAGGTCCCAAATTTTTAGATTGGCCCCGAAGTTTGTGTCCGTACGATCCGTCGAGTGGTGCCAGGCGTGGTCTTCGGGAGTAATGACAAACCGGGAGAGTCCTTCGTAAGCTCTCCTTCCAACCTCTCCCGGTTGAGGGTAGGCTCCGGAGTGCCTCCACATGTCGAGCCCGGCCGTCAGCGCCGCGGAAATCAAGAAGGGCGCGGGGTCGGCGAGGAGGTAGGCCCCGAGTCCGTTGAGCCAGACGTAGACGATGAGCAGGGGCGTCCAGAGTGTGTTTCGGGCCGTCACGATCACGTCCATGGCCTCGGCCGTGTGGTGAACGGCGTGCCAGCGCCAGAGCGGGCCGTGCAGGAGGCGGTGGTTCCAGTAGTAGGCGTAATCGACGACGACGAAGTTGAGCAGGAACGACACCCATGGCGGGGCGCCGAGGGCGCCCCGCCATGGCGGAGCCAGAACGGCCAGAGCGGCGAAGACCATCCCCAGTTGCAGAAACGGTACGACCAAGCCTTGAACGATTAGGCCGATGCCGTCGAGGGCCCACTCCGGCGCGCCGCGCGGCGCCAGGCTCCGCCCCCGGGCGAGGGTGACGGCCACCAAGAACCAGAAGGCGAGCGTCAACGCGAGGGTCTGCACGGGCCTCCGGGGCGACTGCACGCGCGGCAGTTCCTCATACCCAAAACTCGATTTCCTGGCGCGCCGGGGGCAGAAGCCGGGGGTCGCGGCCGGCCTCCAACTCCCGGCGGACCGACTCGATGAAAACGTGTATCACGTCGGCGGGCGCGTGCGTGAAGCGCTCGCCCTCGCGGCGGATCACCGCCATCTGCCGGGCGAGTATGTCGATGTCTTGATCGATGACTCTTTGGCCTTGCCAGCGGACCAGGGGCCGGGCCAGCGCGCTCAGCCAGCCGTAGTCGTAGGTGAGGTCGGTGTAGACCCAGGTTTCCTCGGGCCCGACGGGGACGGACTGGGAGGTGATGATGAAGCGCCGTCGCGGGCCGAACTCGTACTCCACGCAGGTGACGTTGGGCATGTGGAAGCTGTCCACGTGCCGGATGGGGCGCTTCGAGGGGTTGAGGAACCACGAGAACCAGCCGAAATTATCGGTCTCGCCCCGGTACTCGGTCCGGACCGAGCCGTCCTCGCGCGTGACCAAGGCCGAGAGCTTCTGGCGGCGCTCGACGCGGAAGATGCCGGGGTGGACGTAGGCGGTGTGGGGGATGTCCACGAAATTCTCGGCGCAATTGGTGACCGTGTTGTTGAAGACATTAAGGAGGCGGATATGGCTCCAGCCCCGCTCGCCCCAACGCGGCGAGGGGAAGGGTTCGAAGTCGAGCCGGGGGGATGCTGACGGCCGGACGTAGACGTAGCCCTGCTCCTCCCGGATCGCGTAAGAGCGCGCGCAGCGGGATCCGATCCGAGAGGTCTCCGGTCCCAAAGATGGGATGTCGCAGATGCGGCCGTCCCCGTCGTAAGCCCAGCCGTGATAGCCGCAGCGGAGCTTTCCGGCGTTGACCCTTCCGGCCGATAGGGGTGCGTTGCGGTGCAGGCACCTGTCGTGCAACGCCCGCGGATGCCCGCGGGCGTCCCTGAACAGAGCGAGGTGTTCACCCAAAATCCGTCGCGCCAAAACAGTTCCGGCCGGGAGATCTTCCGACCGGCAGGCCACATACCAGAACCAGTCCAAACGGATGCCTCGACCCGCTTCGCGGGTCTCGGCGGCTGGGGTCTCGGCGGCTGCGGCCTCGGTGGCTTCGGTCTCCACGCTCAGGCCTCCAATGGCTCGATGAGGATCTCGCCCCGGGCCCGAAGCTGGCAGAGCAGGCGCGCGCGGGGTTCTTCGGGACGCAGGAGCGAGGTCAGCTCGCGCTCCTCGGAGCCGGGCTCGGGGAGGGGCTCGGACCCGCAGGCCTCGACGCGGGAGAGGCAGGTCCCGCAGATGCCGGTGCGGCAGCCGAAGAGGACGGGGGAGTTCTCGGCGGTCAGGTGCTCGGAGAGCTCGCACTCGGCCGGCAGGTCGACGGAGGCGTGTCCGGATCGGAAGCGAACCCGCAGGCTCATGGGGTCAGGCCCAGGAGTTGAAGGCCGCCTTGTTGCGCGCGAGCTCGTCCGGGAGGCTGTTGGACGACATCAAGCTCATGCGCTTGTTGGACTCCGAGACGTAGTCCAGGGAATCCACGTAGGCCTTGTAGGATTCGACGGCGGTGCGGTGGACCCGGGCGGCTTCGTGCATCCCCTGGGACTCCTCGGTGAAGCAGCGGCGGATCATCTCGCGCGCGTCGGCGGGGTTCATGCCGAAGACCGGCGAGCGCAGCACCGCGTCCATCGCATCGTAGAGCGCGGGGTCATACCAGAATATGCCGCGGATCGCCGTGGAGAAGTGGAAGTGGTCCTTCTGGCAGCCGCGCACCGCGCGGTTGGCGACCCAGCGCTCGAAGGGGGTCGGGTCCGGGAGGCTTCGGATCACGTCGTGGGAGAGCACCTTGGAGCTGTTGAAGTGGAAGGACTCGTCCATGAAGTGATAGAGGCTGATTTTGGAAGGTATCGGGGCGTCTTCGGAACGTAGGGCGGGCTGGGCCAGGGCCTGCTGGATCATTTTTCCGTTCAAGGTCCGCAGGCCTCGGATCGCGAAGTACTGGCAGCCGATGAAGGCGTTGCCGCAGGAGAGCTGGGTGTAGAAGCGCAGCTGGATGCTGCGCCAGAAGCGCTGGGCGGGCCCGGCCCTCGAGAATATCATGGTCTCCTCGTAAAGGGAGCGCATCGGGTAGGTGAATACCCGCCGGCCGAAGAGGGACTCCTCAACCTTCTCGCCCACGGTCTTGAAGGCGTTGATGTGGGCCCGCTCCTGGGCGGTCTCAAGGTCCAGGGTGTCGCAGACCAGGCGGAAGTCCTCCATGGTGTTTAAGCCCGCGGCGCCGGTCTGGTTGAGGAGGATGGTCGCGATCTCCGCCGAGATGATCTGGGCGTAGTAGGCCACCCAGTACAGGTGGTTGAGGGTGAGGCGCTGGGCGGGGCTGGCCTGGTCCCAAAGCGGGGTGCCCCAGAGCAGGGAGAAGTTCTCCGGGTTCCAGTAAATGTCCCGGCACTCCTCGAAACGGAAGGCCGCGGCCGCGGCGTCGATGGCATGGGTATGGTCCTGCTCCTTGTTCTTGCGGAAGTTGAGCTCGAGCTTGCGGAGGGTCTTCTCGTCGTCGAGCAGCGATCCGGCCTGGCGCTGGGCGAGGGCCGCGTTCACGCCGCGAGGGCTTCCATGGCCCGCGGCATGGCGCGGCCCTCCATGAACATCCGCAGGGCCCGGCCCTTCATGTTCTCGGCGCTGATGCGCGTGATGCAGACCAATTCGTCGCCCTCGGCGTAGCCGGGGTTACGTTCCAGGAAATACCTCACCCGGGGGTCGTCCCGCCGCCCCTCGGGGGTCTCGGCCAAGGCGGGCTTGAGCTGGCCGAGGGAATCGGGGAAGCGCAGGAGGCCCGCCGCGGGGTCGTAGAAATCCTCGAATTTCTCCTGGGCCAGCCGGCGCATGATCTCGGCCTCATCGTCCAATGGCGCTTGGTCAAAGGCCGGGAAGTAGCGGTGGTAGAAGACCGGGAGGTACAGGTAGGTGCGGTAGCCCTTGCAGATCAACAACCAGTAGAGCGGCGAGTCCTCCCTTGATTCCAGATTCCCGGCGAAGCGGCACCAGGCCTTGACGAGTTCCTGGCTCCCCCAACTGTCGCGGTCGACCACGGTGTCCCCGGAGAAGATGGCCCGCACGTCCCGGCCCCGGACGCGGCAGCGGAGGAGCTTCTGCGTCGAGAAGCCCTGCGGGGTTCCATCAGCCCCCCGCAGGCGGATCACCCAGTCCTTTTCGAAAAGATCCGCCTCGAAACCCGCGCGGCTCACCCGGTCGTAGTGGCGGGCGAAGATGGCGAAGAGGGCGTCGACGTCGGACTCCGAGAGGTCCCGGACGGGAACCACCTCGGAGGTGAGACTCTGACCGTTCTCCAGAACCTCGGCGGGCATGGCGAACCTCCTGATTCTCTCCGCCGCCCGGCTTTCGCCGAGAGGCGGCGAGGGTTAGTTGTCCGTCTCGCGCTCGAGATTCGGAAGGCTCGCGGCGGCGAGCTTCTTGATGTCGTCGAGTTGGCCCGGGGCGATGCCCCCGATCACCTTGACCGAGGCGCGGGTGATCTTCCAGCGCCCCGCCGCGTCGCGCTGGAGCATGGCGGTCCAGAGCGTCTTGTAGGAAAGGGCGTTGCCGAGCTTGGCGGCGCCTTGAGCGTCCTTGGTCACGGCCTGCACCGTCTCCTCGGCCGTGCCGGCGGAGAAGACCTTGTCCTTCAGGGGGATGCGGGCGTGGGTGTCGATGGCGGTGATCTGGTAGCTCCCCTTGGGGCCCTTGGCGTTGCCGACCCCGAGCAGCCCCTTCATGGTCTTCAAGTAGCCCTTGAACTCGGCGGCGTTGTTGACGACTTGGCCGGTGTGGAGGGTGGCCCGGAAATCGCCCTGGTCGATGTATTTATTAAGGAAATCGTCCATGGCCGTGCTCTTGGGGTCGGCCACCGAGTTCATGGCGTTCCGGTAGGAGTCCCGCACCTTCTCGAGGGCGGCCTTGTCGGCGTCCGAGAGATTCTGCGTGGAGGCGACCAGGCCCAGGCCGGCGAGCAACCCAACGGCGAGGACCGTCCCGGCGATGACGCGCAGCGAATTGGAAGACCGGCTTTTTGTGGCCATTAAGACCCCCCTGATGCGGTGATTGGGCGCGCTTTGGGCTGCCCTTGGGAAGGGTATCAATTCAGACCGGGGAGGTCAAGGTTGGTGAGGACCAAACCCGTGGATCGAGCACGTCTCCGGCCGGGTTTCTAGGGCCGTGCCAGCAGGAAGTCTTCCAACGTGACTCCGGTGACGCGCTCGCCTTCGAACCGGCGGGCATTGATCACCGTCAGGCGGGAGCTGGGAAACATCCGTGGGAACCACGAGAAGTCGAGGGGCGACGCCGCGCCGCGCTTCACCTCGAGCAACGAATCCGGGGCGAGGACGAAGTCCAACTCATGATCCTTGTTCTGCCAGAAGGACGATACCTCGGGCATGTCTTCTCCGGCCTTGGCTCGGCGCCTACAAAGCTCCTGGGCCACGACCCATTCGAGAAACATGGCCTGTGTCTCTTTCGGAAGTCTGGAAAAATCATCGATCGAGCGCGGACGCGCGGGATGCCAAGCCGCGGCGGCCAAGGTGTTGATGAAGGGATGCTTGCACGGCTTGCGGCGCAGGAGAACGCGCCGCGAGGGGTCCCAGGCGAATTGCGATCCGACGCACATCAGGTCGGCCAGGAGCTCGACATAGCCGGCGGCGACGGTGTTGTTGGCCAGGCCGCACTCCCGCGCCAGCCGCGCCTGACCGATGGGGCTCCCGCCGCGGCGGGTGATGTGCTCCAAGATCGCCAGGAGCGACCCGCGCGCCCTGCCGGAAGCGGCGCACTCGCCGTAGATCCAGTCCCGCACGGCCCCGATGCGGTGCTCCGGCAAGCGTCTGGATTCGGCGAGTTCCCCCAGCGCGGCGGGAGACCCCCCGGACATGATGTAGGCGGCGAGGACGTCGGCGCCGACCTTGTCACGGCAGACCTTTTTGAACGCGGCGTAGGAGACCGGGGTGAACAGGTAGTGCGTGCGCTCCAGCCGCCCTTTGCGGCCCGGCAAGCGCTCCGCGCCTCGGCGCAGGTCCGTGGCTTTGGAACCCGTCGTCACGACGAGGATCGACCGGAGCTCTCCGGCGTCTATCAACCGCTTGAGCCCTTCCTCCCATTTCGCGACCGCGGTCACCTCATCGATGAAAAGCCGCCTGACGCCGGTCCGCTGTGCGAAGGCGGGCGCCAACTCGCGGATGGACGAGACCAGCCCGCCCACATCGGCGATCTCGTCTCCGTTGAGATAGTAGGCGCTCCCCGGTCCCCATTCGCGAAGAGTGCGCCGCAACTCTTGCTCCAGCCAGGTGCTCTTCCCGTACTGGCGCGGTCCTCGGATAAGGAGGACTCCGGCCTCTTTTGGCAGCTCTTTAAGCCCGAAGTCCAAGGGGAATATATGGGGAGCCAGAGAGAGCTCCTCCAGATGGGGAAATAGCCCCGGGCGGTCAAGGGCGCCGGTTGCGAGGGCCTGATTTATTTCTTTAACGTTCATAACGTTAGTATAGCTAACGTTATGAACGTTATCAAGGGGGTCCTCCTAACCGGAAGTTTCTTGGAGATCAGGGCATCCGGCCCGAGGCCAACGCCCGCAGACGCTCCAACGGGACCGCGTAGGCGGTGTTGCCGTCGCGGCCGACCATGGTTTCGGCCGCGGTGAGGGAGTTGAGAACCGCCTCTTCGACGGACTCCTGGACCGCCTCGAAGAGCCCGGTCAAGTGCTCGTCGCGCACGACGCGGAGCGTCTGGGTCAACTCGGGGGAGGGTCGTGGGAGCCGGTTGCCGGTCGAGAAGGCCAGGAAGAGGTCGCCGCTGTCGTGGCGCGAGGTGGCCCCGGTGCGGGCCAGGCCCAGGGTCGCGCGCGCGGCCAGGCGCCTGAGGCGGAGGTGATCGAGCGGGGCGTCGGTGGCGATGACGGCGATGATCGAGCCCTCGCGGGCTTCCACGGGCATGAGGTCGGTGAGGCTTCGCCCGACGGGCGCCCCGGCGACGGTGAGTTCCGGACGCCGGCCCATGTTCGCGTTGACCAGGACCCCGACCGTCCAGCCGCCTTCGTCGGCGGGCAGGCGGCGCGACGCGGTGCCGATGCCGGACTTGAATTCGAAAGCCATCATGCCGGTGCCCGCGCCGACCGAACCTTCGGCCACCGGGCCGGGCGCCGCGGTTTCGATCGCGTGGACGGCGTCCTCCGGGGAGACGTGGAGCCCGCGCGAGTCGTTTAAAGTGGAGTCGTCGCATTCGGCGACGACGGGCAGGACGACGTCGTCGTCGCGGCCGATGCCGGGATGGAGCTTCATGAGGTAGCGGACCACTCCGTCCATGACCCGGCCCACGTTCATGGTGTTGGTCAGCAGGATCGGCACGTCGAGCGCTCCCTGGGTGTCGATCCAGTGGGCTCCCGTCATCTCCCCGTTGCCGTTGAGGACCCAGGTCGCGGCCGGGACCTTTTCGTTCCAGATGTCGCCGCCGTGGGGGAGCACGGCCGTGACTCCGGTGCGTACGGGGCCCTTGCCGGGCCGGAGCGCGCCCTTCCCGCGCACCAGAGTGACGTGGCCGACCCGCACGCCCTCCACGTCGGTGATCGCGTTCAAGGGTCCGGGGGCCAGGCGGCCGATGCTGATCCCCAAATCCCGGAGCCGGGCGCGGCCCTCGGCGGCTGAGGAGGGGGCGGCGCCGCCGGCGGCCAGGGCGGCGGCGACGAGCCAGGTCAAGGCGCCTTCTTGGGCGCCTCGAGGGTTTTCAGACCGTCCCGGACCTGGCGGAGCAGTTCCTCGGCGTGGCCGAGGAAGCCCTTGGTCTCCTCGACCGACGCGCCGAGGGCCGAACGCGCGGACTCGAAGCTCTTGAACGCCTTGAAGAAGTCCCGCCGGCGCATGACGAAGTCGTCGATCCGGTGGAGGGCCACGTCGGTCTGGAAAAACAACTCGCGCGTCTCCGTGCGCGCCGGATCGACCGCGGCCAGGGCGCGGCTGCGCGAGACGCTCTGGGGTTCCTGGGGAAGGGCGTGGATGCGCTCCCGGAGTTGGGCCCCCCGCTCTCCCAGCGCTTTGGCGCGGACGCCGAGCTCGGCGACGGCCTTGCCGAATTCCGCAATCGCGTCCCCGGCGCGGCGGTAGGCTTGAGCCGCGCGGGACCGGTCCTCTCCCATGCCCTCGAGTCCCGATTCGGCGGCCGCGAGCGCGATGTCCGCGCGGTCGAGAAATCCCAGGGCGCGCTCGTGGAGTTCCCGGAGGCGGGGTTCCTTCGGGGGGATCTTCGAGCGCAGATCGTCGGCTTCCTTGCGCGCTTTCTTCCAGCGCTCGCGTTGGTCGCGTATCGGCGGGGAGGCGGCGTCGAGCTTGCGCTGCAGTCCCGGCTCGCTTTCCTTGCCCTCCGCGCGTTCCTTGATTTCGGCCAGGGACGCCGCGGACTTGAGGGCCAGGCCCTCGCCGGAACGGGCCGCGCGCGATCCCGAGCTGATGCCCTCGGCGACCAGGCCGGAAAGGACCTCCCACTGCTGGGCTTCCATCGCCATCCCGGCCATTCTGTCGATGGACTGGGAGCACTTGAAGGCGGCGTCCCGGAGCAGGCCGGCCTCGGGGTCCGGATCAAAGGGAGGGCCGTCGCGATGGCTGGCTTGCGCCGGGAAGGCGGCGAGGGCGCAGGCGAGCAGCAAGGCGGACGGCGGGAGGCGGTCGCGCACCTGCCAATGCTAGCAAAGTTCGTTGACAGGGCGCGCCGGGGGGGATAGACTATCTCAATGGCCGCCGACTACTTTCCGATCCTCTTGGGGATGTCCCGGGTGTTCGAGTCCAGAACCGCGGGAGGCCGGGGGACCCATCAGGTCCATGTCCTGAGTCTGCGGCGCGTGGCCGGCGGCCTGCGCGCCAAGTTTCGAAAGCTCGAAACGCAAGACGGCGCCTCCCAGACCACCCTCTACAATGTCAGCAAGGGCCGCGGCTGGGTCCGGTCCCACGGCCGCCGGGAGATCCCCTCGCCCCCGCGGCTCGGCCAGCGGTGGAAGGACCCGCCGTACGCCTATGAGGTCTCTTCCCTCAGCGCGGCCGCGCGCGTGCCGGCCGGCGCCTTCCGGAACTGCTTGGAAGTCTCCTATACCGTCGCCGAGGGTGACGCCGGCGGCGGCCGCCGCATCTACGCCCCGGGGGTGGGGCTCGTGCGCGTCGAAAGCGCCGAGGAATCCGACCCCCATGAGATCAGACTGATTAGGTGGCACCTCCCATGACTACCAAGACCGTTGTTCCCCCCGCCCGCAACACCCCCGCCGAGGCGGTGGCCGCGGCCGTCGAGAAGGCCCGCCATGCCTCCCGCGGCTGGCGGCGCTACTCCTTGAGCGAGCGGGTCGACATCGTGCGGCGCCTGTGGAAGGAGCTTCAGCGCCGCCGGCAAGAGTTGGCTCAGGTCATCCATTCCGAGACCGGCAAGCCCTTCCCCGAGATCGAGACCATGGAGTTCGGCACCGCCAACCTCATCGTCAAGTACTTCACCGCCAACGCCCACCGCATACTCGACGACCAGGCCGCCTGGAGGCCGTGGCTGCTCTTCAACAAGCGGACCTACGTGCGCTACGTGCCGCGCGGCCTGGTAGGCTTGGTGACCCCGTGGAATCTGCCCTTCATGATCCCTTTTGGAGACTCGGTCCCGGCCTTGATCGCGGGCAACGCGGTGATGGTCAAACCCTCGGAGTGGACGACGCGCACCATGGTCTGGGTGGCCGAGGCCATCCGAGCCACCGGTCTTCTTCCGGAAGGACTCTTTTCCGTGATCCCGGGCGACGGCAGCGTGGGCGCCCAGGTGGTCCAGGCCGCCGACATCGTGCTTTTCACCGGCTCGACCCGGGCCGGGCGCCTGGTGGCACAGGCCGCGGCGGCGGAGCTCAAGCCCGCCGTGCTCGAGCTCGGCGGCAAGCACCCCATGATCGTCTTCAAGGACGCCGCCGTGCCGCGCGCGGCCCGGGCCGCGGTGTGGGGGGCCTTCGCCAACTGCGGCCAGCTCTGCGTGGGCGTCGAGCGGGCCTACGTCGAGGAGGAGATCCACGACGCCTTCGTCTCGGAGGTGGAGCGGCACATGAAGGCCCTGCGCCAAGGTCTCGGGGGCAAGGACGTCGATCTCGGGCGGCTGATCTTCCCGCCCCAGTTCGAGCGGGTGCTCGACCAGCTTTCGGACGCCCGAGCCAAGGGCGCCCGAGTCATCGGCGGGCAGGTGATCGACGCCGAGAATCTCATGATCGCCCCGGCCTTGGTCCTGGGCGCCACTCCCGACATGAAGGTCATGTGCGAGGAGACCTTCGGGCCGGTCCTTCCGGTCATGAAGGTGCCCCGCGGGGAGGAGGGGATCCGCCTCTCCAACGAGGGCCCGTGGGGCCTCTCCGCGAGCCTTTGGACCATGGACCTCGCCAAGGCCGACCGCCTTTCCCGCTCGGTGGAGGCCGGGATGATCGGCATCAACGACCTCATGAGCCATTACGCGGTTTGCTCGCTCCCTTTCGGCGGCGTCAAGACCAGCGGCATGGGCCGCCGGCACTCCGACGAGGGACTGCGCATGTTCTGCGCGCCGCAGTCGATTTTCATGCACGAGTGGCCTCCCGCCGCCCCCGAATTGTGGTGGTTTCCCTACGAGGACATGAAGACCCGCATCGTGTCCTGGTTCGCCAAGCTCGCCTGAGCCGCAGGTGATCATCGGAATCCACGGCCCCGTAGGGCGGGGCTTGGAGGGAGCCCTGGAGACCGCGGTCTCGCTGGGGCTTCCGGCCTTGCAGATGCTTCCCTACCGGCGGCACCATATCCCAGGTGCGGAAGATCTGGCCGCCTTCCGCGCCAAGCGTTCGGCGTCGGGCGTGACGCGCCTGGTCGTCCACTCGCGCTTCGTGCCGAGCTTGGCCTCCTCCGATGAGCGGCGGCGCGAGCGCTCCGCCGCGCTCTTGGCCATGGAACTGCGCTTGGCTTCGGGGCTCGGGGCCGAGGCTTACATACTGCACGCGGGGGCTTACTCTCCCGAGGCCCAAGCGGCCGAGGGGATGAGGCTGTGCGTTGAGGCTATTTTGAGCGCGGTGGTTACGGCAGGCACACGGATTCCTATATGGGTTGAGAATGTGCCTGGGGGGGGGAGGAGGATAGGAGGGACTTTAGAAGAGGTTGCGGCAATCATTCGAGGCCTGCGCCGGACAACGTCGTCCGGCGCATGCTTGGACACCGCTCACGCCCATGCCGCGGGCTACGATCTCTCCTCGGCGGAGGGCATGCTCAAGTTCCTGGCCCAGGTCAACCGCGTCATCGGCGCGGAAAATGTCCGCTGCTGGCACTTGAACGATACCCACGCCCGGCTCGAGTCCCACCGCGAGAGCCACGCGGTCTGGGGCGAGGGCTTCCTGGGAAGAGAGGGCCTGCGCGAACTCTTGCGACGCGACGCGTACCGGGACTGCCTCGGGATCATCGAGCCGCCCTTGGCCCCGGACTCCTACCGTAAGTGCGCGGAGTTCGTCCAGGCCTCCGCGGCCTAAGGGATTGAGTCCTCCCGGCGCAGGAGTCGTCGCAGGACCGGATCAGTCTTCAATCGTCCTCGGTCACGATGATGAACCGGCTCTACTCCCATCGTGCTAGATGAGCCCGCGTCTTCGTGCTTCCGCCACGCCTTCTTGGTACGCGTCTCGCCGATTCGCCACTTGAAGGATCACCACCTGGCTCTCCTCGATCAGATACATGATGCGATAATCACCAACGCGAAGCCTCCAAAGGGATTTGAGCTCCGCGCGCAACGGCTTGCCATAATCGGCCGGCGCTCGACCCAATCGGTTTTCGATAGCCGTCTTGATGCGCTTTAAGATGTCTCGATTGAGCCTGCGAAAATCTTGAGCGAGAACATCCGGATGATAAAGGACCTCGAACAATCAGAGCGCCTTAGACCAGACCTGATCATGCGAGAGCAGGCGGCCCTTTTTTAGGGTTTTCATCCGACGGCTGGCAAGGACTGCCAATCCGAAGTCCTCGATGTCCTCGCAGGCCTCGCGAATCAAATCTCGAGCGGCTGCCGAGAGCCCCGTGCCATTGGCCTGTGCCACCGATTTGACCTTGGCATACAGCGCAGGATCGAGGGTTACGATGACGCGCGGCTTATTGGTGGGCATACTTTGAGTGTATCACTAGTGATTCACCTTGTCAAGGGCTGATTGACGCGCGTTCTTCAACCATTAATTCAGCCGGTCGGCCCAATCCGGCGGACGCAGGGCGCGGGCCTTGATTGCGGGCCTTCGAGGAGCGCTTGCGCGTGAGCGGCGGCTAGCGTAGGGTGAGGTCGGGCCCGGCGTCGGCGCCCACGGCGAGCTGGGGGTTCTGCTCGCGGTTGTCGCGGCGGGCGCGGTCCTGCACGTTGGGCTTGAGGTAGTCGAAGAGGGATTTGACGGTCACCTTGCCGTCGGAGTCCTTGGCCGCGCCGTTCAAGCCCCGCAGAAGGAAGTAGGTGAAGAGGCCGTGGCCCTGCTCCTCGGCCGTTCCCGAAATCTCGTCGGCCCGCGAGGCGCTGAGTGTGACGGCCTTGCCGGTCTGGGCCATGCCGAGCTCGACCTTGTTGACCAGGGGCCGAGTCCCCGCGGCCAGCACCGAGCGGCCGCCCTGGCCGGAGAAGCAGGAGTCCAGGGCCACGATCACGCGCTTGACATTGAGGGAGTTGAGCGTTTCATAGGCCTTCTTGAGCGGGTAAGCGGTCTGCTCGAGGTAGCGGGGGTCGCCGTCGGAGGGGAGCAGGTAGGCCTGGCCGCTCGTCGGGTCCGGGGCGCCGTGGCCCGAGTAGTAGAAGAAGACCGTGGACTTCTCGCTGACGTTGCGGGGAAGCCAGGTCTCCAAGTGCTTGGCCAGGCCCGTCTTGGTCGCCTTGTGGCCCTTCAAGTGGATGATGTTTCGCTCCGGGAAGCCCAGGGCCACCAAATGGCTTCGCACCGCGTCGGAGTCGCGCTCGGCGAACTGGGCGTCCGGCAGGTCCGAATACTTCTCGACGCCGACGACGATGGCGTACTGGTCCGGGTCGGCCGCCGCCGTGTAGGACGGCTGGTCCACCTCGGAAGAGTAGGCTTTGGCCGCCGGCGCCTCGGCGGCGGGGGCGGTCCCCGCCTTGCCGACGGCTTCGGCCAACAGGCGCTGGATGTCGGTCTTGTCCACGGTCTCAACGGGGGCGGCCGCGCCCTTGCGGGCCAGGCCGGCCTCGTACTTGGACAGGAGACGCACGATTTCCTGGTGGCCCGCGATTTCGGCCTGCAGGCCGGCCGTGAGTTTTTTCGCGTTCTTGATCTTGGGGTCGGCGCCGTGCAGGAGCAGGGACTTGACGATGGCCCCGCGCCCCTCCTTGGCCGCCAGCATGAGCGCGGTCATGCCGTGGGCCTTGTCCTTGGCGTCGATGTCGGCCTTGGCCTCCAGGATCTGCGCGACAAGCGGGGCATCGCCCGCGGCCACCGCGTGCATGAGAGGGGTCCAGCCGGTCTCATCGGCGCCGATGGGACGGGCCCCGGCCCGCAGGAGTTCCTTGGCGATGTCGAGCTTGCCCAGGGCGATCGCATGGACCAAGGCGGGCTTTCCCCGCGAATCGCGGCGGTTGACGTCCTGGCCCTGGGAGATGAGTCCCTTCACGATGGGGAGGTCCCCGTGCTTGACGGCGAGGATGAGGGTGCCCTGTCCTTCCTTGTGGAGTCCGGATGAGTCGGCCCCCTGGCGGACGCGTTCAGCGGCGATCGGGAGCTTTCCGGCTAGGAGCGCCTGCATGAGAGCGGTGCGGCCATCGCGGTCGCGCGCTTTGGTGTCGGCTTTCTTGTCGAGCATCGCCGAGACCAACTCGACGTCGCCCAGGCCCACGGCCAGCATGAGGTTGCTCTGCCCGTTCTTGTGAATGCCGGTGAGGTCGGCGCCTTGTCGTGCGAGCTCCTTGGCGATGTCGATGCGCCCGAGATGGAGGGCCTGCATCATGGCGGTCGTGAGCTGGGCGTCGCGCTTCTTGGTGTCGGTCCCGCGCTGGAGCATGTGTTTGACGAGCTCCACGTCGCCGTGGCGGACCGCAAGCATCAGCGTGGTCTGCTTGTCGGCGGTCTCCGCCGAGATGTCGCCGCCCCCCCGGACCAGGAGCTTGGCCACGTCGAGTCTTTTGGACTCGATGGCGTGGATGAGTGCCGTCTTGTCCTCGGAATCCGTGCGCGCGGTGTCGACCTGGTCCAGCAGGGCCTTTAGCACATCGAGGTCCGCGCGGTACACCGCCTGGATGAGGGCGGTGCGGCCGGCCTCGTCGCGCCGCTCGGTATCCACCTTGCGCTCCAGCAGGGCCGTGACCGTCCCGGCCTTGGCGAACTGGGCGGCGAGCATGAGGGCGGTCAGGCCGGCCCAGTCGCCACCGGTGTCGGCGCCGCCCCTGATGAGTTCAAGGGCCGTTACGTCGTTGCCGGCGGCGAGATGATACATGAGGACGGTCTTGCCCCCCGGGTCGCGGGCCCGGCTGTCGGCCTTCTTGGCGAGCATGTCGCGCATCAAGGGGAGATCTCCGATCTGGGCGGCGATCATCAAGGTGGTCTGGCCGTCCTTGTATTTTCCGTTGACGTCGGCGCCCCCCGCCAGCAGGAGGCGGGCGGGTTCGAGGGCCTCGGGGCTGGATTTCCAGGCGCGCAGGAGGGAGCGCATGAACGGGGTCTGGCCCTCGGAGTCCTTGGTGTTGGGCTTGGCCCCGCGCTGGAGGAGGAGCTTGACGAACTCGGAACTCCCGGCTGGGGCCGTGATCAACACGGCCTGGTGCAGGGCCGTCGAGCCTGCGGCGTTCTTCCCGTTGACGTCGGCCTTTAAATCCAGGAGGCGCTTGGCCTCGTCCATGTTGTCGTCCGCCACGGCCTTGGGCAATTCGTCCTTGCCGATCTTTGGGGCGGCCGCCAACGTTGGGGATGCGCTTGCGGTCCAGAGGAGGCCGAGGATTGTGAGTGTGACGCTCTTGCGCAACAGGGGGCTCGATCGCTTCACCGGAACCATATTGTAGACCTAATCCCGCGGGAATTCCAGTCCGATCCGGGAAGCGCCTGGAAATGGGGCGGTTTATACATTATAATGTTACTATCATGATGCAAACGAGGACCCAGATTTACTTGGAGCCCAGCCAGCATGCGTCGCTGATACGAGAAGCTCAAAAGCTGGGGATTTCGCTGGCAGGTTTGATCCGTAAGCTGGTGGACGAACACTTTCGCCCGACCAGCCGGGAGCCCTCCTCGGAAGAGAGGAAAAAGGCGGCCCTCGCTCTGATCGGGCTCGGCAGCAGCGGCCTTACGGATGTTTCCCAGCGGTCCGATGACTATCTTGGCAGGGCAATCTACGAAGATATGGTCCGCGAGCGGCGAGCGCCGTACCGGCGCCGGACACGAAAAGCCCGATGATCGTCCTCATCGACACCGGCGCCTTCTACGCCCTCGCCGATGACTCCGACCGCAACGCCCCGGCCGCCCGGGCGTTTTTTCGGGAGCAGCTCCTCGTTGGCAGATTTGCCACGACCGAGGCCGTCCTCTTCGAGACATGGACTTTGATCCGCAACCGCCTGGGGTGGGGGGCGGCCCAGCGCTTCTTGGAAGGGTTCCGGGCGGCCGGTTTCGCGCTGCTTTGCGTCGAACCCTCGGACCTCGAGGCGGCCTGGAGGATCATGTCCGAGTACGCGGATCAGGAATTGAGTCTCGTGGACGCCGCCACCTTCGCGGTCATGGATCGCCACGGCATCCAACAGGCCTTCACCTTCGACAAGGACTTCCTGCTCTACCGCTACGGCGCCAAGCGCCAGCGGTCCTTCGTCTGCCGGCCCTAGGCAAGGGGGCTGACATTCCTTCGCCACCGGTCTCACGGTGACGGTCGATTTGATGACCGGAAAGGCGTCGTCTCCTCGCCCATAGTCCCCGGAGAAACGACCTCCCCGGCCCTTTCGGGCCGGGGAGGTTTGCTTGGCTTCCGGGGGGAAGCCTACTGCGTGATCGTGTTGCCCTTGCCTTTGTTCACCCAGCCGTCCGTGGAGACCTTGCTGCCGGAGCGGCGGAATGACCAGGACTCGAGGTAGAACTTGCCCGAGCCCTTGCGCCCGAGGCTGGACTTGATGGTGATGGCGCCGCCCGCGGCCGAGGTCGGGACGTTCAACCGCAAAGGATTGCGGCCGTCGGCCGAGGCCACGACGGGGTCCCGCCGCCACATCGAGCCGTCGTCCTGGCGGACCACGTAGGCGATCTCCAGGGTCTCCCCCTGATAATACGACGCCCACCTGTCCGTGACCGCGAGGGTGAGGCCCCCTTGGCCGTCGGACTCGATGCGGGCATCGGCCCCGTTATGGTCCGGGGAGGTGCGGCGCTTGAAGGTCGCCGTCATGGTGACATTCAAGGTCAGGGGGTCGTTGGGGTTCGACCAATAGTTGACGTCGTAGTCGTAGGCGGCGTCGGCGGATACGATCTTGACCCCCGCGTTGTCGGAGACGGCCCCGTTGAATGAGAACACGAAGGTCTCGCGCTCCCAAGGCAGGAGAGGCTTGGCCGGGCGGTTGTCGTAGTCGATCACGATGCGCCGCGACTTGGTCCGGACCAGCTCCTCGGCCTGCCGCCAGTAGTAAGCGCCGTTGGCCGGGTTGTAGTAGAACATCTTGTATTCCTGGTACTTGGGACTCTCCAGGTTCAAGATGAACGTGTTGGACCGGTCGGTCGGGGAGGTCGTGACGCGGCCTTCGCGGGTGTGGTAGTACGTTCCCTCGTTCCAGAATCCGATATAGGTCATCCCGGAGTAGTCCCAGGTGCGCTCGGACTGCCGGAGCCTGTCATCCCAGCGGCTAAGCGGGCCGCCCGGGTATTCGGGCTGGGGGTGCCTTACGCCCGGCGGTGGAGGCAGAGGCTTGCCGCCGCCCGGCGGTGGAGGCAGGGGCTTGCCGCCGTCGTCCTCGCCCGGAGGCGGGGGGAGGGGCTTGGGCTTGACGGGTTGTTGCCCCGGCGGCGGCGGGAGTTGTTTGTCCTTTTTAGGCTCCTGTCCCGGAGGGGGAGGGAGCTCCTTGGTGGCGAAGGCGGGCGGAGAGGACGTCAAGCCGCCCGATACGCCTTCACCGGGCGCCGCGAAGTCGCCGGTTCCCGCGGAGGTCCACGGTGAGGTCAGCTTCGCGATGCGGGCCACCGCCGACTGCAGGTCGGCGGTCATGTTCGGGGCCGGCGTGGCGGAGGCGCCTTTATCCGTTCGTTCAAAGGATACGGAGGCGTACCCCGCCGGCATCTTGACCATCTTGTACGGATGGGTCACCACCTGGGCGTTAAAGCCCCCCGCGGGAGCGACCTCCTTGTAGCGCACGACGAGGGGCGCGGGCTGTCCGGCGTCTCGGATGTCGAGACTTACGGTGTAGCCCGCCTGGGTCCTCGCGCCGAGGAACACCGCCACGACCATCTCGCGCGGAAAGTCGACCGCTGGGAGGGCCTGGCCGTCGCGCGCGTGCGTCTTCCAGAGGTCGCGCCAAGACGTTTCGTCCTGGACCGCGACCGCCAACTCGCCGGCGATTCCGCTGGAATCTCCCGTAAGTTCGCGCCAATCTTCGGCGCTGACGACGCCCACGCTCATGGCGAGCAGGGCCATGCTCAGAAAATATTTCATTTCGATTCTCCTGTTCAATTTCGCTCGATTACCGTCGCCCGGAGTCGGAGATCCACTGGATCTCCGACCGCGTGATCGAATTGAAGTACCCGATCATCTCGTTGTACTGCGAGCGGCTGATGAGGCCGCGGTCGTACTGCTGGCGGAGGCTCAGCTTGGAGCGCGGCTCGATGTTGGAGTCATCCCGGGTCTGGATGAAGCGGAAGAACTCCGACTGCTGGATGCTCTGGCCCCAGCCGCGGCCGGTGTCTTGGACCGCGGTCTTCCAGCTTCCATAATAGCGCTGGATCACGGGGGTCCCGCTCGCCTTCTGGTCGCGCTGGGTGTCCCAAGCGTAGCCGTAGGCGGACAGGTCGCTGTTGGTCATTTCGGCGTAGGCGCGCACCATCACGCTGTAGGAGAGGAAGCCCCGCTCGGCGGAGACCGGAAAGTCCTCGTAGTAGAGGTCGGCCATCTCGCGGGCGATGTAGGCCGCCACGGCCTCGGCGGAATTGTTGTCCACGAGGCTTTCGGTCAGGTCCAGCACGGGCCGCCCGTTCTCCCGTGAGACCCGGGCGTCGTAGGAGGCGTTGCGGTCGTCATCCACGCGGATCGTGAGGTTGGCGCCGTACTTCTGATAGACCGCTCGATAGACGGAGAGGCCCACCGGGGTGTTGCCGAGGGCTTGCAGGGCCCGGTTGATCCGGCGGTCCTCGGAGCCGTCCGGGGGCCGGATGTCGAGGGCCGAGGGACCGGCGGCCGCGTCGAAGAGCGCGTTGAGCGGCGTTTCGACGGGCTTGCCGGCGGTGATCGCGAGGCCGACTTCCCGCGTCGCGCGCGACAGGACTCCCTTTGATCCCAATTCCTGGGATTCGGCTGAAGGACCCGCGAGGGCCGAAATGCCCGGAGCGGCCGGGAGCGGCAGGGACACCGAGGGACCCGCGACCATGGGGGCCACGACTGTCGGCAGGGCGACACGCGGGGCCAGGTTGAGTCCCGCGTTGGTGAGCGACATCGGGGCCAGGGCCGTGGGTCCGGCCAGGATCATCGGGGCGCGCAGGCTTCCTAAAGGAAGCACGCGCGTGGGTGCGAGCCGGGGCGCTCCGACCGCGAAGGCGTTCGGGACCGCGGCGACGACGAGGCTTAACGACAGTGCGACTCTGGTCATGTGGGCACTCCTTCTGCGGTTAATTGGGCACGCCATCTTCGGTGACGAAGAGAGACTACCACGCGCGCGGGTTCGGCGGAATGGGCCGTCAGGGGTTATAGAGGAAGGGATTACGGCCCACGGGGAATCGGGGCTCTTGGGTTCGGGGGGGGCCTAGACCGAGGGCCTACGCTCCCAAAGCTTGAGGCCTAGGGCCGGCAACTAGTGAGGGGTAGGGACGGTCTCGGTCCGGACGAGGACGTGCCGCACGCCGACGAGTTCCGGGACGGCTTTCAGGAGCTGCTCCCGCACGGCCGCGCGGTCGGCGCCCGGAGCCAGATGGAGCGTCAATGCCGGGCGGTGCGCGACGACGTGTTGGTGCTCGCCGCGGACCGCGCAGTCCCAGCCCAGGCCGACGCCGGACACGCCCGCGACTCCGGCGAGGCGGTCGCCGAAGCGGTCGGCGAAGCCCGTCAGGACTTCGTCGCTGTGCGGGCCCGACTCGGAGGACGTATCGAGGGTGGCCTTTCGAACGGTCTTGTCGGCCCCCAGGGCCGCGGCTCTGGCATCAAGGAGGAAGCCTCGCACCAAGTAGACGACGGCGCGCGGGGCCGGGGGATAGGGCATGATGCGGAAGGGCTTGTCATCGAGAACTGCCGGGGCGAAGGATTCATCGAGGAGGAAGCCGTGGCCGCGGCGGATGGACTCGAGAGCCTGGCTCAGCAGTCCGGCCTGACGATCGATGTCGCAGGCCGGCATGACCTTGACCTCGACCAGGACGCGGACCCAGGCCGGGGCCCGGCGCGCGGAGGTGTCCGGGAGGAAGCGCGGGGCCGGCGGGCGTTGGGCGGAGAGACTAAGCCCCGGGCGTCCGTCGAACCAGCCGATTGTTTCGGGGGCGGGCCGAGCGTCGAGAGCGGAGGCTTGCGCGCTGAGAACCGCCAATAGAAAGGAGCCAATCCAAGACATCATCCGATTCACCCCACGGAGCGTATTCCATCATGCCGGTATTGTACCCGCGCGGGCCGCTTGTAAAGTATGACCGCCGCGAACCTCGGCGATTGACGCGAATCAATGGGACCTGCGGGGAAGCCCCGCGTGGGACTTAGAGCCTATCCCACATGCTGGGGGAGCGGGGAGTCTCAGACGGAGAATTTCATCCCGGCGCGAGCCAGGACGCACTCGAGGGAATAGCCTCCTTTGCGGACGCGTTCGGCGGCTTGGTCTCCGATCATGTCGAGCGCCTCATCGCCGTATTGGTCGTCATGGTGGAAAATCAGCAGCTTCTTGACGTTGGCGCGCGCGGCCAGGTCGACGGCGCTGGCGAAGCTGGAGTGGCCGTTATTGCGGCGCATCATGTAGTCCGAATCGGTGAATCGCCCGTTATGGATAAGGAGGTCGGCGCCGGCCACCATTCCCGCCAGCTTCTGGTCATAGTCCTGGAGCGCCGTCGCCGCTTCCCCGTAAATCTCGCTGTCGGGGCAGTACGCCACCTTGTGCCCCTGGGTCTCGAGCATGAACCCCAGCGTGGTCGAGGGGTGGTTGGCGTAGAAGGCGGTGAGTTTGACCTCCGGCAGCATCTCGTAGCACTCCTCCTGGAGCTCGTAGAGCTGGATCTCGGCGGCGATGGGCTCGCGCTCCATGGTCGGGAAGCGCTCGAAGGCCTCCCGCACCAGGTCCTCGAACTTGCGGTCGGGGTCGTTGGCGCCGCAGATGTTGAGCTTGGTAGCCGGCTGGCGGGCGCAGGGCAAAAATCCCAGGCCTTGAACATGATCCTGGTGGAAATGCGTCAGGAAGAGCCAGACCTCCTCCGGGAGCTCGCCGGCCTGGCGCAGCTCCTGCGAGAGGTCGATGATGCCGCTGCCCGCGTCGAAGATGAGGAAGTGGCCGGCGACGCGCATGGAGACGCAGGCGGTCTGGTAGCCGTAGCGGGAGCGCATCCGCGTGGTGTGGGGTGAGAGGCTGCGGCAGCCCCACACGCCCACCTCGATCTTCGGATCGGCGGCGGCCGAGAAATCCCGCGCCGGGGGAGCGGCGCTCTCGGCCGCGGGAGCCGCGCCGTCGGTCCCCAGCAGAGCCTGAATCTTCTTGGCGAAGCTGGCCACGTCGTAGGGCTTCTTGATGACGAGGTCCGCGCCGCACCGCATGGCGTGCTCCTGCTCTTCGGCGAAGGCTTTCCCGGAAACCATCACGACCTTCGTCCTCTCGGTCAGAGGGTCGCTCTTGATGGAGTGGCAAATGGTGAGGCCGTCGATGCCGGGCATGAGTATGTCAAGCACGACCAGGTCGGGCTTCTTCAGCCGCACCGCGGCCATCGCCTTGGCGCTGTCGTTGATGAGCTCGGCGTCGAGGCCGGCTCCCAGCAGGAGGTCGAGGGTCAGATTCCCGACGATCTCGTCGTCATCGACCACGAGGACCTTGGCAGCCATGCGGGCATTCTATAACATATTCCCATGCGCATCAGCGCGGGCCGATTCAAGGGCCGCCGCCTCATGACGGGAAAGCCCGACCCGACCTTGCGTCCGATCTCGGGCCGCATGCGCAAATCCCTGTTCGATATACTCCGGCCCCGGCTGGCCGGGGCCCGGTTCTTGGACCTTTTCGCCGGCACCGGGGCCGTCGGGCTGGAAGCCGCGAGCCAGGGGGCGGCCTTCATCTTCTTCGTCGAGAAGAATCCTCGGAATCTGGAACTGATCACCCGGAATATTCGGGCCGCGGGGCTGGAGGGCCAAGCCCGCGGTTGGCGGGGCAACGCCCTGGATGATCTCTCGTGGGTGCCCTTCCGTTCGGGGATCGAGACCTTCGATCTGGTCTTCATGGCCCCTCCCTACAGCGACGAAGCCAAACGGGCCCTGGCCTACACCTCCCCGGCATTGCGGCGCGTGGCGTCCGCGGGCCTGCTGGCCCCGGGCGGCTGGGTCATCTGCCAGCACCATGGCAAGGAACCCGTGGCGGCCCCGCCGGGCCTGGAAATATTCCGCCGTGAGAAATACGGCGACAGCGCGATCACCTTCTTAAGAGGGGTCACATCCCAAC
>CAYJXJ010000051.1:0-27127 GCA_964374095.1 uncultured Elusimicrobia bacterium
AGAATTTCCGAACGTCTTTCCGCTTGACGAAGCTGTTGAGGCGGGTGATTTCGGTGAATCCGTTGGCCTTGTACATTTCCTCCACGAACTCCGGCGTGCACTCGTTGGAGAGCCAGACCGGGGCCTGGATGTAATTCTGGAGGAACACGCAGAAGTCCTCGCCGAAGAGGGATTTAAGGAATCCGGCGCGGAGGTCCTCGCCGGTGCGTTCCTTGGCCAGGGACACAATTCGGTCGATGGCCTTGTGGATGACCTTGGGATGGATGCCGTCAATGAAATTCTTGAACTTGGCGTCTTGGCGGTAGCGCTCCCGTATCGCGGGAAAAATCGTGCCCTGGATCAGGCCCCCGCAGGGGCCGTACGAGGTGAAGTAGTAGCCCCCGGACTTGCAGACGCGGGCCCCTTCTCGGAAGCCGTGGAGTATCTCGGCCGTGTTCCGCAAATGGATCAGAACCCCGTTGATCGCCACGAAATCGAACCGGCCGGTCGGAAAGGGAATGTCGAGGATGCTGCCCGGCCGCAGTTCGAAGCACCTGGAAGGCACGCCGGCCCTTTTCAAAGATGCTTGGAGCTTCTCGATCCAGCCGTTGCCGACGTCGATGCCATAGACCCTCTCGGCGCCCAGCCGCGACAGGCGCCTGATCAAGGAGCCGATATTGCCGCATCCAGCGTCGAGCGCATCCTTGCCCTTGAACCATTCGCGCGGAAGCCCCATGGTGGCGCTTTCGTACATCCCGTCGATGCGTTGACGCGCGTCGGCGTCGGCGCAGATGCGCGCGTGCTGCTTTTCGTAGATTCTGCGGGTCTTCCTATGGTGCTGTGACTGGGACATCGGAGGGCTCCTTGCCCGTGCGGGCGTTGATGAAATCGGCAACTCGCTCCTGGACCTGCCCATCGAAGGAATGATGGCGATGGAGAGCGACCTCGGGGATGTCCTCCAGTCGCGTATTCCGAAGCTCTTCAACTTTCTGGGCGAAACGAGCGTAGTCGGCTGTCGGATCGGAGATTTGGAAGCGCCGGTCATCGCATACGGTTTCGCCTGGATTTCCGGAGTAATTCACGAAAAGAACCTTGCGCCCCATTCGGAGAGCCTCGAAACCTAGGGTGGATTCGAAGGTTACGGCGAGGTCTGCGTGGAGTATGTTGCGGTAGCTTTCTCCGCGGCTCTCGTTGCCGAGGATTAGGAAAGTCCCCGGAAAATTCCGATTCACCATGTCGAGCACCGCGGTGCGATGGGGCCGGTCCTCGGGCGCGTAAAAGCGAAGCTGGTAGGCGATGCGGCAACCTGGATGATCCTTCTTGTATCGGTGAAGGTTGGCTAGAATGCGCTCGAGGGCCTCTCCGAAATACGCGGGGGTGCCGTTGAACCGCGAGATCCCTTGGTCGATGAAGAGGATATCGTGGTGAATGGGAGGCGGGCCTCCGGCATTGGTTTCGAGAAATAGGGCGTGGCGGGCGTTGAGGCACAGGGCGCCGACGGGTTCCAAGCGTCGGGCGTGGGTCCGGAGCGACGACATTATCTCGATGTGCTGGCGGCCGAACAGGAGGTAGTGATCGACCATCCCGAAGGCCAATTGGGGGAGCAGGCTGCGCTCTCCGTTTTGGATCACGGTCAGGGTTCCGGGGCAGCTCTGGCGGAACGCGATGTAGCGGGCGGGATGATTGGGCATGTCGTCGAAGGTGACGTAATTGCGGCAAGGGTATCGGTGAAAGAAGCCCCGGTACGTCAGGTAGACCGCGATCGCCTGCCGGAACGGCTTGAATAGGGCCAGTCCGGTGCGCGCGCAAAGGTCGAGTAGGCTAGGGAGCAGGAGCGGCATCAGCAGCAGTAGGCGCAGGAGGTCGGCTGCCACGACTGAATCTAGAAACGGGGGGATGGCGTCGGGCCGAGAGAAGCTCCCGCGGATTCGGGCGGAAAGCCGCTTGCTCCCGCGCAGGCGTTCGTAGATCGTGGCGAACCACGCGTTGAAATATGGAGGATCGATGGTTTCGAGTATGTAGTCGACACGCTGCTCGGGAGTCCAGCGCCATGACTTGGAAGCAAGGTAGTAGAGCGGAAGCGCGGATAGTCCGAAGGCCGTTCGCAAGTGGTTTTCGGTGATGGAGATCGTGTTGGACGGTAGGCAGGCGCAATATATGAACTTCGCCAATTGCGCTAATTCATCCTTGCGGCACCGCAGGGTGGATCTGAGAATTCGGAAGGCCGGATGCGCGCCGTGGCGCTGGGCGAACGATTCGGCCTCAGCGATAAAGTCGGCCCGCAATGATGCCGCATCGGGGATCTGCGAGCGGGGTCGCCGAGACATCCGCATCGCTCAGCGGCCGCCTGCCCGATGGGGGGCTAGAACTTTGGCTGCCGCGAGGACCGTTTGGCGCGAAAGCCCCGGGCTGGAGGGAAGGTTGAGGCACGTTTCCCACAGCCGGTCCGTGACGGGAAGCGGGCCCGCGGTCAGGAGGGGCGAAAATATGTTCTGACGGTGGCAGGGGGTCCACAAGGGCCGCGCCTCAAAGCCCGCCCGCTCGAGCTTCCGGCAAAGGCCGCGGGCCTGGGCGGCGGTGCGCGCGCGGACGGTGTTGAGCCAAAAATTACTCCGGGCGCCCGCGGGCTCCCATAGGAGACGTAGGTCCGGTCTGCTGTCAAGAGATTCACGGTACCAGCCGGCGATGCGGCGCTTGGCCGCCAAGATCGCGTCAAAACGCGCCAACTGGGCCAGGCCCAGCGCGGCATTGAGGCTGGGCAGGCGGTAATTGAAGCCGACGGCGTCGTGACGGTAGGTCCGGGAATCGGCCTTGGCCTGGGTGGAGAGGTGCCGCACCCGCGCCGCGAGTTTCGCGTCGTCGGTGACGACCATGCCGCCGCCTCCGGTCGTGATGATCTTGTTGCCGTTGAAGCTGAGCACTCCGGCCCGGCCCCAAGTTCCGGCGGCGCGGCCCCGGTAGCTTGAGCCCAAGCCTTCGGCGGCGTCCTCGACCAGGGGAATGCGGAATTTCGCGCAGACCTCGGAAAGGCGGTCCAGGCGCGGCGGGTGTCCGGCGGCCCAGACCGGCAGGCAGGCCGCGATGCGGCGGCCGCTCGCTCGGTCAAGGCAATGGCCCGAAGAGACCCGGGCGCGGCGCTTGAGATAATCTTCGATGACGTCGGGGTCCATTCCGAGGGTCGGCTCCTCGACGTCGACGAAGCGGGGCAGCGCCCCCAGATAGACGGCGGCGTTGGCGGTGGCGATGAAGGTCAGGGAGGGGACCAGCACCTCGCAGCCCGCCCGGACTCCCGCCGCCTCCAGGGCCAGATGCAGGCCCGCCGTTCCGTTGACCACGGCCACCGCGTGGCGGACGTCCAGGCGCCGAGCGATGGCGCGCTCGAAGCGCTCGCCGAACCTTCCCCCGCTGGAGACCCAGGTGCTCTCCAGGCACTCGCGGACCCGCCGCCAATCGCGGGGACCGAGGGACGGCGCGTGGAGGGGAACCTTCGTCGCCACGGCCTTAGAAGTGCTCCTTGTAGTCGCGCTGGGCGCGCTCGTAGTCCTCGATCTTGCCGATATCGAGCCAATACTCCTGCACCGGAAAGCACCCGACGCTGCCCGGGCGATCTTGAATGATCTGAGCCAGAAGGTCCGGCATGTCCCGGCGCTCTCCCTTTTTTAGCAGGCGCGTCGCCGCGGGCTCGAGCACGCAGATTCCGGCGTTGACGAAGTAGCGCTGGACGGGCTTCTCCACGATCGAGGCCAGCTTGTGGTCCTTGATCGAGACGACGCCGTAGGGGATCTGGAAGTCCGATTCCTTCACGCAGAGCGTCGCGGCGTGGCCGCCTTCATCGTGAAAATCGAGCAGGGCCCGGTAGTTCATCTTGGTCAGGAGGTCGCCGTTCATGACGATGAAGGGGCCGCCGAGGTCGCGTTCGATGAGGCTGAGACTTCCGGCGGTGCCGAGTTCGGTCTTCTCGAAGAGATACTCGACGCGCGAGCCCCAGCGCCGGCCGTCGCCGAAGTGGTCTTTGATCCGCTCCGCGAGGTAGTTGACGCTGAAGATGAATTTCCGAAAGCCCGCGGTCACAAGCCTCTCCAACACCAGTTCGAGCAGGGGCTTATCGGCCACCGGCATCATCGGCTTGGGGCGCTCGTTGGTGAAGGGGCGAAGGCGCGTCCCCTGCCCTCCGGCCATGATGACGACCCAGTTGGGGTGCGAGTCGGGGGCGATGGTGTCGAAGAAACTGGCGATGTCGACCACGCGCCCGCGGGCGTCCACGATGGGGATGTAGGCCCGCCGTTTCTCGCGAAAGCGCGCCTCCAACTCCTCGGTGGTGACTCCCACTTCGGCGGTCGCGGGCTTGGGATTCATGGCCTGGGTGACGGGGCTGTCCAAAGGCAGGCCCTTGAGAATGGCGCGGCGGATGTCGCTGTCGACGAGTATGCCGGCGAGGCGGCGGTCCTTGCCCACGACGAGGACGATGCCGATTTGGCTGTTGGTGATGACCTCCACCGCCTGGCGCAGGGTGGCCTTGGGCCCCAAAATGATCTCGGGGTGAAGCTCGAGGAGGCTCTTCTTCATGCGGGTCGGCTCCTTGCGGGGACGCCGATCGCTCGGGCTCGGGCGGCGACGCCTTTTACGACCACGGCCCCGGCACCCACCACGGCCGCGGCGCCCACGGAGATGAAGGGGAGGATGATCGCTCCGGCGCCGATCATGGCGCCCGCTCCCACCGTCGCCCCGCCGCAGAGGATGGCGCCGGGTCCGATGAAGGAGTGCGCGCCGACCTGGGCGTCGTGTTCGACGACTGCGGCCGTGTTGACGACGGCGTTTTCGCCGATGCGCGCGCCGGGGTGGATGACGGCGCGCGTGATCACCTGCGCGCCGGCGCCGAGCTCCGCGCTCGGGGCGACCTCGGCGCCGGGGTGGGCGACGGTCGCGAATTTATAGCCGAGCGCCGTGAATTTCTCGTAGAGCCGGCGGCGCCGGGCGGCTGACGTCGAGAGTCCCAGTCCATTGACCAGGAGCACGCCGCCGGGGCGGCGGCGGGACAGGATGTCCTCGCCCCCCAGGACGCGCGCGCCGTCGACGCGGCGTCCCCAGAGGTTGGGGTCAGGGTCCGCGAATCCCAGGACGTCGGCCCCTCCGGACTTGAGGAGCGCCGCCAGCATGACCCGGCCGTGCCCGCCCGCGCCGAGGATGATGCACTTCATGGCTTTATCCCCGGAACCCGAATGTCGCGGAAATCCTTGCGTAGGGTTCCTTTGCGCAGGGGGTAGGTTTTAAGCACCTTCAGGATGCGCTCCGACACCCGGCCGCCCTCGTAGGGGCTTTCGCCGCGGCAGTGGCGCTTGCGCCAGGACGGCGAAAGGGCTTGCCGCAAGGCGCCGGCGATCTCGCCCTGGGAGGCCCCGCAGTCGATGATCGACGGGGCGCGGAGTCTTCCGGCCTGTCTTTCCCCGATATTGACCGTGGGGACTTTGAGCGTTGGGGCTTCGATGATGCCGCTTGAGGAATTTCCGACCATGGCGTCGGCCCGGCCAAGGAGGGTCAGGTATTCGTCCTGTCCAAGGGAGGGAGCGAGGGCGACGGAATCGGGATGAGTCCGTTTCCAGCGCTCGAGTTCGGCGTTGATGCCCCGGCCGCCGGCGTCGGCGTTGGCGTAGGTAAACACCGCGCGGGTTCCGGCGGCGCGCAGGGCCCGCAGGAGATCGGCCGGGCGGGAGCCGTTCTCGGGATGCCAGGTGCCGAGCACAAACGGGGATTGAATGTCGAAGGCAAGCCTGTCCTGAAGCGCCCTCTCCGGCACGGTCTTGAGCCGTGAGATGTACTCGAGCCCCGGGGCTCCCACGTTGAAGACCCGGGAGGGATGCTCGCCCATCTGAATGACGCGGCGGCGGTAGGGCTGTGCCGAGACGAAATGGAGCAGGGCCATCTTGGTCACGGCGTGCCGGATCCGGTCGTCGATCACGCCGAAGGTCGCCTCGCCGCCGTGGATGTGGGCCAGGGGCAGGCGCAGGCAGAGGGCCGCGCAGGCCGCGGCCATCATTTCGAAACGGTCGCCCAGGACGACGACGAGGTCCGGGTCGATCCGCGCGAGAGCGGGTGAGAGGCGGGAGACTCCCAAGCCGAGTGAGCGCGCGGTTGCGAGGTTCGAGTCGCCGCGGCCGATGAAGGCGACCTCGGCCGCGATGGGGAATCCGTCCTTGCGGATGAAATCGACGGTGCGGCCGAACCCCGGCGCGAAGTGCATGCCCGTCGCGACCAGCGCCAACTCGAGGGAGGGATCCCTCCGGATGCCCGCGATGAGCCAATAGAGCAGGCCGTAATCGGAGCGCGAGGTGGTGATGACGGCGATCCGGCGCCTCATCGCAGGCCCTTCCAAGTGAGGGGTTCATCGGCGGTCAACCCGCGGCGGAGAGTGCGCCCGATCACGGATTGGAGATCGGCCGGGGAAATTCCGCCGTCGGGCCGCTTGACGGCCAAGTCCGCCGCCGATAAGGTTTGTCCCGCCGGCAGGGGCCGCGCGGCCACGAGACTGCGCCGGGCGACGCGGCTGACCGACGCCTCGCAGGGAGCGGGTTTCTTGACGCCGTCGCCGAGGCTTGAGCCGACGCCGCGGATCGCCGCGACCATCCCCTTGAACTCGGCGGGCTCGAGCGACGCGCGCTGATCCGGTCCCGGAAGACGCCGGTCGAGCGTGATGTGCTTCTCGATCACGGAGGCGCCGCGGGCCGCGGCCGCGACGGCGATGTCGGTCCCCTCGGTGTGGTCGGAATATCCGACCGGTAGGCCGAAGGCCTCGCGGAGCGTGTCCATGGCCCGGAGATTGACCTGGTCGATCGGCGCCGGATACTGGCTCACGCAGTGCAGGAGGGTGAGCGGCGCGTCGGAGAGGGACTCGATCCAGCCGACCGCCGCCGACACCTCGGCGGCGTCGCTCATTCCCGTCGAGAGGATGATCGGGCGGCCCTTGCGGGCGACATGCTCGATCAGGGGACGGTTGGTGATCTCGCCCGAGGGGAGCTTGAACAACTTCACCCCCAGCCGGTCCAGCATGTCCGCGCTGTCTTCATCGAAGGGAGAGGATAGAAAATCAATGCGGAGCTTCCGGCAGAGATCGCGGAGGCGGCGGTGGGCCGCGGCGTCGAGTTCCAGGGCCTTGAGCATCTCAAACTGGCGTCCCCCCCGCGCGGGAGCGGCCCGCCGTTGATACGGCGCCTGGGGGGCGCGGGCCGACGCCAGGCGCTCGGCCTTGAACGTTTGAAACTTGACCGCGTCGGCGCCGGCGGCCTTGGCGGCCCGGACGAGCTTTTCGGCGAGGGCCGGCCTGCCGTTGTGGTTGACTCCGGCTTCCGCGATCACATAGACCGGGCGGCTCTGCGCCGCGCCGCCGCGGAGCAGGCCCTCGGCCAGCTTCCAATCGAAGGGGTTGTCGATGTCGATGCCTTCGCCGGGTCCGACGATGAGAGGGCGGTCGCCCGGGCCGTGGAAGACCCCGGTGCGGAGGAACTTCTCGGCGGAGACCATGAAAATCGAGCCGTCGAGAAAGTAAGCCTCGGGAAGCTTCTGCCGCGGGGGCGGGACGCCGACATGCACGAAGGGCTCAAGCGAGCCGTCGTCGCCGATCCGGAAACACCAATGGGGATGAGCCCGGGAGGGCGTCACCGAGATCACGGAGGCTCCGCCCGAGCGCTCAAAGAGCGCGACGGCTTTGCGGATGGTGGCCGCCGAGCGGAAAGGCGAGGTCGGCTGGAGGACTAGGATCGCGTCGGGGCGGTAGCCCTCTTGGGCCAGCCTTCCTAAAAGATGCCGGAGCACGTCGGAAAGGTGGCTCCCGTCCCGGGCGAGTTCGCGGGGTCTCAGCCACGGCACCGGGACGCCGTAGTCCCGCGAGACGCGCGCGATGGCCGGGTCGTCGGTGCTGACCCAAATCCGGTCGAGACAGCGCGACTCCCGCGCCGAGCGAATGGCGCGCGCCAAAAGCGGCAGGCCGCCGAGAGGCTTGATGTTCTTGCCGGGCAGGCCCTTGGAGCCTCCCCGGGCGGGTATTAATCCGAGGACTTTCACGCGGGTGTAACCATTCCCTTTGGTCATGAGACCTGGGACTTGAGCTTCCATTCTCCGCCCGATTTTTCCCAGAGATGGGGCGGCCGGAAGCCGTCGATGATCTCCCAGAAGCGCTTTTCCGAGAGTCCCGTGTAGTCGAGAAATTCCCGGAAGTGCTTCTTGGGAAACTCCCCGTCGTAGCGGCGCACCAGCGCCACGCCCTCCTCCCGGGTGATGTGGCCGTCCCGGATCTCATGGGCGGCGTCCGAGGTCGCGCGGCCGATGCCGAACTTGATGTAGGAGAGGTAATAGTGGAAGCCGTCGATGCGATCGTCGAGGCTGGCGTATTTGGAGTAGGTCCCCTCCGAGCGGCCGTCGGGGTTGGCTTGAAAGCCGGTGTTTTCGACGGCGTAGTAGTAGTTCTCCTGGGGGACCCACTTCTTGTAGTAGCCCAGGAACCGGATGTCGAGCTTGGCGCGGAAGCATTCCTCGGCGCCGGGGGGCAGGTAGAAGCCCAGGTCCTCCCGGCGCATGCCGTAGTCGACCCAGTGGAGCGGCCCGATCCCGGAGAAGTAGTGCCTGATGAGGTCCTCGGAGGCGTCATGGCCCGAGCGTCCGGTTGCCGCTTGATCGCCCCCGTACTCGACCTCGCCGTCCTCACCGTACATGATCAGGGGTATGCCGAAGCGCGCCGCGATGCGCATGGGGAAGGCCTTCTGGCCGTAGATGAAGGGCTGGAAGGGATCGCCGACATGCTCGAAGGCCAGGCGCGTGAGCTCGCGGTGGACCTTGCCATCGGGCGTGGCGAGTATGTTGTCGAGGCCTCCGGCGTGGATGAAGTTCTGCAGGTTCTTCCAGCCGACCTCGGAATAGAGGTGCGGCGACCAGGTCACGGTCAACGGATGCATGCCGTATTTGTATTTGAGCTGATGGGCGACGAAGGAGCTGTCCTTGCCCCCGCTGGCCGGCACGACCACGTCGAAGGAGCCGTCGCCCTTGCGATGGCGGGCGAGGAGCTCCTGCAGCTCATTTTCGCGCCGGGCCCAATCGATGGTCTTCTTTTTTTGCTCGGCGAAGCGGCAGGCGCCGCAGACGCCGCGGTCGTCGAAGGTGATGCGCGGCCGCTGGTTGGAGATGACGCAGCGCGCGCAGTAGCGAACGTCCTGCGGGAGCTTGTATTTCTCGATGACGTGGTGTTTCCGAGATCGCGGCGCGGCGGTTTTCATTGGCGGGAGTCCCCGTTGAGGAAGTTGGCGAGTATGCGCAGGCCTTCCGGGCCGGATTTCTCCGGGTGAAACTGGCATCCCATGATGTTCCGATGGGACAGTGCCGAGCAAAATTCCTGGCCCGCGTAGCGGGTGCCGGCCAGCCAGTCCCCCGGGCGCGAGGGGCTCGAGACAAAGGAGTGGACGAAGTAGACTTGCGGTTCGTGACCGAGGCCCTGGAGTAGGGATTTCTTCCATCCCCCCGCGCGCCGAGGGCGCAGCGAGTTCCAGCCCACGTGCGGGACCTTGGCCGGAGTCTGCGCGGGACTTAACGCGACGGCGCGCCCCGGGATGAGCCCCAGCCCCCGATGCACGCCGAATTCGGTGCCTTCCTCCATCAAGAGCTGCATCCCCAGGCAGATTCCGAGCAGGGGCCCGCCCTGACGTGCGAATTCGAGGATGGCTTCGACCAGTCCGTTCTCCCGCAGGCGGCGCATCCCGTCGCCGAAGGCCCCCACCCCCGGGATGATGAGCCGCCCCGCCGCGGCGACCGCCCCCGGCTCGTGGGTGACGGTGAAATCGGCGCAGCCCAAGTGATGGAGGGCCCGCGAGATGGAGAAGAGGTTCCCCAGCCCGTAGTCAACGATGACCAGCGGGGCTCTTGGCTTGCTCATCCGTGGCGCGGACGGGGATGCCCCTCTCGCGCAGATGCTTCTTGATGCCTGATACGGTGTGTTTCTGGTAATGCAGCAAGGAGGCCACGCCGACGGCGTCGGCATGGCCCCGGATCACGACGTCGGCGATGTCTTGGAGGCTTCCGGCCCCCCCGCAGGCGATGACGGGGATGGAGAGGGCCTGGGAAATCTTGGCCGTGAGTTCAAGATCGAAGCCTTTCAAAGTCCCTTCGTGGTCCACCGAGGTGAGGAGAATCTCGCCGGCGCCCAACTCGGCGGCGCGCAGGGCCCAGTCGAAGGCGTCCCGGCCGGTCTTCTCCCGGCCGTTGTCGGTCAGGGCCTCCCAGCGCCCGGCCTCGCGAAGCGTGGCTTCGATGGAGACCACGATGCACTGGGAGCCGAAGCTGCGGGCGGCCTGCGAGATGAAGGCGGGGGTCTTGACCGCCGCGGTGTTGACCGCGACCTTGTCGGCGCCGGCGCGCAGGAGGCGGTAGATATCCTCCATGCGGCGCACGCCCCCGCCCACCGTCAGCGGGATGAAGATGTCCTTGGCCGCGCGCTCGACGATATCCAGGAGATTGTTGCGGCCGTAGAGGCTGGCCACGATGTCCATGTAGAGGATCTCGTCGGCGCCTTCCTCATAATAGCGCCGGGCGAGAGCGGCGGGGTCCCCGACGATGCGCAGGCCCTCGAGGTGGACGCCCTTGACGACGTTGGGGCCCTTGATGTCCAGGCGCGGGATGATCCGCAGGCTGTGCCCGTCCATCAGGAGCCGCCCGCTCTCACGGCCTTGCGCGGGTGGTTCCGTTGCGGCGCGGCCTGGTCCTCGAGAAGGGCTACGAAGCGCGCCGACATCGCGGGCGGGGGTGTTTCCGATGTCGCCAGGAAGACGGTGTCCGCTTCGGCGGGCACCTCCGAGAGAAGAGAGAGCCGGTGGACGCGCGCCCCCAAGAGCGGCAGGTCCTCGAGGGCCATGGAAATCAGTTCGTCCGCATCCTCCTGCGCGACGATGTAGAAGGCCCGGCGGCCGGCCCGATGCTCCTGTTCAAGAATGCCTTGGATGCGGGCGACCAGGCTCTTGAGGTGGCGCAGCGCCCAGGCGGCGTAATTGAAGGTCTTGCGGGTCTTTTCCATCATCCCCTTGGGGGTGAGGAGGTACTGGACCTTGTTCCAGGTGAGCTGCTGGGTCTTGACCAAGCCCTTGCGGGCGAGTCTTTTGAGGAGCAGGTTGGTCATCCCGAGGGACAGGCCCACGTCGCCGGAGAGCTCCCGCTGGGTCCTCCGGGGGTTCTGGGAGAGCTGGCGGATGAGGCTGAATTCCTTCTCGGCGGTCTCTGTGGTCATCGGGGGAGGTCTCGACGGCGCGGAGTGTGTTCAGTGATTGAACATTATACCAGTCGTGTTCCCCGGCGTCAATTGCGAGTTGGTCACAAGGGGCGCGGACCGAGGCCCGGGGTCTAGGCTCCCAGTTCCCGGGGCTTTGAGGGAGCACCGGGCAGTCGACGGTGGCCGCGAGGCCGTAGCATGCGGCTCTCTGCCTGTTGTATGCCGCAAACTGAACCAAAATTCAGGACTCCTGACATGTCCGGGTGATTCCGACGAAAGTTCGCTGGACTTTTGTCACAGAAAAGTATACATTTGTGTGACAGGAATAATGCTATATGTCTTTAAAAAACATAGAGAAATCTATTTTTCAAAAACTCGCGCATCGGGGGCGAGGTTATGTCTTCTCCGGCACGGAATTTCTCGACTTGGGCAGCTCTGCCGCCGTGCGCCAGGCACTCTCACGCCTGACCCGAGCCGGCACCATCAGGCGCATCGCAACCGGGCTATATTACTATCCCGCCTTCAATAAGATGTTGGGCGGAGAACTCCCGCCATCAATGCACGCCGTGGCGAAGGCCATGGCGCGTCGGAGCGACAGCAGGATCGTGGCCTCCGGCGCTCTCGCAGCCAATCTCCTCGGACTTTCGACTCAAGTTCCTGCCAAGCGGGTCTATTTGACGAACAGCAAATCACGAACCGTTTCAGTCGGTCGCAGCACGTTGGCATTTCGCCACGTGTCCCCACGACGGATGGCCGCTGAAGGCGAAACAAGCACAATGGTGTTCGAAGCGTTCCGATACCTAGGGCAAGAAAATATCACCGATACCATCGTGAATCGCCTGCGCCGGGAACTGCCAGATGAGGCCAAAGCCGAGGTGCGCCGCGACATGCCCCACGCCTCCATGTGGATGCGCCCTCTGCTCAAGCGGGTGATAGAGGCAGGGAAATAGGGCATGGATTCGGTCGCGGGAAAGCCGGCGCGCGAACGCGCCCAGTTGTTCGAGTTTTCGGCCGAGCGGCATGCTCCTCGAATCGATGCGGTGATAATCGAAAAGGACTTTTGGGTTTGCTGGGCCCTGCATAGACTCTTCGATGTCATCGAGTTCCGCCCCCAACTGATCTTCAAGGGCGGCACGTCCCTCTCAAAAGTCTTCAAGGCCATCGAGCGCTTCTCGGAAGACGTGGACCTGTCCCTCAGCCGGCGCGATCTCGGATACGCCGACGGACGCGATCCGGAGGGGGCGGGGATCAGCAAGCGGGAGTCGGAACGTCGGATCGAGGCCCTGTTGGCGGCGTGCGTACAGACGGTACGCGAAAAGCTGCTGCCAGAGCTGCGCCAGGACTTCGCCACGGTACTCGGCGGCTCCGGTTGGTCGGTGGACGTGGACACCAATGATCCGCAAACGCTGGTCTTCGCATACCCGCCGAGCGGCTTGGTCGAATCACCGTATGTCCGGCCGTCAATCCGCCTGGAAATGGGGGCCCGCTCCGATGATTGGCCATCGGTCGATGCCGAGGTCAAGCCCTACGCCGCCGAGGATTTCCCGGCGATGTTCTCGCAGCCAGCCTGCCGCGCGCGCACCCTGGCCGCGGAGCGCACCTTTTGGGAGAAGGCGACCTTGCTCCACGCGGAATACCATCGCCCACCCGAAAAGCTGAGTAATGAACGCATCTCCCGGCACTACTATGACCTCTATTGCCTTTCGTGCAACGAGATCGCCAAGCGCGCGCTGGATCGCGATGATCTCCTGAAGCGGGTCGTCCAGCACAAGCGCTGCTTTTTTCCCCGCGCCTGGGCGAATTACGAGACCGCCACGCCAGGGACCTTTCATCTCGCCCCTCCCGAGGCGCGGATGGAAATGCATCGTAAGGACTACAACGCGATGAAAGCGATGATCTTTGGGGACGCGCCCAAGTGGGACGAAATCATGGCTGCGATCCGGGATCTCGAGGACCGGATCAACAGGCGCTGATCCCCGGCTGGAGCATCCGGCAAGCGGGAGAAGGGCGGCGCTTATCGCCGCCGCTCGGGGCATGGGCCTAGCCGGCGCGGGCGGCGGGGACGGGGGCGGGCAGCGCGGCGGCCAGGGCGGCCAGTTCCCGGCCCCAGGTGGCGAGCGTGCGGAACTCGTCGGGGGTGGCGCTCAGGGCGTGGTCGCGGATCACCCGCGAGGTCTTGTTGAGGGTGAAGTGCTTCTCGATCAAGCGCGCCCCGCGGGAGAGGGCCAGAAAGCAGCCCTCCAGGCCCATGAGGTGGTCGCTGTAGCCGAAGAAGCGGTCGAAGCGCTCCGGGAAGTCGGGGAGGTCCTCGGGGCGGGCCGGGTACTTGGAGACGCAATAGAGGTAGCGGACGTTGGGTCCTTCGAAGGGAAAGCGCGAGCGGTCGCTCATGCCCAGGGAGACGAAGGTCTCCTTGCCGTCGGCGATGATCTCCCGGGCCAACTCGGGCTTTTCGACCACGGTGCGCGAGGCGATCTTGTAGCGGCGCATGCCCGCGGCCTTGACCATCGCCCAGGCCTCGGGAGAAATGACCGAGGTCATGAGCTCGATGTCGAAATGCTCGCACCAGGACTTGAGGGTCCTCAGGCGCTCCTCATCCATGTAGTTGATCTCGTCCTTGCCGCCGCGCCAGCCGACCTGGAACTTGGCGATGTCGGCGCCGGCCCACGTGGCCTGGCGGATGAGCTCGTAGTTGAGGTCGAAGTTGCCGTCGGAGTTCATGCCGATCTCAGCGACGAAGAGGGGCCTCATGGTTCTCTTCCGGTATCTTTCGGACCTGCCCCTCCATATATTGAAGGGCAGGCATTTCCTTCGGTCATGGGGAAAGCGCATCTTATAATTTGCCGCCGTGGGAGTCAACGCGGGGTGGCGGGTGCGCCGGCCCGTTGTAGGTGGCGCGGAGACATGGCCGGTTAACCGTCGGAGGGCAATCCACGCCCCGTGGGCTCATCCGTCGAGAGCCGGAGATGGCGGCCGTCGATCCAACCCGTCTGGATCCGACAGGGGTTTTTCTTCCGCCACCTCCATCGATGGAGGTAACCGCTCTCATTCTATTGGAAAGCCCACCGCCGGGGCGACTCCCAGTCTGGGAGTAAACCCCCTACAAACCATTGGCGCGCCCCGCCGGCGCCTCCAAGAGCTGGAAGCGCAGGCGATTTGGTACAATAGCCGTGGCATGCGCACCCTGATCACCGGCGGGGCGGGCTTCATCGGGTCGCATCTCTGCGAATTGCTGCTCTCGCGCGGCGACGCGGTCACGGTCCTCGACGACCTCTCGACCGGCGCCATGCGCAACATCGCCCACCTCAAGGGGCATAAGGGCTTCCATTGCCGCGTCGACACCGCGATGAACCGCTCCCTGCTGGGCGAGCTCATCGACGACTGCGACCGGGTGTTCCACTTGGCCGCCGCCGTCGGGGTCCGTTTGATCGTGGAGAGCCCGGTCCGGACCATCGAGACCAACGTCCGGGTCACCGAGTACGTCCTGGAGGCCGCCAACAAGAACAAAAAGCCGGTGCTCGTGGCCTCCACCTCCGAGGTCTATGGGAAGTCCGAGGCCGTCCCCTTCCGCGAGGACGGAGACCTCGTCATCGGCTCGACGGCCAAGGGGCGCTGGAGCTACGCCTGCTCCAAGGCCATCGATGAATTCCTGGCCCTGGCCTACTGGAAAGAGAAGAAGTGCCCCATCGTCGTCACGCGCCTCTTCAACACCGTGGGGCCGCGCCAAGTGGGCCGCTACGGCATGGTCCTGCCGACCTTCGTGCGCCAGGCCCTGGCCGAGCAGCCGATCACGGTCTTCGGGGACGGGACGCAGCGGCGGTGCTTCACGCACGTCTCGGACTGCGTGAGGGCCCTCGCCCGGCTGATGGACGAGCCCAAGGCCGTCGGGGGGGTATTCAACGTCGGGTCCCATGAGGAGATTTCGATCGGGGCCTTGGCCGAGCTGGTCAAAGAACGGGCGGGATCGAAGTCTCCCATCAAGCTCGTCGCTTACGACGAGGCTTATGAGGAGGGATTCGAGGATATGCCGCGCCGGGTTCCCGACCTCACAAAGATCGAATCTCTTATCGGTTACAGGCCGACGCGGAGCCTGCGCGACATCATCGACGACGTGATCCGTTTCTGCCGCAGCGACGTTCCTTCGGCGGCCCGCGAGCTCCTCCCCCGCGAGGTGGCCGACGGACTTAGGAAATCCGTCCCGCGGCCGGCATAGGCCCCTCCAGGGCCTCCAGGACATTTTCAGGCGCCGCGGCGGGCCTCTCCAAGAGGCTTCGGTACAGCTCCCGGTAGCGCTCGCAGGCGACCGAAGCCTCGAATCGGGAGGCGAACCGGCGGTGTCCCTCCGCGCCCATGCGCCGGCGCAGTTCGGGGTCGCGCAGCAGCTCGAGGAGGGCCGTCGCGAGGTTCTCGGCGTCTCCCGGAGGCACCAGCAGGCCCGTGACCCCGCCCTCGATCATCTCCGGGATTCCCGCGATGCGTGAGCCGACGACCGGCTTGGACAGGGCCATGGCCTCGAGGATCGAGTAGGGCATGTCCTCGGAGGAGGTCGAGGGCAGGATGAGCCCGTCGGAGGCGGCGAGCAGGTCGAGGGCGTCGGTGCGGTAGCCCAGGAACGACAAATGCGGCAGGATGCCGAGTCCCTCGGCCTCGTCCCGGCGGGCCTGCCGCTCCGAGCCCTCGCCGATGAACAGGACGTGGACCTTCGCGAAGTCCCGGGGGTGGCGGGTCTTGAGGATGCGCAGGGCATGAAGCAGGACCCGGTGCCCCTTGAGGGACTCGAAGAAGGCGATCATCGAGAAGAGGACGCTGCCCTCCGGCACCGAAAGTTCGCGGCGGGTCCGCGCCGCGGCCCGAAGCCCCTGCGGGGCCCGCACCGCGTTGGGAATCTGTCCGATGCGGGCCCGCGGGAAGCCCCGGCGCGCCAGGGCGCGGCCCGCGGCCTCGGAGGCGGTGATGAAGACGTCCGAGGCGCCGATCACGAGCCGGTCGATGGCCAGGTCCAGGACTTCCCATGGCAGGCGCGGCTTGAGCGCGGTCGAGTTGACGTTGAAGATCACGCGCCGGGCCCCGGCCACGCGGGCGGCCACCGCGGCGGCCCGGCAGCCCAGGGCTCCCGGGTAGCCGCCGTTGTTGATGTGGACGATGTCCGGGCGCCGGCGGCGGAAGGCGGACGACAGCGCCGCCAGCTCATAGAGGTAGAGCCCGTAGTCGACGAGGCGAAAGACGATCTTGACCGCTTTGCGCAGGACCCGCGACCGGACGCGCCGCTCCATCGCCTCGATCCAATCGTGCCGGTCCGGGAAGCGGATCGGGGAGACGGGGGCTTTGGTGCGGATGCGCCGCTCGACCCCTTCGGCGAAGCGGCGGTTGTGGCGGAACAGGAGCTCGAGGTCGAAGTCAGCGGCGAGAGGCCCTTCGCCGAGGAGGTGGACGAGCAGGTTGTCGGCGCCCCCAAAGACCGGGCAGTCCGAATACAAGAGGACCCGAGGCTTTCCGGTCGGGGCGGTGGCCCCGGCGCCGGCCAGCAGTTCGGCGTAGACCTCGCGGTAGCGCCGGCAGGCCGTTCCGGCCTCGAAGCGCTCTAGGAAGCGCGCGCGCCCCGCCCGCCCCATGGCCGCGCGCTCGGCGGCGTCGGAGGTCAGCCGCAGGAGCGCCGCGGCCAGGCCCTCGGCGTCGCCCGGTTTCACGAGGAGTCCCGTGACGCCGTCTTCGACGGCCTCCGGGATGCCGGCGACCCGCGTGCTCACCACCGGCTTGCCCAGGGCCATCGCCTCCAGGACCGCGTAGGGCATGTCCTCGTGGGAGATGGAGGGCAGGGCCACCGCGTCCGCGGCGTTCATGATGTCGAGGACGTCGCCGCGGTAGCCGAGGAAGCGGACCCGGCCGGAGAGCCCGAGCCTGCGGGCCCGCGCCTCCACCTCGCCGCGCAGGGGGCCGTCGCCGACGAGGAGCACCTCGAGGGCGTCGGCGGTCCCCGGCGAGCGCCGGCGCACCTGCTCGAGGGCGGAAAGCAGGATGGCATGGCCTTTGCGCTCCTCGAAGAAGGCGGTCATGACCACGGCGACCCGGCCTTCGGCCAGCCCGAGTTCGCGGCGCAGGTCCCGCGGTGAGCGAAGACGCTCCGGGGAGCGTACCGCGTTGGGGATTTGGCGGATGAGCTCGGGCGAGAAGCCGCGCCTGGCCAGCGCGGCTCCCGCGGACGCCGAGGCGGTGATGAAGAGATCGCAGGAAATGCCGACCAGCCTGTCGATGACCCAGTCGAGGGCCTCCCAAGGAAGGCGCAGCTCGGAGGCCATGTTGTTGGCGTTGAAGAGCACGCGCCGGGCGCCGGCCAAGCGGGCGGCGATCGCGGCCGCCCGGCAGCCCAGCGCCCCGGGGTAGCCCCCGTTGTTGATGTGGACGAGCTGCGGGCGCACCCGCGCCATCCGCCGGGTCAGCACCGCCAGTTCATAGAGGAAAAGGGGGTAATCGACCAGCCGCAGGGCGATCTTGATGGCCTTGCGAAGGATGGGGCCGGCGACGACCCGCTCCATCGCCTCGATCCATTCCAGCCGCTCCGGGAAGCGTACGAAGCCCACCGCGGCCTTCGTCCGGATCCGGTTTTCCACCCCCTCCGCGAAGCGGCGGTTGTGGCGGTAGAGGAAGGAGACATCGTAGTCCTGCCCGATCCCATCGGGGCCCAGGAGATGGATGAGGAGGTTGTCGGCGCCCCCGAATACCGGACAGTCGGAGTAGATGAGGACCTTGGTCATGGACCCCTGCCCTCGGCGCGGCCGCCGGCCGCGGTCTGGCGCAGGACGCGCAGGAGGACCTCCGCGGTGTAGCGTTGGCCGGCCGCGTTGTAGTGGCCGTGGATGCGGTAGGGAAACAGCGAGAGCGGGTCCGGGTGCTTGCGGATCTCTTCCACCAGATCGATGACCGGGATGCCGAGGCGCCGGACACGGTCTTTGAGCGGCCTGTGGAACCTGTCCGCGAGCCGAGGCGACACGAAGAAATTCCAGCCGGGAACATACACGAAATAGAACCGCCCGCCCCACGCCGACGCGCGCCGACGGGCCTCCGAGACCAAGCCCGCGTAGCGCTCGAGTTGGTTCCAGTCCCCCGCGTTGAGGGGATGGCTTTCCATCAGCACGTTCTCCTGGAGCGCGACTCGAAGGTGATAGAGGCGAGCGACTCGGGCCGCCAGAGTCGCCGGGCCCGCCCGCGGCGGGTCGGTCTTGGGCGGGTTTCCGGGCCAGGGGCCGCGCGCCGCCGTGATCCGGGCCAGCCAGGCCCTCCAGCCCGCGTCGATCTCCGGCTGGCGGGCGGCAAGGTGCTGCGAGAAAGACGGGTCCGAGAGGTAGCGCGACAAGGTCGGAGAGCGCCGCTCCAGAGCCAGATCGTCGAAGTCATTGGGGCTGAAACACCAGATCACGAAGCGCGGCCGCAGCGGCCGGGCGTACTCGGTCAAGGTGGCCAACTGCTGGAGGGGTCCGGCGCCGCCTTGCCCAAGGGTCAGGGTCGCCGGGACCTCCCGCCGGACGCGCGAGGCCACGTCCTCCCCTTGGGGGACGCAGAACCCGTCCGTCACGGAGTCGCCCAAGATGACCAGGGCGGCGGGTTTGCCGTGGAGGCCGCGGGGGTTCTTGAAGCCTCTTTCATCCGTGCGGTAGAGCGCGTGGAAGCCTTCTTCATTGCAGATCTGCATGGTCGCGCGCGAGGGGCCTCCCAGGGGCAGCAGCGGCCTGCCGGACGTCCCGAAGCCGTCCGTGGGCCACAGGTAGCGCGAGAGCACCAGGGGGAATGCGTCGACACCCCGGGATTTCAGGGCGGCGAGGGCTTCCGAGTCCGTTCGTTGGTCCCAGGCTACGCCTCGGGAGGCCGCCATCTCCCGCGCTCCAAGTCCGTGCCTCGGCCAGACGGAAGCGATTCCCAGGGCCAGGGCCGTTTCGATCAGACACGCCCCCGATGCCATGGCGAGGACCAAAGTCGCCGCCCGCAGTTGGGTTCCGGCGCCCGCAAACGCCGCGGCCGCGCAGGTTCCCGCGGCGGCCATGGGCGCCAGGCCATAGGCCAGGCCCATGCCCATGGTCGCGTAGTAGAGCTCGCTGCGTCCGGCGGCGAAGATCACGGTCGCGGCCGAGGCGGCGCCGGCTGCGGCGAGTATGCCGCGCGACCAGGGACGCAGGCGCTCTTCGATCGGATGCCGGGTCGTCAATCAGAAAATCCGGTACGGGGGCTCGTATCGAAATACCACCCGGCGGGCTCCGGCCGGCAGACGTACGCCCCAGAACGCCCCGAACGCGGGCATGATCTCCGCCGCCGCGCCGTCCACCGCGCAGCGCCAAAAGGGGCTGTGGGAGTTCGTCACGACCATTAGGGCGGGGCCGCCCGCGTCCACCGTCAGTTCCAAGCGGTCGGGGTAATAGGCCCAGAAGGAGGTCTTGCCCCGCGCGAAGGGGCCGCCCCCGACGCGCTCCGAGAACCGCTTGTCGAGAAACGCCGTGTCGCGGAGGGTACGGGGGTCCGCGCGGGCCGCGGCTTCCAGCATTTCCCCTTCGCCCGGGAAGAAGCGGACCCCGGCCGCGAGAAAGGCGCGCGGAAGCGCCGTCCTGTTTTCGTACACGTAGAGATGGGACTTGCCCGAGAAGTTTTCGCGGAGCCTGAGCCGGACGCGGGCCCAGAAATCGGTTCCGGGCCAGGGGGTCGGGGCGTGAATTTCCTTGAGATCTTCGTGGATGAGGGGGATGCGCGATACGAGGTACTTGGCGTTGGCCAGGGACAGGAGGTTCAAACGGTAGAAGCGCGAGAAGGGGAGGCCCGCGATGAAGGGTTCGGCGTTGCGCATGAAAAGCGAGGCGCTGTTGCCGCGATCCAGGAAGAACGCCCGGTAGTACCCGTCCTGGGAGATCAGCGGCTCGATGATCTTGGCCCAGAAGCGGTGGTACGTCGCTTGGTAGAGATTGAGATTGCCGTCCACGGTTTCCAAGCCGTAGGCGTTGGCCGCGGCCGGAACCAGGCCGTGGGTGAAGGTGGCCACCCGAAAGGGCTCGTCGCGGCGCGAGGCCAGGTCCTGGAGGACCGGACTGCCGTACATGGCGGAATAGCCGCCCATGAAGTACCAATCGGAGATGTTGCGGAGTTTAAGCGGCAGGGATTGGGCGAACAGGGCCAATACTCCAACCCCGAAGACCCAGCGCGCCTTGGGCAGGAAGGCCAGGCTTCGCGCCGCGGCGAAGGACGCCAGGAAGGGGCAGATCATACTAACCCGTCCCAGGCCGAAACCCCGCAGAATGCCCGCCGACTCCAGGTGGCGCGCCTTGAGGTACTCGGCCAGTTCCCCGCCGGCCGCGCAGATAAAGAAGCTCCCGAGAAGCCGCCAGAGGATGCCGTCGCCCCGGCCGCCGAATACCAGTCCGGCCAGGCCCAGGGCCACGGGCAGGGTCGGTGAGTCTGTGAATAGATTCGCCAGAATTTCGCTTTGGACCGTCGCCCATGAAGTCACGCGTGGCGGCCGGTTGGCTCGCTGCGAGAATCCCGCGTTGAGCGCCAGGGCCCAGAGGGTTCGAAGCTGCATGGCCGAAGAGACCGCGCAGAAGACCAGGAACAGGCCCCAGAGCCGCGGGGAGAAGTTCTTGCGCACGAGGGAAAACCAGAGCGCCGCGATCATCAGGCAATACGGCAGGGACAAAGCCGCCGAGGAGCACACGCCGTAGAGCAGGGCCAGCCCGAGGACCTTCGGTCCAGTCGCCCGAGCCTGGGAATCCGCCGCGCCCTCCAGGGCCCACAACATAAAGGGCAATAGGGCCCACCCGCCCTGATAACCCGGGGAGAAGACCGTCTCGCTGCTCGGCCAGGCCTCCAGGCAACCGAGGGTCGCCAGGCCCGCGAAAAGCGCGGACAGCTCGTCGAGACCGAGGCGGTCCCGCGCCAGGCGATAGGAAAAATAGGAGCAGATGAAGAATTGTCCGAGGATCATGACCTGGTAGGCCAGCCAGCTCGGCAGCGCCCGGAAGAGAATTCCGGAGAGGCTCAATGGCGTGAGGTTGTTGGAGATGCGGTCGGTCCCGCACACGGTCCATGGCAGCCAGAAGCCGGTGAGGCGGGAGGGTCCCCCAATCTCCAGGGTCATGGGGGTATAGTCGCCCGTGTCGTGGATGTCGAAGTAGGAGGACGGACCCAGCGCCCAGTATTCCAGACCCAGCCACAGGGAGGCCAGCAGGAAGATCGCGCCGGGGCGGAGCTTGCCGATCATCGTGTCGCGCGGGCAGCGGCGCAGGCGAGGGGGATGGCGGTCATGCGCGCGCGGCGAGGGCCGCCTTGTCCCTCGGCAGCCAGTCCGTCAGTATCCGGTCGGCAAGCCAGAGGTCGTAGCGGTTCTTGATCCGGACCGACTCCTCCGGCAGCATGACGATGTGGCCGGTGGAGCCGCCCACGAAGCCCGCGGGATCGATGCGGCCCGTCTTAGCCAGCAGGACCGCCCCGTTCTCCTTGTAGAGGCCCTTGCGCTCCAGGTGCAGTTCGCGGGACTTCTGGAGGGGCTCGAGCCCCCGCCGGCCGTGATGGTAGCAGTAGGCCAACTCCTCGGTGACCGACACGACGCTGTCGACGTCGAAGATAGCCATGGCGTCGACCGCCATGTCGATGTGCATGGGCCGACGCAGGGGGCAGTTGATGTAGAGCAGCATGACGGCCTCGGGGCGGTAGCGCCGCTCTGCGGCTAGCCGCTTGAGGGCGTGGGAGGCGGTGGCGGCGATGGGCGACCCGGACCGGACCAGGGAATCGGGACGTTCCAGGGCGACGACCCCCCGGCGCGCGTAGCGCCGCGCGAAAGCCAGGGCCGCGGGGTCGTTCGAGGAGACCGCGATCCGGTCGAGGGTATGGGCCGCCAGCGCCGCCTCCACGGTGTGCCGGAGCAGGGGGCGGCCGGCGAGGCGCGCGAAGGGAGAATCCGGCAGGTCCGCCGGGAGCCTGGCGATGGGGATGAGCCCCAAGACCTTGGGGACCCGGCCTCCCCGGCGCTCGCGGACGAAGCGCCGCTTGATCGCGGCGCGGGTGACGAGTACGCGCCGCTCATCCCGTGTGAGGCTGGAGCCGTGCTGGCGGTAGTAGAAGAGCGGGATGTTGACGTTGTAGGGCCTGAAGCGCTGGACGAAGCGCAGCCAGAGATCGTAGCCGTCCTGGCAGGCGAAGGCCTCCGAGTAGCCTCCGAGCTCCAGCAGGCACTCCTTGCGGATCATGGTGCAGGCCCCGTGGGCCGGCAGGTCGAGGAGTTGGGCCTCGGCGCCGATCTTCTTGCGCCGCACCAGCTTGAGCACCTCTCCCTGCTCGTCGACCAGCCAGTAGTCGGGATAGACCAGGCCGACCTCGGGTTTGGAGTCGAGGACGTGGGACATCACCAGGAGGGCGTTCTCGTCCAGGTAGTCGTCGGCGTCCAGGCGCATCAGGTAGCGGGCGTTGGCCAGGCGCAGGGCGATGTTGTTGGTGACGTTGAGGCCCTTGCGTTCCTGTTGGAGGATGCGGATCCGAGGATGCCCGGCGTAGCGGCCGAGGACGCTCTGGGTGTCGTCGGTGGAGCCGTCGTCGATCACGATGAGCTCCCAGTCCTTGAGAGTCTGGGAGAGGACGCTCTCGACCGCCTGCGGCAGGAAGCGGGCGTAGTTGTGCGACGGGATGTAGACCGTCACGGCGGGCGCGGCGCTCGTCAAGAGGTCAGGGGGCTGACCGTCAGGAACTCGTCGGCCAGAGTGACCTCGTGGTTGGGAGTCCTCAGGCTTTGCGGGTTGGCGCTGGCGAGGTCCAGCGTCCCGAGGGCGGAAAACATCCGCCCGTGCCAGGGACACCGGATTCGCCCCCCTTCGCACCGGGGGCTGTCCAGGCTGGCCCCCGCGTGCGGGCAGAGCCTGGGGAATACCAGGAGCTTGCCGTTATCGCGGACCATCCGCAGCCCCAGGTGGTCGTCCTGCCCGACGAGGAGATCGCCGCCGGTCCGCAGCCGGGCGACCGGGACGCGCACGGGAGACGAGGATGCGCCGCCGCTGGGGGCGATGACGTTGGTCCGAGCAATGTCCAGGCTTCCCTCGAAGGTGAGCCCCTCGCGATCCTCACGGAAGGAATAGCCCCGCCGGCGCAGCAAGCCCCGGCGCTCCCGCATCTCGACGTCCCCGCTCATGAGGAATTCGTTGTTCTTCGTCAAGAGGCGGCGGACAAGGGGAAAGAGCCAGCTCAAGGCCCGGGGCGACCCGAAGTGGTAAGTCGTGTCCACGCGGGTCCGGCCCGGCTCCAGCGCGATGAACTTGGTCTCGACGATGAGCACGAAGAAGAAAAGAGTCGAGTAATAGGTCAGGGTGCCGGGGGCCGCGCGGTAGGCGTAGGTGCAGACCGGCCAGGTCAGGCCCAGCAGCCGCTGGAGATTGAGGGCGGCGGAGGCGCCATCCGTGACATGGGTGGAGTAGGATTGCAGGGGGTGATGGACCACGCCCAGATGAGGGACGTCCAGGTAGTTCCATTCCCCGTCCGCGGGAGTATGGCGGCCCTCCTGAGTCAGGGTAAAACTGCGAAACGTCATGCCCGCGGCCGAGAGCTGTGCGACCAATTGCTGAGCGCTACGATGCATGGAGTTCGTTGGGGACGAGCCATTGTACCATATCCGGATTCTATAGCGCCCATCGTCGGCGAGGAGGCCAGTACTTCCCCGAGCGCCCGGGGAACAGGGGCATGTGGTGGAAGGGCTGATCTGGGCCACGTCCTTCGTTCCCAGCTACCGCTTCGCGTATGAGGCTCGGAGCATTCTCCGCAGGGAGAACCCGCGAGAAGTTTACGGTGATGCGTCCATGACGGCCTTGCGGCGCCAAGGCCTTGAGGCTCTCTGCCGTTAGGAAGGCCGTCCCCTGATCCTGTCGGGTCCGCCGGCCCGACCTACCGAGGCCCTCCGCGATTGGCTCGGGGAGGCTCTCGGCCGCTCAGCTCAGATCGACCCCGTGTTCGATGGTTGGCCGGCAGCGCGTCTGTTCAGGATCGCGACGCCCTGCGCGCGATGAGTGCGACGTGGACGAGGGTATCCGACCGCGCCGATTACGCCGCGCGTCTCACCCATGAGGAATCGAGGCGATGGCGGGTGGCTTGCTCGTGGAGGCATGGCTGCCCGATCGTATCCCGGCGCGTGTGGATTATGAAAGCACGATCGCGGCTTATGCAGGCCCGCTGGATGGACATTGCGTCGAGCGTACGATGTCGAAGATGATGGGGCCGCTGCCGCCGGCTTCCGGCACCTAGAGTCTCGGTCTCGTCGCCCGACAACCCTGCAGCCTGAAGACGACGGCGTCATCGTACTCCCGTTCCTGGATCGCGCAGGCGGGAACCGGCAAGCCCTGGACTTCCTTTCGCGCTACGATTAAGCGTTCCGGAAAGACCCCCTTCTCTCGCATGCGGGTGAGATCGGCCATCTTCAGGGACCGGTCCGGGAATTCCTTGAAGTCAACCGAGTCGACGGCGGCCTGGAGGGCGTACCAGACGGGCTCCAAGGGCAGGCCGGCCACGGCGAATGAGACGCCGCGGTACCGCGCGACCAGATCTGCGATGAGGGCGTCTTTCCCCAGAGGGTGCTGGCTGTAGACTTTGAACTGGGACCTGGCCCAGAGGAGCAGCAGCGCCGCGGTCATCGCGGCGGGAGGGACGCGGTGGAATACAAGCTGCAGGTACCGCAGCAAGAACGGCACCGCCAGCACGGCCCAGAATACGGTCAGGGGATACCCTCGCCGCAGGTAGATGTGCATTATCGCGGGAAACACAAAGCAGGCCGCCGTCAGGGCGCCGAGACAGGCCAGTATGAAGTAGGCGATGTTCATCCTCGACTCGAAGAGTTCGGCCGGGAAGGCGGTCTTGGCGCCCGGTTCCCGCTGCCTCAGCAGGTACCAGTAGAAAACGAAGAGGTTGGCGCCAACCAGCAACCCGGAGACGAGAAACCCCGATAGCTTCAGACCGGGAATGCCGTCAGGGACCGCCACCGCCGATTGGTCGATGAAGAAGGCGAAGGCGGTGGGAAGCGCGTTCTTGGCCATGTCCACAGGATCTCCCACGCCTCCAAAAAGGACGATCCGGCGCTCCCAACGGGGCCTCATGAGATCGTCGGTCAGTTGCGTGGTCCCGTATTTGACCCCAGCGGACACTCGGGCGTAATCGAAGAACTCGGCGATACCTCCCAGGTACCAGGCGACCTGCGCGGCGTAGACGGCAAGACCGATGGCCGTGGGCAGGCCCACGGCCAGGAGCGTCTTCTTCGCCGACCGGCAGTTGTAGTAGACCACGAAGGTCGATAGGGCGATGCAGAACCCGGCGAATGGAAACTCGAAATGAACCGCAGCGACGAGGGCGAGGCCGAGGACGGCGTAATCACGGACACCGCGCGCTCCGAATCGCGCGCTCGCCCAGAGGGTTCCGGCGAAGACCCACGGATGCCATCCCCGCAGCAGATTCACCGAGTGGATTATGGTGCGGTAGTGCGTCGCCATCAGAAGCACGGAGAGGAAGGCCGCCGAGGGGTGGAACAGGCGGGCCAGCGCAAGGTAGGCCAGCGCCACCCACGCTGCTGAGGCGACTACGAAAATGAGGGTCTGGTGATAGATGGAGTCCACTCCCAGACGCAGCAAGAGAGCCACGAAGAGCCTCGGCCAGAGGAGGCTTCCGTGGATGTAGACGATGGGGTGGTCCTCTTCATTCGGCGAGGTTCCGAGGTCAACGAGGCCGAGGGACCGCCGCAGGTCGTGGCGGGCGAGATTGTGTCCGTGCAGGAAGGCTCCGTAGTGCTCGCAGAGCAGGTCATGCCGCGTGGGGCCCCAGGCCGGCAGGCCCTGCGTCTTGACGGCGAAGAACGTGCCCAGCGCCACGTACACCCCGACAAGGACGGCCAGGTGCCTAACGGACGTCCGGCCGGTCGGGCTCATCTATCGCCCTGAGGGCTGATCGTCACGAACCAGTCGGCCAGGGTCCCGTCTGAAACGTAAGTGGAGTGGGAAATGGCGGGTTGATGAACGACGGACAGGTGGGGGACGTCCTTGTAGTTCCGGATGCCGTCGGAAACGGCGCAGTCTCCCTCCTGGGCCAAGGTGAAACTGCGGAACCGGAGTCCGGCTCCGGTGAGGCGGGAAACGAACTCTTGCGGACGTCGATGCATGAATTGGAGACCGGAAGAGAATTATACAATATTTCCGCAATCCGGGTCGTCGCGATGGAACTCTCCGTCGGGCGCGGCGCGCCCCGAGCGGAGTCGAGGGTGGATTCTAGCATACGCGGCAGTGAATTCGCCCATAGTTTTGAATCATGACATCTGAAGTGATATGCTGGGTCCCAGTTCTAGGGAAGACGGAGGTATTCCATGGCCCGAGGACCCAAACCCGAACACCCCATTGCGCTGAATCGGGAGCAACTGGAAAAGTTGCGTTGCACAACTCGATTGCGCAAGGCGCCGTATGATTACGACCTGCGCGCCAAAATCCTTTTGTTGGCGTGGGAACATCCTGAGTGGAGAAACTCTCAGATTTCCCGGAAGGCGGGGAGCAGCTCCCGGACCGTTTGGAAGTGGCGCAAACGTATGCAGGAGAACCCCAGCCTTGAGGATGCTGCGCGACCCGGCGGGCAGCGCTTTTTTCCCTCAACCCAAAGGGCACAGGTTGCGGCCCAGGCATGCACGCTTCCTAAAGATTCGGGCAAGTCGTTGTCGCGCTGGTCTTCCTCGGAACTCGCCAAGCTTGCGATAGAAAAGGACATCGTCTCACGCATCAGTTCTGGAACCATTCGCACTTGGTTGCGCCAAGACAAGATCAAGCCTTGGCAACACCGTTCCTGGCAGAAGCCGACAGACCCTTTATTTCTGGAGGGGCCACTTTGGCCAAAATGCGCTCCGCGGACGCGGTCCATGTGAAGACGCGAGGG
>CAYJXJ010000052.1:0-27049 GCA_964374095.1 uncultured Elusimicrobia bacterium
CTTCTCAACCACCGGATTCGTCATCGGCAGCTTCGGCGGCGGGGGCGAGTTCTTCAACGGACAGATCGACGAGCTGCGCGTGATGATCATCGCCTACTCCGACGAGGCCGTCGCCGCGGACTACCACGCCACCCTGCATAAATTCTCGACCGACGGCGGCTCCAATTTCAGCTACGTGTTCCACGACTCCGCGACCGCCTATGTCCCCGCGATCGTCAGCGGCTCCATCATCCCCGTCAAGTACCTGCCCCCGCTGCAGCTCAACATCACCACGCTGCACAAGTACATCTTCATCGCCCAGGGTCTTGATGGGATCACCGCGGTAAGCCCGACCTCGGGCGTCACGGTCGACACGAGCGGGCCCTCGGCGCCGGCGAGCCTTGTCGGGGCCGGCGCCACCCCCTCGGACATCGTGTGGACTTGGACCGCCCCCATCCGTTTCTGCGGGCCCCCCACCGCCGCGGCCACCTACACCCTCGTCAACCCCGGGGACGCCTCGACGATCACCACCACGCTGCACCCCGTCGTTACGGCGAGCCAGAACTTCGGTTCGGACCCCCCCAACCAGATGCATTCGGCCGCGGTCAAGATCACGGACCTCTACGGCACCGGCCCTCTGACGGCCGCCGCGTCCGCCTACACCCTGGCCAACGCTCCGGTCAGCCTCACCACCGCGGCCGCGTCGATCTCGACGAGCTCCTTGGTCCTGCAGTGGGGAGCCGCCAACAACCCTTCTTATACCCGCTACGAAGTCTCGACGGCGACCAATGACTTCAGCTCGCCCTTCGCCTTTCCGATATCGACTCCCACCGCCATCGCCGACAACTACACCGCCACGACCCGGAGCTTCACGGGACTCGCATCGGGGACAACTTACTGGTTCCGCGTGCGGGCGTTCAACGGCCGGGCCTCGGACGGCTCCGGAACGAATTTCACCGCTTTCTCGGTGAATGACTTCATCACCCGCCCCGCCGCCCCGCCGATCGCGGGCGCGACGGTGTCATCGCGCACCGTGCGCTTCGACTGGAGCCTGGTCAGCGGCGCGACGGGCTACCGCCTCTACGCCCCCGACGGGGTTCTTCTGACCGACACCCCGGGCCTGACCTTCACCTCCGGGCCGTTCACCGCCAACCAAGGCCTGACCGTCCAGCTCGAAGCCTACAACCGCTCGGGCGCCGGGCCCCGCTCCAGCGCCTTCGCCTTCACCCAAGCCACGTCCCCGGTCAGCGTCGCCATTTCGGCGGTCAGCACCTACACCCTCACCCTCGCCTGGGACCCCAACGGCAATTCGTCGGCGACCACCTTCGAAGTCGTGGCCGCCACCGAGGCGGTCTTCCTCAAGCCCCTGAGCACCACCACGGTGAGCACCACGACGGCGACTCTGGGAGACCTCTTCCCCGGCTCGACCTATTTCCTAAGGGTTCGGGCCATCGGCGGCAACGGGCTCGCCTCGAGTTTCGAGCCCGGAGCTCCCCTCAAGGCGGTCACCTACATCCCGCCAAACTTGAGTTTCTCGACCTCGCCGACGACGCCCTACGTCAGCCAGCCCGCCCTGATCGGCGCTTGGCATCTCGACGCCGGCGCGGGAACCACGGCAACGGATGCCGCGCCGACCGGCAACCCCGGGTCGCTGCTCTGCCTGAGCGCCGGGTGCACGTCGACCCCGACCTGGACGGCGGGTCCGCCGGGTCTGGGCAAGGCGGTGAGCTTCTTGGGCCTTCCGGAGTCGCTGATCCGCATCCCCGACAACGCGGCGTACAATTTCGCCGGTTCGATCTCGGTCTCCGTGTGGGCCAAACCCTCGACTCTCGCCCAACCGGGCGGGGCGGGCCTCGTCGCCAAGGGCAACGGCGGCGCGGAGGCCTTCTCCCTGGACGTGTCGGGGGGGAAGTACCGGTTCCTCATCACCCCGCTCAAGACCGTCGCGTCCACCTCGAGCATCCGCGTCGACCAGTGGGATCACGTGATCGGCGTCTTCGACGCGGCGGCCGCGGAGCTGCGCATCTACGTCAACGGCCGCCTCTCCGCCACCGCGACCGGGGCGGGCGGGGCGCGCACGATCAACGCCAACCCCGTCACCATCGGCAACCGCAAGTCGGGGACGACCCAGCACGATCTGGGCTTCGCCGGGACATTGGACGAACCACGACTCTACAACAAGGCCTTCACCGACGCCGAGGCCCTGGCCGAGTACCAGTCCGGCGTCTCCGCCATCTTCACGCCGCCGGCGCCCAACAACGCCTTCCAGATCGTTTTGCCGCCGGACGCCTTCACCTCGGGCCAGGCGGTTATCTTCGTCTCAAGCGACCCCCTCAACCAGCCGGTGCGTCCGGGGAACCTCGTCTCAACCGCTCTCAACCTCGTCCCCACCGGCCAGATTCTCATCGCCGGCACCCTGCTCGAGATCGTCCCGACGATCAACGGCGTGCCCTTCACGGGGAACTTGGGATCGCCCGCGACGATCTACATGCCCTACCCCGACGCCAACGGAGACGGGCTCCTCGATGGGACCCTCCCGCCGATCCCGGTTTCCAGACTGAAGGCCTATACGTTCAATCCGGCGACTTTAATCTGGGATGAACTCCCGGCCCAGATCGACTCCGGAAACCGGCGCCTCCTCGTCCGGACGACCCACTTCACCGTCTTCGGGGAATTCGGAACTTCGTCCTTCGGGACGGCCCTGACCCAGATTCGGATCTTCCCGGTCCCCTGGCGCCCCGGCTCGGGCGGTAAGTTCGACGCCGCCGGCCTGGCCTTCGACCGCCTGCCGACCCGCGGATCGGTGCGCATTTTCGGCCTGGCCGGGGAGCGCGTCGCCGAGTTCAAGTTCGACACATCGCACGAGGGGGGGATTTTTTGGGACGGCAGGAATGCCGTCGGCCACCCGGTGGCCAGCGGGGTGTACTTCGCCCACGTTCGCTCCGACCCGGACGGCAACCAGAGAACCCTCAAGTTCGCGATCGAACGATGACAGCCCTTTATCGACGGCGAAGCCCCTATGCCCTGGCCCTGGGGTTGGCGACTCTCGCCCCCGGGGCCGAAGCTTCCTTCAAACGTCGAGACGCCGGAACCGCGGTGGCGCCGTTCCTCAAATTGGCCGCGGATGCCCGGGGCGCAGGCATGGGACTTGCGTCGCGCGCCGGAGCCCAGGACGCCAGCGCCCTCCTGTTCAACCCCGCCGGGCTCGCCGCCCTGAGCCACCGCCACCTCACCTTCACCCACGGCAGCGGCACCCAGCGCGTCTTCTACGATGTCCTCGGTTACGCCCAACCGGTCGCCTCCCTGATCGGAAGCGAGCGTCCTCGTCCCCTGCGCGAGAGCCAGCTCGGCGCCATCGGGGTCGCCCTCGTCTACCTCAACACGGGGCCCATCGACGAGGTCGACAACACCGGCAGCTCCACGGGTCTGAGCTTCAGGCCTCAGGACTTCGCGGCCATGGTCGGTTGGGGGGCCTCCCTCAACCGCCACCTGGATCTGGGGGCTTCGGTGAAGTTCATTTATTCGCGAATTCACCAGAGCGCGGCGACCGCGGCCGGCGATGTGGGAGCTCGCTGGCGCGCCCGTTTTTGGCGGATGCCCTTGACCCTTGCCGTCAGCGCCCAGCATATCGGCGGCACCCTCAAGTACAACCGCCAGCCCGAGGAGCTCCCCTTGACGGTGGGAGCCGGCGCGGCGCTGGTCCCATTTCGCGGCCTCACTCTGACCGGAGACGTCATCGCTCCTCGGGATAACCGGACCTATTTCGCGGCCGGGGCGGAGTACCGGGGGGAACTCGCCGAGAAGACCTCTTTCGCCCTGCGCGCCGGATACAACGGCCTGAACTATTACCCCGACCTGGAAGGCTTCTCGACGCTGACGGCGGGAGGCGGGCTGGGGGCGTTCGGCCTCGAGGCCGACTACGCGTGGACCCCCTTCGGCGTCCTGCGCGACATTCACCGCTTCACGCTCTCCTACCGCTTTTGATACAATGGGGTCACATCCTGACAACTGACAAACTCGGCCAAGTTTGTCAGTTGTCAGGATGTGACCCCATCGTGGCTAAGAAAGTTCTCGTGACGGGCTGCTCGGGATACCTGGGGGACATCCTGGTGCGCAACCTGCTCTCCCACCCCATCGTCGCCAAAGTCGTCGCCATGGACCTCAAGGCGCCCAACCTCCCGCCGCGGCCGAAATTCAAGCACCTTGTCGCCGATATCCGCGATGAATTCCTGCTGCGCAGCGTCCTGGAAGAGGAGGCGATCGACACCGTCTTTCATTTGGCTTTCATGATGGCGGACCGCGACAAGCCCGTCCTGACGCACGCCGTGAACGTGGGCGGGACTCTGACGGTCTTTGACGCCTGCAACAAGAGTTCCTCGGTCACGAAACTGGTGATCACGAGTTCGTGTTGGGCCTACGGCGCCCGGCGCGGCAATCCCGCCAGGCTCACGGAAGAGCATCCCCTCCGGGCGTCGTCCTGGCCCTACGGCCTGCACAAGCGCCTGGTCGAGGCGGAACTGGCCAAATCCCTGCCCTCGTGCCGGCGGAACCTGCGGGTCGCGGTCCTTCGGCTATGCACGGTCGTAGGCCCGTCCGAGCGCACCGGAGGCCCGGTGCACTCCTTTTGCGCGGCGCCCGCCGCGCCCTCGATCCTCCTCAGCCGCGGGGCGCTGCAGTTCCTCTCCGAAACGGATTTCGCGAGGGTCATGAATCGAGCCATGGAGAATCCCGATTTCGCCGGAACCTACAACGTCGCGCCGGACACGGAGACTACCATCGCAGCGCTCTGCCGCCGCCTCGGCAAGACCAGGATCCCGCTGCCCTACGTCGCCGCCTGGCTGGGGCTGGCCTTCGGCAGGCGCTTCTCCAGGAACACCGCGCTCTCCGAGGACCTCGCCAATATTCTCGCCTTCCCCGTGCTCTTGTCCAATGAGAAAATTAAGAAGAACCTCGGGATCTCCTTCGAGAAGGGTTCGGAGGAGGCCTTTCTTGAAGCCGCAGCGGCCTGCGCCGCCCTCCCGCCCGCGCCTTCCGACCGCCCGCCTGGCGCGGCCAATCGCGATTTGTTATCATCCCCGCGTCGCTGAGGAAACTACCCAATGCGGCAACTACCCAATGAGGAAATATGGAAATGAATAGGACCATCGGCGCCTTCGCCGCGGAGTTCATCGGGACCTTCGCCCTCATATTTGTCGGCGCCGGCTCGATATGCATGGAGATCATGACCGGGAAGGTCGGGGTGACCGGCATCGCGCTGGCCCACGGATTGACCATCATGGCCATGGCCTACGCCTTCGGCAGCGCTTCCGGCGGCCACTTCAATCCCGCGGTGACCGCGGCGATGGTCTCCCAACGCCGGTTGGACCCGACCCGCGGGGTCCTCTACGTCGCGTCCCAACTTCTCGGGGCGGCCGTCGCGGGCCTGACGCTCCGAGCGGTGCTCCATGGGAGGCCGGAGCTGTTTTCGGGTCCGCCCTTCCTCGGCGCCTGCGATCTCTCCGGGGTCGGTTTCAAGGCGGCCACCCTGCTTGAAGCCATCACCACCTTCCTGCTCGTTTCCACGATCTACGGCACCGCGGTCGATCCGCGCGGCGCCAGGGCCACGGCCCCCATCGCCATCGGGATGACCATCACCCTGAGCATTCTGGCGACCGGCCCGCTGACCGGCGCCGCGCTCAACCCGGCCCGCGCCTTCGGCCCGGCCCTGGCCACGGGGCATTGGGCCAATTGGTATGTGTATTGGGTCGGACCGCTGGCCGGGGCGCTCGCGGCGGCGGCGCTCTACGAGTCCATGTTCCTCGAAAAGCCCACGTGAGCCCGACGCCAGCGGCCGCCGGCGCGCAGGCCCCGGTGGATTTTAGAATCGGACTTTCATCCCTCCAGCACTGGACCTCCGGCGGGGGGCCCATCGTCGTTTTCGCCTTCGAGGACGGCGTATGCGGAACTCTTTGGACGCCCGCGGCCCGGATGGATCTCTTGCGGCAGGCTCGCGCGCAAGGTTTCAAGGGCGAATTGGGAGAATGCGCCGGGCCCTCCCCGGCCGCGGGCCAAGCCCCCCGCATCATCGCCGGGTTGGGCCGCCGGGCCGACTTCGATCCCGCCGAAACTCCCCGTCGCGCCGCGGCTGGAGTCCATCGGGCCCTGCGCGCCCGTTGGACCTCGATCGGAATCGACGCGGCCTCCTGGCCGCAGGCGGTCGCGGAAGGCCTCTCACTGGCTTCTTACCGGTTCACGCAATACCGCAAGGCCGATCCCTGCGCCCTGGTCGAGGCGAAACTCCTCTTCAAGCGCCCGGCCGAGCGGCGACGCCTTGAGACGACGATCGCCCGGGCGCGCCTCTCCAGCGAGGCGGTATGCTTCACCCGCGACCTGGTGAACCGGGCGCCGTCGGATAAGGCGCCGCAATCTCTCGCCGACATCGCGCGCTCTCTCGAGGTGGAGGGACTTTCGGTCAGGTTGATCGGCCGCGAGGAAGCCGCCGCGATGGGGATGGGCTCCTATCTCGGCGTGGCCCGCGGCAGCGTCGTCGAGCCGGTCTTCGCGCATCTCATCTACAAGCCCCGCGGCGCGCGCGGCCGCGTCGCGCTGGTCGGCAAGGGCATCACGTTCGATTCCGGGGGACTCAGCCTCAAACCGCCCGCCGCCATGGAAACGATGAAGTGCGACATGGCGGGCGCGGCGGCGGTGCTGGGCGTCTTCAAGGTGCTCCCGCGCCTGAAGCCCCGCGCCGAGATCCATGGGGTCTGCCCGTTCACCTACAACCTGCCCGGCCCCGAGGCCGTCAAGCCGGGCGACGTCCTGCGGGCGATGAACGACAAGACTATCGAAGTCCTCAACACCGACGCCGAGGGAAGGCTCATCCTCGCCGACGCCCTGGTTTACGCCGCCCGGCTTAAGCCCGATTGGATCGTCGATCTGGCGACCCTCACGGGCGCCGTGGTGGCGGCGTTGGGCTCCAAGGTCTCGGCGGTGATGGCCAACAACCGGCGCCTGCTCGAGAGAGTGCGCGCCGCCGCCCGGCGCGCCGGCGAAGCCGTCTGGGAACTGCCCCTGGTGCCGGAATACCGCGACTACATCCGCAGCCCCATCGCCGATCTCCAGAATATCGGCAAGGCCCGGGGCGAAGCGGGGTCGATCGTCGGCGGACTCTTCCTCCAGGAATTCGTCGGGGAAACGCCATGGGCGCACCTCGACATCGCCGGAACGGCCTGGGCCGCCGAGGACTCGGGCTACTCGGGCCGGGGCGGTACCGGGGCGGCCGTGCGCACCTTGCTCGAGCTTCTCTCAACGCGATGAGTCGCCATCAACCAGGAACCGCCGCCCTCTCCGGGAAAGGAAAACGGCCACCCTCCAAGGACCTGGGACCCTTGTCCCAGGCCGATCCCATCATGGAAAAGGTCGTCGATATTATCGTGGAATTGGGGGAAGACCCGACGCGCGAGGGCCTTCTCAAGACCCCGCACCGCTTCGCCAAGGCCCTGCGGGAACTGACCTCCGGCTATCGCGCCGACGTCGACGCGATGATCAACGACGCTCTCTTCGCCGAGCACTACAACGAGATGGTGGTCATTCGCGACATCACCTTCTACAGCCTATGCGAACACCACCTGCTGCCCTTTTTCGGCAAGGCCCACGTGGCCTACATTCCCAACGGCAAGATCATCGGGCTCTCCAAGATTCCCAAGCTCGTGGACATCTTCGCCCGCCGCCTCCAGGTTCAGGAGCGGCTGACCTCGCAGGTCGCCGAGACCCTTCAGACCCAGCTCAAGCCCCACGGCGTCGGAGTCGTGATGGAGGCCAGGCACCTGTGCCTCGAGATGCGCGGGGCCGAGTCCCTTCATTCCCCGGCGGTCACGAGCTCCATGCTCGGCTCGTTCCAGACCGACGCCCGGACGCGGGCCGAATTCCTAAAACTGATCGGCCGCTGAACCGTCGCGCGGCAGTTGCACCCCGCAAGGGGCTTCTTGGCAGCCCGCTAAACCCGGGAGTGAGACCCGTCGCAGTAAGGCTTGTTGGCCGAGTGCTTGCAGCCGCACCACGCCACGCGCTTGGGTTCGGGGAAGTCGACGGGGACCGGGCGTATCCCGGTGTTGAGCCTGCCATGGGAGCCGTCACAGTAAGGCTGGTTCTGGGAATGGCCGCAGGCGCACCAGAACTTGCGTCCCGCCGCCTCATCCTTAACGTAGGGCGATTTTTGGGCGATCTTGGGTTCGGTCATTGAAAACCTCCTGGGAGAAGTATTATAGTCACTTTTGAGCGCGGGCGTAGTTCAATGGTAGAACGAGAGCTTCCCAAGCTTTAGACGTGGGTTCGATTCCCATCGCCCGCTCCACCCCCCCCTCCGTCGAATTTTGATACCATCCCCGCCATGCCCGCCTGGCCGGCCCTGATCGCGGCCGTTTCAGCCGCGGCGTGGGCCGGGACCGCCGGTCCCCTGGCCAAGGCCCACGCCCTTTACTGGCAGGGCGACCAGGCCCGCGCCCTGGAAGCCTACCGCGCCGCGGTGCGCGCCGGCCCACAGTCCGCGGAGGCTTGGCTCAACGGGGGCGTCGTCCTCGAGGAGCTCGGAGACCCCGGCAAGGCCGCCGAATGGTACGCTCGCGCGGCCCGCCTGGATCCCTCCCCCGAAATCCGGACCGCCCTGGGGTGGGCTCAGTTTCGCGCCGGCCGGCTCCTCGAGGCGCGCACGAGCCTCGAAGAGGCCGTCAAACAGGCCCCCGCCGACGCGCGGGCCCTGCTCGGACTCGGCAGGGTCTGCCTCGCCGGAGGGCGCCCGCGCGACGCCGCCGAGCTCCTTGACCGCGCGGCCCGCGCCGATCCCCTGCTCACCCTGGCCCACTACTTCAAGGCCCAAGCCCACGCCGCCCGAGGCGAGGATTCCGCCGAGATGACGGCCTACCGCGAATGCGTCATCGCCGATTCCATGTTCATCGAATGCCGCGAGGGCCTCGCCCTCGCGCAGCTCCGCGCCCAAAATTACGGCGAGGCGCGCCGGCACCTCACCCGCGTTCTCGAGCTCGCGCCCACGCACCGGCGCGTGATGGCGCAGCTGGAGCGGCTCCGTCACGTCGCGCAACGCCTGGTCTCGCCGACCGGACCGATCGCGGAGGCCGTCGCCCCGGCCGCCACGGAGCCTTTGGGGGCGGGCCGCGTCCCCCGGCTCCGGATCGGCGTGGGCACCAACCCCATGGGGAAACCCGCCCCCCGGTCCACTCTTTCGTTCTCGGTGAGCGCCCCATTCTGGCTGCTCGACGCCCGCCGGGGCCGGAAGCTGGCCCGCGGCGAGGCAGGCCAAACCTGGGGGGTCAGGTCGGTGCGCTCGGGAAAACGCCTGGTCCTCGCCGTGACGAATCCCGACGGCAAGATCCTCCTGCGCTCCCGGGACCCGCTGATGATACGGGGCGAGAGCGGGGAAGCGATGGTCGCGCTGGACGAACTCCGACGACGGCTCCGGGGAGACGTCGAACTCGTCCTGCACGGGACGAAAGGCGCGATCAAGATCGTCAACACCATCGACCTGGAGAACTACACCCACGGGGTGCTCGCCATGGAGATGCCCATCGCATCCCCCCTGGAGGCGCTCAAGGCGCAAGCCGTCCTGGCGCGCGGGCATGCCCTCTTCCTAAAGACCCTCAGCCGGCGCCACAAGCGGGATGGCTATGATCTGTGCGACGGACAGCACTGCCAGGTCTACGGCGGCGCGGGCGCCGAAGGCCCGCGGTCCCGGGCCGTCATCCTGGCCACCTGGGGCAAGGTCGTCGAGGTCCGCGGCCGCCTCGCGCACGTGATTTACTCATCGAATTGCGGCGGCCACACGCAAAACGGCAGCGATCTCACGGGGTGGGGCGAGGTTGCGTACTGGAAAGGGGTTCCCGACGGGGGGGGGGAATTGAAGGCGCCGGCCACGCCGTGGCGCCTGCGCCGCTGGCTGCAGACCGTTCCGGCGGCCTTCTGCAAACCGTCGACTTACGTCCACCCGCCCAATTTCCGCTGGAAACGAATCATTCCGGCGCGCGACTTGGACGAAAAGGTCAACCGGCGCCATAAATTGGGGCGAATCCTGTCGGTCCGCCCGGGGCGTCGATCGGCGGGGGGCCACGTCAATTCCTTGACCCTGCGGGGGACCCGCGGGAGCCGGAAAATCACCTCCGAACTCACCCTCCGGGGCCTCTTGGGAGCGGGATCTCTCCGCAGCACCCTTTTCATCATCGAGACCGAATACGGCGCGGGGCGTCCCGGAGAGGGCCGGCCCATAGAGCGGCTGGTCATCCACGGCGGAGGCTGGGGCCACGCGGTGGGCGTATGCCAGGCCGGGGCCATGGGCCGGGCCGAGGCCGGGGCCTCCTACGAGACGATCCTCTCGTCCTATTTCCCCGGAGCGAAGGTCGTCGCCCTTCAATACTAACGTAACACGCCCCTGCTACAGTTGCGGCGGATCCGATGTTTGGACGCCAACCATCGCCGCCGCGGGCCTTCGCCGCCGGCGCCCTTCTGCTCTGGGCGCTTGGGGCGGCCGCCTCGCAGGCCCAAGGCCGGTACGATCCCCGGCGCGAAAAGACCTTTCCGGAATTCATCAAGCTGACCCTCAAACCCTGGTACGCCACGGGACGGGCCGAGGCGCGGAGTTCCTTTCAGTTGGGAGTCCTCTCAAATCCGAATCTGCCGAAAAACGAAGCCTCCTTCGGGACGACCTTCGAATTCACCGAGGACCGCAACCTCATGATCCTTTCCGCCCTGGAGGTCAGGCCCCTGCGGTGGCTCTTCTTGGAGTTCGAGTACGGCAACACCGCCAACAGCCACGGCTTGAGCTTCCGGCACGATTGGATCGACGCCGAAAACTACTCGATCCTCTTCCTGGCCTCGGGAATACAGTTCGACCGGCCGGACTATCAGGATTTCTCGCTGCTCAGGTCCGCGTCGCAGGGACAAAGCTCCTATGTCGGCGCCAACATCTACTTCCGGGTGCTGTCGACGCGCACCAAGGTGAGAGTTTACGAGGAAGACGAGCTCCGCCATGACTTGGATCTTTTCGGAGGCTACTTTTGGTCCGACGACCGCTACCGGATGCGGGACGGCTTCCGGGCGCTTTCCCGCTTCAACCCCGCCTCCGAGGGGCCCGTCAGCGGCCTGGCCTCGAGCTACTTATTCCACTACGAGGGGGGGCGCCTCGGACTGCGCGAGACCGTGACCCTGCCCAAGCGCCTCGAACTCCTGGGGAGGGCCAGCTATTCGCCCGGCGTACGCTACCTCGGCGAGGGGCGCCTGAACCTCTCGACCGGCCTCCAGCAGAGCCCCAGTTTCACCGACCGGGCCCACAACGGGCAGGTCATGGAGTTCTCCCTATCCTTGGCCCACAGCCCCGTGCGTTACCTGAGCCTGCACGCCGGCTATCTGTGGCAGTACTTCCGCTCCGGGGCGGGCACCTCGACCGACCACCTGGCGAACGGGAGCGATGCCTTCGGCGATCTGGACTTCGCCCGCATCGACCGCACGGGTTGGAGCTTCGGCATGTCGGTCCAGTATTGATATGATGGCGGGCATGAAGGGCTGGGGGCTGGCCGGCCTGGCGGCTCTGGCCGCTTGTCGCGGGACCGCGCCGCGCCCCGAGCATACCCCGGAGCATCGATTCGCCGCCGTCGTCATGGGAGGACGCATCATCCTCCAGACCGGGGAGGCGCAGAGGGGGGAGGTCGCCATCAACCTGGAAGGGGAGGGCGGACGTCAGGCGATGAACTACCGCCTGGCCGTTCCGGCGGGCCGGGCCGCGCTGTATCCCGTGGAACCGGGGATTTACCGCCTCACCCCGACGCGGTCTCTTCTGGGCGGCCATCAGGACCACATGCCTTTGTGGGTCGAGTCCGATTCCTACCGCGCCCCCTTCCCTCGCGACATCCTCCGCAAGCGGCCCTTCGAGATCCGGCCCAAGCGCATCACCGCGCTGGGGATACTCGAGGCCCGCCTCACCCTAGACCCCCGCACGCGCCAGCCGCGCGCGACGGTCCGCCTGGATGAGAGCGTCGAAGCCCGGCGCCGGGTGGTCCAAGAGTTGATCCAGAGCATGATGTCTCCCGCCACCCCGGCCGAGGAACGCAAGCTGACGATCGGATGGTCGCAGGCCCTCGACACCGCCCTCTCCGAGATCATCGCCGAAACCCAGCGGGCCCCCCTCTTCAAACCCGCTCCGTGAGCGGGCCGCGAGCCGACCTCGGGGCCGATTTGGGAGGCTCCTGGCTGAGCCTGTGCCTGGCCGACCGGCGGAGCGCGGCCCTGCGTGTCGCCCGGCAGCCCGCCCCGCGCCGAGAGCGCCTCGCCGCGGCTCTCACCGAGCGCCTGGCCGCTTGGGGCATCGCGCCTCCGCTGGGAAGGCTGGTGGTCGGGTCGACGGGCATTTGGACGCCGCTCGAGCGTAAAGAACTGCGCCGGACCCTGCTCGGGACCGCTCGCCGGGTGGTCGTTTTGCCTGATCTTGAGCTCGCCCATGCCGCCGCTTTCGCCGGCGGTCCCGGAGTCCTCGTTTTAGCCGGGACCGGGTCCGCGGCTTGGGCCACGGACCGCCGGGGAGGCACCCAACGCGCCGGAGGCTGGGGGGCCCTTCTCGGAGACGAAGGCTCCGGATTTTGGGTAGGCCGGAGGGCCCTCGCCGATCCCGTCCTGCGGCGCGGGCTTCCGGGGACCGACCCCTTGGCCCTAGCCCACGCCCCCAATCCCGTGCGGGCCACGGCGGCTCTCTGCCGCCGGGCCTTCGAGCTGGCCGCGGGCGGCGACCCGGGATTTCTTCGGCTGAGACGTTCGGCCGCCGCGGAACTGGCGCGGCTGGCCGTCGCGGCCTGCCGGGGACTGTCGCTGGCCCGCCCGGTTCCAGTTTCGTGGCATGGCGGACTATTCCGGGCGGAGCCGTTTCTTGAGGATTTCCTCAGAGCGCTCCGCCGCCGCGGGGAGTTCGCCCCGCGGCCTTCCCTCATGAGGCCCGAGATCGCCGCGGCGCTCCTTCCTTTTTAGATGCTCCGGCAAAGCGGAACCTCCCGTTTGAGTATAATAGAACCATGAAACTCGCCCTTGGCGCCGACCACGCCGGGTTCGAACTCAAGCGCTCCCTCCATGAGGTTTTGAAGAGCCAAGGCCATGATGTCCTCAACTGCGGCGTGGACCGCGCCGATCCTTGCGACTATCCCGACACCGCGCGTCGGGTCGGCGAAGCCGTGGCCGGCGGCCAGGTCGAGCGCGGCATCATCGTCTGCGGCAGCGGGGTCGGGGCCAGCGTCGCGGCCAACAAGATCCGCGGGGTGCGCGCCGGGCTCTGTCACGACACCTTCTCCGCGCGCCAAGGCGTCGAGGACGACGACATCAACGTCCTCTGCGTGGGCGGCCGGATCATCGGACCGTCGCTCGCCGTCGAGGTGGTGAAGGCCTTCCTCGGCGCGCGCTTCTCCAACGCCGAGCGCCACGTCCGCCGCCTGAACAAGGTGCTGGCTCTGGAGCGGGAGAACCTGGGCCCCGGCCCAACGTGATCCCGGAAGCTCTCGCCGAGCTCGAACAAGCGTCCTTCGCCGAGCGGCTCCAACGCAAGGACCCGACCCTCTGGAAACCGCGCGACCCCTCCCACCAGAAGATCATCCGGCGGTCGTTGGGCTGGCTGGACCTGCCCCGGACGATGCCGCTGGCCTTGGCGCCGGCGCGCCGCTTGGCGGCCCATCTGCTTGAGGAGGGCTTCGGCCATGTCGTGGTCCTGGGGATGGGGGGATCGAGCCTTTCCTGCGAGGTGTTCCGCTCCTGCCTGCCCGCCGTGCCGGGCCGGCCGCGGCTGCTCACCCTCGATTCGACCCATCCGGACGCGGTGGCCCAGATCGAGGCGGCCGTCGACCTGCGCCGGACTTTTTTTATCGTGTCCAGCAAATCCGGCTCCACCATCGAGCCTAACTGCCTGATGGCCCATTTCCTATCTAGGGCCGGCAAGCTCGGCGGAAAGGCCGGTGCGCGGTTCGCCGCCATCACCGACCCCGGGACCTCGATGGAGAAGACCGCGCGGCGCCACGGGTTCCTGCAGACGTTCATCAATCCTCCCGATGTGGGCGGGAGCTTCTCGGCGCTCTCTCTCTTCGGGCTGGTCCCGGCGGCGGCGATGGGAGCCGACCCGGACCGCCTGCTGCTCGGCGCTCGGCAAGCCTGTGTGCTCGGAGAGGGCCTGCGCCTGGGAGCCTTTCTCGGCGGCGGGGCTCGGCGCGGGCGCGACAAAATGGTGCTGGATTTGGGGCCGGAGCTCGAGAGCCTTGGGCTATGGGTGGAACAGTTGATCGCGGAGTCGACCGGGAAAGAGGGACGGGGCATCCTTCCGGTCCGCGACGCGGCCGCCGGCACGGGAACCGACCGGATGGTGGTTCGCATACTCGGTCCGGGGCGCCCGTCCCCTGCGCAGAAGGGGGGCTCAAGCCCGCCGGTCTTCGAAAGCCGATTGGACGATCCCGGCGACCTGGGGAGAGAATTCCTGAGATGGGAGATCGCGACGGCCGCCGCGGGCTGGTTGCTCGGGGTCAACCCCTTCGATCAGCCCGACGTCCAAAGCGCCAAGGACCGGACGCAAAAAATTCTCGCGGGGGGCCATGGCCGCGACGGCGTTGAGAAGGCGAGCTTCCGGGCCGGCAATCTCCCGGCCTATTGCGATCCCGCGCTGTCCGAGCGGCTCAAGGCCGACCCTGGAATTCAAGTGCCTCTGGAGCGGGCCTTGGCCGCGCACGCGGGCCGCCGGAAAGCCCGGGACTATTGGGCGTTGTTGAGCTTCCTCGGTCCCGACCCGCGGACGACGGAACTCGTCGCCGCCCTTCGCCGCCGTTTGGCGCGGCGCGGCGCCGCCGTCGCCTTCGGCGCGGGGCCGCGCTACCTCCACTCCACCGGCCAACTCTTCAAGGGGGGGCCTCCCACGGGAGTGTTTCTCCTGCTCCGGGACGCCGCGGCCGGCGGCAAGGGGGAGCGAGTCCCGGGAGAAACCTTCGGCTTTCGCGAGCTCGTCGGCGCGCAGGGACGGGGGGACTTCTCGGCCCTCCTCGCCGCCGGGCGGCGGGTCCTGCGGCTGGACCTCTCGCGGCCGCGTGAGGATTTGCGCGCCATCCTCAAGGCCCTGGGCTGACCGGCATGGCGCGCCTCCCTCCGGCCCGCATCAAGAGGCGCGCCCGGGACATCCGTCTCATTCTCATGGACGTCGATGGGGTCCTGACCAACGGCGTGCTGTGGCACTTCGTCGACACGAAGGGCGGGTTGGTCGAACTCAAGGGGATCCACGCCCAGGACTCCATCGCCCTCACCTGGCTGGCCGATGCCGGCATCCGCACCGGCATCATCAGCGGCCGCATCTCGAGCGGGATAGCGGAGCGCGCCAAGGCCATGCGGATGAGCTACGTCTACCAACACCGCCTCGACAAGAAGGACGTTTTCGCCGAAATCTGCGCGGATTCCGGGTTCAAGCCCTCGCAGGCACTTTTCGTCGGCGACGACCTCCAGGACATACCCGTCCTCAAGGCCGTGGGCTTGGCCGTGGCGGTCCCCAACGCGAGGCCGGAAGTTCTCCGCGCGGCCCACTGGGTCACGCGCGCGCGGGGGGGAGACGGCGCGATCCGCGAGGTGGCGGAGTTGATCCTTCAGGCCCAGGGCCGCTGGGCCGCGGTGTTGGAACGGTTTGACACCCCCCCGCGGAATCGGTAGAATCGCGGGGATGTTCGACCTCTTCGGTCTGCGCCAGAAGCCCGAGCCGGCCTCCGACTCCCAGACCGACGCCCCGTCCGAAGGCCGCCGCTCCCACCCCTCGGCCTCTCCCAATCTCTGGTTGGGACTTCTGATCATCGATTCGCTGTTGGTCGTGATCTTCGCCGGCTCGGTCGCCAGGAGCGTGGTCATCTTCGCCCGGAGCGGCCCCGTGCGGCCCATCGCCGTGGCGCCGCGCAAGCCCGTCGCGCCCGCGGCCGAGACCCCAAAGCCGCCCGTGGAGACTCCGCCTCCCGCCGAGACACCTCCCGCCGAGGCGCCCCAGGCAGTCGAGGCGCCCAAGGCAGTCGAGGCGCCCAAAACTCCTGAAACCGTGAAGCCCGCGCCGGCCAAGGCCCCGGAGCCCGCCAAAGTCAAGGCCCGGCCCTTTGAATTCGCCGTCAAAGCCCCGGGGGCGAAGAAAGTGGAGTTGGCCGGGGCGTTCATCCCACGCGGCGGCCGCAAGGACATGATCGAAACGGGCGACGGCGCGTGGACCATCACGGTCTACCTCCACCCCGGCTCCTACCGCTACAATTTCATCGTGGACGGAAAGAAAATCTTGGATCCCCAAGGCCAAAAAACCGAGCGCGGCGCCTCGGTGACTGAAGTCACACCCCCCTAACCCCCCATCGTATTGAATTTGTAACAAACGTCTGATAACCTGGGTCTCAACGCCCTCGCCGATCTCCCGGTGAGCTTAGGGGGTGGTGAGGACGGGGCTATGCGAGTCAGATCCCGCCACGCGATCCTCGGACCCATCGCCGCGCTCCTGGGCCTCTCCAGCCTGTTCGCGCCGCACCGCGCCGAGGCGGTGGCCTTCACCGAGCGCTTTTCTCACACCGTCTCGCTCCTGCCCGACGGCAACGTGCTCTACGTCGGCGGCATCAACGCCGCGGGAAGCTCCATCCGCTCCGTGCAGCTCTACATCGAGGCGAGGGGCATCTTCGTCAACCTCGCGGATTTGCCGGGGGCCGTGGACCGGGCCTCCCACACCGCGACCGTGCTGCCCAATGGAAGGGTCCTCGTGGTGGGCGGCGTCGATGGGACTCTCGCCGCCCCGGACCCGCAGTCGACCTACGCCATCTTCGACCCGCTGGCCAATTCCTGGGCCGGCCCCACCGCCATGCCGGGCGCCATCAACCGCTTCAACCATACCGCCAACCTCATGCGCGACGGCCGGGTCCTGATCTGCGGGGGCCAAAACGCCGGTGGCGCCCTGAATTCCTGCGCCGTCTACGACCCGGTGGCCGACACCATGACGGGCGGCATCACCATGATCACCGGGCGGACCCTCCACACCGCCACCATGCTCTTCAACGGCGACATCTTCTTCACCGGCGGGTTCAGCGCCGCGGTCACGCCGCAGTTCATGCCCCTCTCGGAGCGCTTCCGGCCCGATACCACCACGACGTGCGCCAGCGCCAGCCCCTCCCCCTGCTTCATGTCCGCCGGGCCCCTCAACGAAGGCCGCGCCTACCACACCGCCACCGCGATGGGCAACGGGAAGGTGCTGATCGTGGGCGGCAAGAACGCCCAGGATGTGGGGAAAAGCCGGGGCTTTCTCACCACGGTCGAGATCTACGATCCCATCGCCGACAGCGCCTCGATCGCCAGGCCCCTCGAGGCCCGCAAGCATGCCCACAGCGCCACCTTGAACACCGACGGGGCCGTCTGGATCCGGGGGGGCCTGGGCAATGTCACGACCACCTACTTCAACTTTCCCGGAACGGTGTTCAGCGGCGGGTCCTTCATCACGGGGCACGATAGCTTCCCCGGGACCGGGGTCTGCCCAACCGATTGCCCGGCGGACGCGCCGACGGCAAGGACGCTCGCTCCCTCCAATTTCAACCTGGGCATCGTTCTTTCCTCCGCGCCGCTGCGCACCGGAGGGGCCGCCCCGTCGGCCCTCAGCGCCGAGCTGAACTTCCGGCTGGGGTCCAATGTGAGCGGGACCATCTCCCAGGGCGAGATCATCTTCTCCACGCCGCAAGCGATTTTTCCCGGGGGCTATGCCTACTTCGTGCCCGGGGACGGCAGCGAGGACGTCACCGGAGGCTACACCGGCATGCGGGTCGATTTGGCGGGGACCCCGGTCACCTGCGACGCCGGCGGCTGCGGCAATATCTCGCGGACCTTTTCCCTCCTGGGGATCTCGGGGCAATTCGGCATGGACCAGTTCGCGGTCACGCCGACGGACTACAGCGACGCCACGGGCTCCATCGCCTGGCTCGGCGGCAACATCGACAGTTCCTCGCCGCCCGCCGCCATCGACGGCGCGGCGGCCAACGACCTGGACAACGCGATCACCATCGGCGGCATCCCGAGCCGGTTCATCGGGGGCCGCATCTCCAGCGGCACCGTGACCATCACCAACGCCACGGCGCAACGGATCGTCAACTCCGAGGTCATCTTCAACATCACGATCAGCAGGATGTACGCGGAAATCACCTCCAACACCCTCATCGAGCCCGACGCCGACCCCGGGGTGCCGACCGGCGCGATCACATTCACCCCGAACTTCCGGAACTTCGTCGGCCTGGTCACGGTCACGACCACCACCCCCCAATCCTCCCCCGTCACCGGGGCCATCACGGTCAGGGGCCTCGGCGGAAGCATGCGTTTCGTGGCGAGCCGGGTCGACATGAGCGGCCTTGGTTTTTCGGTGGGAATGTCCACGATCATCATCCGCAGCATGGTCTTCGGAGATTTCGAGAGATACACCCCCTCGACCAACCTCTGGAGCTACGCGGCGCGCGGCCTCGCCTACTTCAACCCCGCCGCGGTGATGACGCCATCGGGGCGCGTGCGGGTGTTCGGGGCCCGGACCTGCGACGGGGGCGGCGCGTGCGCCTCCTTCACGACCTCCCCCGGCTCCACCCTGATCCCGCAGCTCACGAATTGGACCCTGCTGGCCACCCCCTTGGCCCAGACCCGCGGCCATCACACGGCCACGCCGCTGCCGTCCGGCCAGATTCTCCTCGCGGGAGGCACCAACGGCCCGAGCGTCCTCAACGCCTCCGAACTCTTCGACCCGGTCACGCAGGCCTTCGCGGCCACCGGCCAGATGCGCGGCGCCCGCGACCTCCATACCGCCAACCTGCTTCCCAACGGCCGAGTCCTCGTCGCGGGCGGGTTTTCCACGGACAGCGTCTCGACCGGGGCCGCCAACACCTCGGAGATCTATTATCCCGAGACCGGGAATTGGACGGCGACCGGGCTGATGAACTCCCAGCGCGACTCCCATTGCTCGGTCCTCCTGCCGGACGGCAACGTCTTCGTGGCGGGCGGATATAATCGGGGCACCTACCTCGACAGCGCGGAAATCTACTACTCCACCAGCGGCCGCTGGCGTTCGGTCGGGGTTCCCGCCTCCGCCAGCCTGAGGCGAGCCAAGCACACCTGCACCCTGCTGAGGGACGGGCAGGTGTTGATTCTGGGCGGGGTCAACCAGGACGGCGTCCTCAACACCCCCGCGGTCTACGGCTACCAGACCCCCAATCCAAACTTCGCCTACACCCAGGGCTGGCGCGACGCCAGCACCATCCCCGTGATGCCGGCGCGCGCGCACTCCCATTCGGCTATATTGCAGAGCAACGGAACGGTCCTCGCCTCCTGGGGCAGCGACGGCGCGGGAGAGCACAAGGTCGGGGTCCTGGCCCACATCTTCGACCCCAATTCCGAGACCTGGTCCGCGGCCATCTCCCCGACCAACGGGGTTGCCAACACCTTCAATCACGCCGCCACGCTCCTGCCCAACGGCGTGGCCGTCTTCACGGGCGGCGGCCAAAGCGGGGCGGGAGCCCTCCGCAGCGTCTCGACCTACGACGTCGGCACGAGCTCCTATACCTCCGAATTTCCCATGATCATCGCGCGGGCCTACCACACCGTGACTCTCGCGCGCGATGGGAACCTCTACGCCCTGGGAGGCTTCAACGGCAACAATTACGTCAATAGCGCCGAGAGGCTGGCCTTCCATGGCCCTCCCGACGCCGGGACCGTGGGAGCCCCTCCCTCGGTCCGGCAGGCGTCGGTCGCGGCGACGGTCCCCCTGAACTCCTTGGTCCGGCCCGGGGAGCTCCTGACCGTGCGCGACAAGAACTTGACCCGCATGACCGAGGGCAGCGGCGGCGGCGCCGCCACGAACGCCTCCCATTTCCATCCCCGCCTGGTCCTGCAGGCGATCGACAGCTCCGGGGGCACCGGGTCGCAAGGCAACAGCGGCTTCATCCTCGACCTGACCACGCGCGTCTACAACGCCATCGCGGGATCCTGCCCCGGGACCGGCCCCGGATCCCTGGACCGGTGCAACCCGTGGACCAACGACCCCAACATATTCGGGACGGAGACCAAGAATTCCTCCATCACGGTGCGCCTCCCGGAGACCTCATCGGGCATACCCAACGGCTGGTACCTCTTAAGGGAGGCCTCCAACGGCCTCTTCTCCGAAGGCTTCCCGATCCGAGTCGGCCCGCCCCTGCCGCTGGCGCCCAATCAATCCACGGGAACCGTTCTGAGCACCACCTCCATCTTGTGGACCTGGTGTCCTCTGGCCGGTTGCGGCGTGGCGGACGCCGGCGTCGACGGCTACAACGTCTACTACGCGACCTCCGGGGTCTTCATCACCTCGATCACGCCCTCGGGAGCGGGGGGCAATCCCTTCTTCCTCCAGACCGCGCTCTCCCCCAACGTCACGGCCGCCATACTCGTGGCCGGCTTCTCGATCACCGGCGACGGTCCGCTGACCTCGGCGGCCACCACCTTCACGTTCTCGACGGTGCCCGTCAACGTCCGTGTCACCACCATCAACGTCAACGACCTCTCGGTGGCCTGGAATGTCAACGGCAACTCGGACTTCACGACCTACGAGATCTCGATGTCGAGCGACGACCCTTCCGGCCTTCCCTCCAACGGCCAGCAGCCCTTCACGACCTCGATCTCGACGCCCAGCGACGGCCTGGCGTCGGTCACGACGGATTTCTTCAAGATCGGGGGGCTTGTCGATAATACCACCTATTACATCCGCCTCCGCGCCCGCAACAACATCGGGGTGTTCTCGAACTTCAGCGCCCTCTCCTCGGGCACGACGCGGGCCAATATCCAGGGCTTGGTCGGCTCCCCGTGCGTCACGAACCCGACCACCTGCATCCAATGGCAATGGACCAACGTGGGCCCGGCCCTCAGGTACCGGGTCTACAACGCCACCGTCCCCTCGACAAGCGCGAGTTATCTCATCCGCGAAGTGCCGACCAACACCTTCTTCGACGGCGGGCTCGGGCAGGGAACGTCCTCCTTCTTGGGGGTCAACGCCGCCCGCGTCGTCAAGGTGAGCGCGGTGACCGCGGCGGGGGAGGGACCCCTGTCGGCCAGCGCGACGGTCTTTACCGCCGCCGCGCTTCCCGGCCTGGTCAATCCCACCCTGACGACCGAGACCACCGGCAGCATCACCGTGCGTTTTGATACCAACGGCAACCCCGTGGGAACCGAGTATCGGGTCACCTTCACATCCAGCCCCGTCGACCTGCTTGACTCGCGCGAATTCTTCCAAACCTCGCTGGGCTTGGTCACGTACCGGATCTCCAACCTCCAGACCAGCACCGTCTACATCGCCTCGATCGCCGCGTTCAACGGAGACGGAACCACCCTGGGCCAAATCGATCTGGCCTCGACCGCGACCTGGGCCAACCCCCCCGGCGCCCTCTCGGTGAACTCCATAGGGCCCGACGAGGTCACGATCAGCTGGCTGGCCAACAACAACACGTCATCGACCACCTATCAGGTGACCTATTCGACCGATGACAACGTCGCGGCCGACGTTCCGCCGGGCAACGGCAAGGCCCCCTTCTCCACCCAAATATCGACCCCGGTCCCCTTCTCCGATAGGTTCAACGGCCTGACCAGGACGATCACGGGGCTCACGACCGGCAAGAAGTACTATTTCCGCGTCCAGGCCTCCAACCTCTCCGGGATCATCAACGACACCTTCTCCAATCAGGTCTCCACCAAGACCTCCGCGGGCGCGTCCATCCCGTCCGGCTCCCTGGGCGGCCTGCTCAAGGCCGGAGCCGACACCACGATAACCGGGACGGTCGGCTTGCCGGCCCAACGGACGGTCTCGCTGACCTCCCCCGCGGGGGCCTTCTCCTCGCCCGTCAACGTGCTGCTTTCCACCTACACCGTCAAGCCCAACCTCTGTTCGAATACGACCAGCTGGGGGATCGAGATCATCACCACCCCGCCCATGCAGCCGGCCAAACCCATGCTCCTGACCATCTACTTCACGACCACCCCGGTCAATGAGCTGGGCGGCCTCAACCCGGATCAGGTGACGTTGGTGCGCTACGACGAGCTGTCCGGAAAGTGCGTCCCCTACCCCACGACTATCGACTTCGCCAACGGCAAGGTCACGGCCCTCATCAACCATCTGACTCCGATATTCCTCCAGCAGCTCATCCCGGCCAACAACGTCTATTCCGCGCTGATCTTCCCGAATCCATTCCTCAAGGGCAGGGACGGCTTCGTCACTTTCGCCGAACTGCCGGCCTTCGCTCGAGTCCGCATCTACACCCTGCGCGGGGACCTCGTCTGGGACCGCCTGGCCAATGCCATCGGGACCCTGACCTGGGACGGCCTCAACAAATGGGGCCGGACCGTGGGGAGCGGCATCTATCTCGTCGTGTTCCAGCAGGGTGATGATAAGAAGATACTCAAACTGGTGATGCTGCGGTGAACAACGGCATCAGGACGGATATCTTGCTGGTCGGGCTCGCGGCGCTCGGTTTGCGGCCGACACCGTCGGCCGCGGTTGACTTCAGCAGAGACTCAGTCGGGACGACCGGCTCGGAATTCCTCCTCTTCGACATCGGGGCGCGGGGCATCGGCATGGGGGGGGCCTACACCGCCATGAGCGACGACGCCTATTCCCTCTATTGGAACCCGGCGGGGTTGGCGCGCGTCCCCCGCTTCTCCGGCGGCTACACCAATACGGTCCACGTCGCCGACATGAGCTATCAATCCGCCTCGTTTGCCTATCGGTGGAACGAAACCGTGGTGCTCGGGGGAGGCTGGCGTTACCTCGATGGGGGCAATATCGACAGCACCGACATCTCCGGCATCAAGCGCGGACAATTCCGCCCGCGCTCCTATGTCGGGGAAGTGGGCTGGGGTCAAACCGTCTATGACCTCTCCGACAGCGAGATGGAGCTGACGGTGGGAGCCACCGCCCGGTGGATCCACTCGGCCTATCTCCTCCACGCCGACGGGTTCGGCGGGGACATCGGGATGCAGGCGCGCTTCTATTCCGGCCCCTTCCTTTATGATTTCGCCGCGACGGTCCAGAACATGGGCAACGGGCAGAATTTCGTGAGCGTCCGCGACACCCTCCCGTTCCGTTTTCGCATCGGGGGAACGATCTACCCGCTCCGGCCCCTGGCGATCAGCCTCGAGGCCGTGACGCCCATCGCCAACCAGCCCCACGGCATCCTCGGCGTGGAATACAGCCGCGAATTCAAGAAGAACCTCAAGGGAGCCCTCCGCGCCGGCTTCAACAGCATGACGGTCAAGAGCCTGGGGCCGCTCTCGACGATGAGCGTCGGGGCCGGCCTCAAGTACTCCGACCTAAGCTTCGACTACGCATTCACCTCCATGGGCGTCCTGGGCTCCAACGGCTCGCATCGCTTCTCCTTCAACTACAATCTCCCTTCCAAATCCTCCAAACGCTACCGGGAGCGCTGAGCCCCCCCATGACCCCCCCAGACCCCTCCGATCCTCCCCAACCCCCGCCGGTTCCCCCGGCGCCCCCGCCGCCGGAGCTGATCAAGCCGCCGCAGACCCACGTCCCTCTGACGCCCATGATGGACTTTTTCCAACGCCGCCTCGAAAGCCTCGAGCGCGAGCTGGCCCTGGCCCGGGAGCGCGCGGGGTCGGCGGAACGGGAGCTCAAGTCCCAGGCCTCCATCCGAACCGAGGTCGAGGTGGAAATGCGCTCCATCTCGGAGCAGCTGCGCCGGGAGAAGACCGAGCGGGAGAGCGGCGAGAGCCAGTCCATGGCGAAGGGACGCATCGAAGCCTTGGAAAAGCGCCTCGACGAGATGCACCAAACCTGGGCCCAGCTCCTGCGCGAGGTGGTCGCGCGCGGCCGCGAGGGCCCCGGGACGGCCGAATCGGCCGAGCCGATCTCCCAGCTCGCCGCCGCGGTCCGGCGCCTGGATGCATCGCTGCCGCAGGGCCTGCGCTCCGTGGAGACGGCGCTCGAGTCGGAGGTGGCGGCCCTGGGTTCGGCCCTCTCCCACGGCCTGGCCGACGCGGTGCGCCGCCTGTCTCACGAACTCTCGCGCCAGGAGGAGCGGCTGGCCCAGGAGGCTCGAGAGCGCGCGGCCCTCTCCCGGGCCTGGGAAGAGCGCGATCACGCCCTGCGCCAGGAGACCCAGCGGGAGCGCTTGGCCCAGGACGCCAACCTCGCCCGCCAGCTTGGCGCGCTCGCCGTCCAGTTCCAGGAGCTTCTGGACCGGCACGGTCAGGCTTCCCAGCAGGGGGTCGAGAGCCACGCCCTCCTGCAGCGGGCCGTTGCCGCCCTGACGGCGCAGCCGAAGGCCCGCGACGTGGAGATCGCCGAGCTTCAATCCGAGGTCAAGGCGCTCGCCGACGCCCTCCGGGAGCGCAGCGAACGCTTGAGGATCTATTCCGAGGAGCGGCGGCAGATCGAGTCGACCCTTGGCGAAAGCCTGGTACGGGGCCAGACCGAAGTCAGCGCCGAGCGCGAACGCGCCCGGCAGGCCCACCAAGCCCTGGTCGAGGCCCAACTGGGGGCCGCGGATCTCAAGGACCGTCTGGCGGCCGCAACGCGCGCTCTCGACGACGCGCAGGCGCGCCACGCCGGGCTCGCCGCGGAGCGCGACGAGCTGGTCAAATCCCTCGCGGCCGCGTCGGAGGCCGCGCGCTCGGACATCGAGGGCCGCCGCCGATCCGATGAGGACTGGCGCAGGCGCCTGGAACCACTTCAAGAGGAGCTCCGGCAAAACCACCGGCGCGGCGAGGAACTCGCCGCGGCCCGCGATAAGGCTCAGTCCGACCTCGGCGTGCTGTCCGGCCAGTTGGCGAAGGCCCTCCAGGAGAAGGATGCGGCGGCGGCGCGGGGGGGATCTTGGGAAAGGGAACGGGCCGAACTGCTCGAAACCCTCCGCAAGAAAGACGATCTCATCGCGATGCTTTCGGCCTCCTTCCAGGGCCTCTTTAAAAAGTAATAGGATCAAGGCCGCGATGAAAGCGGTCCTGATCCGGCGTTTCGGCGGCCCCGAGATGTTGGAATTCGGCGAAGCTCCGGACCCGATCCCCGGACCCGGCGAAGTCCGCCTGCGCGTCCGCGCCTGCGCGCTCAACCACCTCGACCTCTTCGTCCGCGAGGGCATACCGGCCTATAAGATCGGCCTGCCCCATATCCTCGGCTGCGACGCGGCCGGCGAGGTCGAGTCCGTCGGCCCCGGGGTCGCCGAGACCCTCCGCGGCAAGCGCTTCGCCCTGGCGCCCGGACGCTCCTGCGGCGCATGCGATCACTGCCTGGCCGGGCGAGACAACCACTGCACGCGCTACGGGATCATCGGCGCCCAGGCGGGGCCCGGCGGCTACGCCGAGTTCCTCTGCGCCCCGGAGCGGGCCCTCCTGCCCATCCCCGACTCCCTGGATTTCACGCACGCCGCCGCCTATCCCTTGACGATGCTCACCGCGTGGCATATGGTCCTGACGCTCGGCCGGGCCGGTCCGGACCAAATCGTGCTCGTGCTCGGGGCCGGCTCCGGAGTGGGTGTCGCGGCCATCCAGGTCGCGCTTCTGGCCGGCGCCCGCGTCATCGCCCAATCCACCTCCCCGGAGAAGCTGCTGAAGGCCCGCGAACTCGGGGCCCATGAGACCATCCATTCCCCGCCGGCCGATCTCATGCGCGAGACTCTTTCCCTGACGGGCGGGCGCATGGCCGACGTCGTCATCGAGCATATCGGGCCGGCGGTCTTCGGCGCGGCCCTCAAATGCCTGCGCCACGGGGGACGGCTGGTGACGTGCGGCGCGACGACGGGGCCCACGGTGGAATTGGACCTGCGCTACGTGTTCAGCCGCCAGCTCCAGATCCTCGGGTCCAAGATGGGGACTCTCGCCGACATGAAAGCGGTGGCCCGATCGGTCGCCGCGGGCAGGCTTCGACCCGTGGTTGACCGGACTTTCCCCTTGGACCAGGCCCGCGCGGCGCACGACTACCTAGCCTCCAGGAAGCAGTTCGGCAAAGTCGTGCTGACGGTCTAGATCGCATGCCGCGGCCGAGTTATCCACAGGGCTTGGAACGTTCCAGTCACGTGGATAAATCTCTGATGACCGCCACGCGCCTGCTGTTGCTCCTGGCGTTGACCGCCCCCTTCTGGGACCTCGCCCATCCCTTGTGGGAAGTCGACGACGCCCGCTACGCGCAGGTCCCCAGCGAAATGATCGCGTCGGGCGACTGGGTCAGCCCGACCCTCAACGGCCTGGACTATATCGAGAAGCCCCCTCTGTGGTACTGGCTGGCGGCCGGCTCCTACCGCCTATTCGGGGTCGGAGAGGGAGCCGCGCGCCTGCCTCTGGCGCTTTTGTCCTTCGCGGGGGCGGCCGGGACGTGGTGGCTCGGGACCTGGCTGTTCTCGGCCGGAGCGGGAGCGAGCGCGGCGCTCGTTCTCCTCAGCTCGGGGCTGTACTTCCTGCTGTCGCATTACATCACCCCGGACATGGGCCTGACCGCGGCGTTGGTCTGGACGACGGGGCTGATCTTGCGGGCCTTGGCCAGGCCGGGCGACGCGTGGTGGGCGTCGCCGGGCGCGTGGGCGTGCGCGGGTCTGGCCTTCCTCGCCAAAGGCCTGGTCGCGCTCGTTCTGCCGGCGCTTTGGGTCATTCTTCTGATGCTGGCCTGTCCGAACTTGCGGCCGGGCCTGCGCGGACTGCTGGGTCCGGCCGGCCCCTTGGTCTTTACGGCCATCGTGGGACCTTGGATCTGGCGGATGTCGCACCGTCACCACGACTTCCTGCAGGTTTTTTTCGTGGAACAGCATTTCCAGCGCTTCCTGACCCCGCGCTACAACCGGCCGGGCCCCTGGTTCTTCTACCTCGCCGTCCTGCCCGCCGCGCTCCTGCCGTGGACGCCGGCCGTCGCGGCCGGAGCCGCCGCGGCCTGGACCGGATCGTCGGGTGAGCGCTGGAAAGGCCGAGCCCTGCTGCTCTGGGCGGCCGTGGTCACCGGTTTTTTCTCGGCCTCCAGCTCCAAATTGGCCGCCTACATGCTCCCCGTCTTTCCTCACCTCTGCCTCCTGGCGGCCCGCGCGCT
>CAYJXJ010000053.1:0-21781 GCA_964374095.1 uncultured Elusimicrobia bacterium
CTTGGTCAGCTTGCCGTCAAGCTCGCGGGCTACGGTGTCGGCGTCCTCGGTGACCGCCAGCTCCATGTACTTCTTGATGGAGACCTCTTGGAACATCCGGCCGACGCAGTCGAAGACTTTGTCCGACTTGAGCTCCTTGCGAATCTTCTCCAACTTGTCGAGCAGGGTCTTAAGGACCTTGCCCTCGCGCGTGGTGGGGGCGACCAAATTCAGGATGATGACCGGATCGTGCTTCTGGCCGTAGCGGTGGATGCGGCCCATGCGCTGCTCAAGCCGGGCCGGGTTCCAGGGCACGTCGTAGTTGATCATCAGCCAGCAGAACTGGAGGTTGATGCCTTCAGCGGCAGCGTCCGTGCAGATGAGGAACCGCGCACCATCTTCCTGCGCGGGTTTGCGGAAGAACTCAACTTGCCGATCACGTTCGCTTAGTCCGCCGCGGTTGTCGGGCTGCGGGCTCAAGCCCCCATGAATCCGCGCGACTTGGCCGGTGTAGCCCATGCCCTCCAGGCGCTTGACGAGAAAGTCCAGCGTGTCGCGGTGCTCGGTGAATACGATGAACTTCTCGCCGCTGAACTTCGGGTCCGTGAGAATCTCCCGCAGCTTGTCGAACTTGGACTCATGCCCGGAATGCTCGACCGTCCGCGCCAACTCAAGCAGCTGTTGGACATGCTCACGCTCGGCCAACAGATCGGCCAGTGATGCTGCGACCACGCCTTGCAGGAGTTTTTCCTCCGCGAGTTCGTTCTCCTCGCGGCCATCCTCGGAGGACTCGTCATCGGCGGTCTTGGAGGCGAGAACGTCATCTTCCTCGTGAATGCGGTGCTGCAAGGTCACAAGCTGATCCGGAGTGATCTTGCCTTCCTGCACGTCGGCGATGAGCTTGTCCAGCTTCTCTATCCTTCGCTCGAAAGATCGCAACAGGGCGTAGGTGGAACTCGCCAGACGACGCTGAAAGACGCTCATGGCCAGGCGCGCCGCCTCGCGGTTCAGCAGCTTGGCCTTGTTGTAGACGTAGCGCAGGTACTCCGTCGTCTCATCGTAGAGCTTTTGCTCGCTCACGTCGCCCTGCGTCAACCCATAGGCCAAGGTGTCGGACAGGCGCTTGGGATACATCGGGCGGCCGTCCAGGTAGACCATCTCCTCTTTGGTACGCCGAATAAAGTGCAAGCGGCGCTGGTCGGCCGGGTACTCGCGGAAGGCCTCCGGCGTTGTCAGAATCTCCGGCTCAAGGAGTCGCCAGAGTGCATAGTAAGGGTAATCCTTGCCCATGTGCGGCGTAGCCGTAAGGAGGAGGAGGTGATGGGCGTTCCATGGAAGTTTCCACTTTTCATCCTGAATGGGGATGCCAGCCAGAGCTTCAGCGAGACAGTAACGGTCGATATTCCGAACCCGCATGTCCGTTCCACGGTTCGATGTCAGCTTATGAGCCTCGTCGAAGATCACCAGGTCGTAGGGGACAACCTCGGCATCCTTGAGGCGCGCGAAGACGGGCGGGCTGGCCAGGGTGTCGACGCTGATGATAAGACGGTCGCTATTCTGGCCGACAAAGGGATTTTCCTGACGCGCGTCCCCGCCGATCGCGGCGCGGAAGGGCATGTTGAAGAGCGTGAGCAGCTCGCGGCGCCAATTCCCGACAAGGCCCGCGGGCGTTACGATCAAGATGCGACGCAATAGGCGTCGGGAAAGCATCTCGCGAATGTAGAGGCCGGACATGATGGTCTTTCCCGCGCCAGCGTCGTCCGCCAGCAGGAACCGCAGGCGAGCTTGCTTGAGCATGTGCTCGTATACCGCGATGTTCTGATGGGGAAGAGGGTCTATGCTGGAGATCTCGGTCGCGAAGGCGGGATTGGCCAGGTGCCCGAAGGAGAGTCGTTCGCCCTCGGCCAACACCTTTACAACGTCGGGTGGCGCTGTGAAATCAAGGACGGCCGGTTTTTTCTCGGTTTTTCCGTACGTCCCGAGCGCCTCGGCGACCGTCGATTCCAACTGACGTAGCTGGCCCCAGGAAAGTTGGGATGGTCTGCTCTGACAGTTTTCCCACCGATTAACGGTCACGAAGGAAACGCCTAGGCGATCCGCTAAAGCCCGCTGAGTTAGGCCATTTTCCGCCCGAAACCTCTTAATCTGATCAGCGTAATCTTCCCCTGGACGAAGCCCGATGGAGTATCGGAATTCCATTTTTTTTGTTGACATTTTAGTATGGTAACTTGCATAGTATAACAGATGTTAAGTCTATGTGCAACATGGCACGCGGTGTTAGTTGCGGACCTCGCAAAGCGAGGTGGATCGCGCTCTGCCGACCGACCTCCCGAGCCGCGGGTAGGCCCCGCCAGCGGGGCCTACCGCTCTTCCCGGCTCGGTCATTTACATCCGGTCGCCCGGCTGGGCCAAGCCATCAGACTTAGATCAAGCCATGCTCCTTGAAGCACCGCTCGGACATCGGTGGATCATGGGGTCGGACTAGACGGCCGTGCAAGATGGAGAAGTAGGCATGGCCGCGGCGCCGTCGCGCCCATGACCTCGAAGCTCTACTCCAGCCGGGCGGATTTCTACGACTGGGCCTTCTCCTGGGACAATACGGAAGAGGTCCGGTGGCTGTTGAGGAGGATAGGGCCGGGGGTGCGGTCCATCCTCGAGCCGGGCTGCGGCTCGGGGCGGATGTTTCCCCCGTTCTCCCGCCGGGGGATCGCGATCGTCGGGATCGACCGCTCCCGGGAGATGCTCCGCAGGGCCGTCAAACGCATGGCGGACCTGGGTTTGGAGCGGCCGCGGCTGGTGCGCGCCGACATGAGCGGCTTCGACGCCGGCCGGGCCTGCGACGGGGCCGTCTGTCCCATCAACACCTTCGCCTATTTGAAGAACGAGACTTCGGCGCTCTCCCATCTCGGATGCGTGTCCCGGCATCTTCGTGCCGGCGGCTCGGGCCCGGCCTGGAGAACCGAAGCCTGACCTGGCACGAACTGGTCCGAAAATGACGGAGAGCCCATCATGAATCCACCTCCAGCGATGGAGGTAAACCCGCGATTGGGACGCCCGGGGTGCCGCGCCGCTCAGCGCAGCGATCTCACCTTGCGCAGCCCCCGAAAGAGCGTCTTGTAGAGCTTGCCGTACATCTCGACGCTGCCGAGGTAGTCCTTGGACCGGCTCGACGTCGCGGACGAAAAGGTCCCCGAGAGCTCGAGCCTATCTCCCGCCTTGGCGTCAAAACGGCTCACGGGCTTGCCCGCCGCCTTGGTATACCATTTGACCCGCACGTAGCGGCCGCGTCCGCGCGGAAACTCGCTCAGGACGAAGCTGTAGTAGGCTGTCTCGCTGGAGAGCCGATGGAACCGAACGGCGTCCACGTACCCGGTCAGAGCCACGACTCGACCGTCGAAATTGGAAGGCTCCTCGGCCACTTCGGCGAAACCGGAGCCCGGCGCGGCGGCAACGGGCGGCAGGAGGAACACGCCAAGCAAGGGAAGAATCCAGCGCCGCATCCTCGGCAAGCGCGTGAGACGGCTGCCAGTTGGCGCGGGCGTATCTACCTCAACGTGATTTCCGCGGCGCCCGGAGATGACGGCGCCGGCCCGGGGGCGCGGTCCAAATGCCGGTCGAGAAACTCGACCGTGCGCGCGAGCTCCTCGGCCAAGTGCTCGGTCTTGGACCAGCCGTGGCCCTCGTCCTCAAAGACCACGTACTCAACCGCCACCCCGCGCGCGCGCAGGGCTTCGACCATCTGGTCCGACTCTTGGCGCTTGACCCGGAAGTCGTTGGCGCCCTGAAAGACCAGCAGGGGGCTTTTCAGATGGTCGACGTAGGTGATGGGCGAGCGCCGCAAGAGCTCGTCCTTGTCCTTGACCGGATCGCCCAAGGCTTCCAGGTCGTAGGGCTCCCATTCCGGCGGGTCGCTTTCGATCATGGTGATAAGGTTGGAGACGCCGTAAATGTCGACGGCCGCCTTCCAGAAATCCGGGTCCTGGGTCGCGGCCCAGAGCGTCATGTAGCCGCCGAAGCTGCCGCCCACGATCGCGAGCCTTTCGGGATCGATGACGCCGCGCGAGATCAGGTCGCGCGTCCCGGCCAGGACGTCCTGGTAACAGGCCCCGCCCCAGTCCTTGTAGATCGACTTCTGGAAGCGGCGGCCGAACCCGGTGGAACCGCGGAAATTCGGGGCCAGAACCGCCCAGCCCTGGGAGACGTAGTACTGCACCTTGGGGTTGTAGTAGGCGCGGAACTGGAACTCCGGGCCGCCGTGGGGATAGACGATGGTTTTGAAGGGGGGCTTGCCCGACCGGGGAAGATAGAGATAGCCCGAGATGTCCCAGCCGTCCGGCGCTTTCCAACGATGGACCTTGGGGCGCGCGAGGGAGGCCTCCGGGGCCAGGGCCGACTGAAGGTAGGTCAGGCGCTCGACTTTCCGAGTTTTAAGATCCGCGCGGTAAATCTCGGTGGGCCGGACCGGGCTCGACCAAGCGATGGCCACATGCCGGCCGGTGCGCGAGCGCCGCAGGTGGCCGCGGGTGATCGCCGGGATGAGGCTTCCGCCCGCGGGCCAGGGGAGTTTGACGCTTTTGCGGTTCTTAAGATTCTCCACGACCACATGTGTGAGGCCGTCGCGGTTCTCGGCCCAAGCCAGCCAGGAATCATCGGGAGCCAGAACGAAATCGTCCACGTCGCAGGGGGGGCGGCGCACCCACTCGAGTTCCCAGGAAGGGGACTTGAGGCGCGCGATTCCGCAGAACTCCTCTCCCGCGTCGGTGGCCAGCCACAGGCTGCCCGATTTCGTCGACCAGTGGATGCCGCGGATCACGGCCTCGGTCCACGAAGCGGGGAATATCCTTCGGGACTCGCCGGAGCGCAGGTCCTTGACCCAGAGCTCGTGGGCGAGGTTGGTCAGGCCCACGAAGTAGAACAGAAGACGCTCCCGGGAGTCGAACGCCATGGCGATGGACTCGCCGACCCGGTCGTTGCGGTGGAGCATCTCCGACGCGGTCAGACGCAGGTCCCAGCGGTAAAGGTCGAAGACCCGCTCGTCGCGGCGGTTGGAGCTGAAATAGAGGCGGCGGGAGGTTGCCGACCACGGGCCCAGGTATTGGCGGGCCTTGGGGGCGGGGGCCACGCGGCGGGCGGGACCGCCTTTCGTCGGGATGAGGTCGATCTGGTAGTTCTCGTCGCCTTCGAAATCGCGGGTCGCGGCGAGCCACTTACCGTCGGGGGAATAGCTCAACTCATAAGCCATCTGTCCGTCGGCGGTCAGGGCCTCGGGCCAGGGCCGGCCCTCGCGCACCCGCCAGATGTCCATGGACCCGCCGAGGTCGGCCACGAAGGCGGCCTCGCGGCCGTCCGGGGAGAGGTCGAAGGGTCCGCTCGACCACAGGCCCATGCGCCGATTGTTAAGGAGCCGAAGGGCTTGCTTAAGATCGGGGTTTCCGGTCATCTTGCGATTATAGCTAAAGCCTCGGGGTCAAGCCTGCCGCCGCGGCTCCGGCCTCGACGGAGGATAAAGCACGAGAGTGGGACCTTGGCGGGCGCTTCGGCCATCGCGCTAGGATAGCATTTCCCGCCGGGAGCCCCCCTTGCGGCGGGGGTGCGCTTTCAGAATGTCGGCGCGTGCTCCCGGATTCGCTCGACCACCGCCGTGAAGCTCGGGCGCGGCGGCGTCAACATGAAGCTCGTGACCTCGAACTCATCCTCGAAGAGCGCGAATCTATTCGCGTCCTTGAGTAGGAAGGCTTCGCGAGACTTGAACTCCTTGGCGTCCGTCGTCTTGAGCTTCTGTTTCTTGTACGCCTCGTAATCATCCGTGCCGATAAAGGCCGTCACCCTCGCCACGCCCAAGAGCATGTACAGGTCGTAGTAATGCCGGAGAAAATCCCGCGGCCTGTCCTTTTGCGCGTCGTTGCGGTCGCGATGCTGCCGGAAGCGACGGCAAACGGTCTGAAGCTTGTCGACGAAAGTGTACTCGGGATTGAAGCACTTCACGCCGACCGCGCGGTTGTCGATCACGCCGCGGTTGGCTTCTTGAGCCCTATCCAGAGCCCAACTGCCGAAGTCTCGGGGCTCATTCGGCGCGGTCTTGTCGAATCCTGCCTCCAGGAGCACTTCCTTCTTCAGCTCGGGTGACGCGGTAAACAGCGACTCGTACTTCAGGCTGATTCCGCCGTTTTGAGCCTTGGGATCGTCGTAGCCGTGGTTTCTCTCCACCGAGACTCCAGGGATCTCGATGCGCGCCGAGAGGTCATCGTAGAAGCCGAACCGCGCTTTGATATGGGCGGGCTTGTCGCCCTTGAGATTGAGTTTCGCCGGGGCATCGAAGCGGATGTCGAGGTCTTCGGAGAGTCGGTTGACGACGCCCCAGCCCTTCGCCAGGGAAGTCCCGCCCTTCATCTCGAAATGGAGTCCCGCTCGTTGAAGTCCCCAGAGGCAGTGCATGATCCAGTAGTCTTTCTCGACCACGGCCGGACGCAAGCCCTTCTCCGCGGCGATCAGCTCGAAGAGCGTTTTCACGTCGCTTAGCGCGTGAAGGAATTCAGGCATAGCTCGCTCTCAGCACGCGCCTGGCGGCCGGATTGCCGTATAGCTTGAGACAGTCGGACACCTTGTCGCGATCGTACTCGCCGAGCCGCGACTTCAGGTTTCTGAGCACGGCCGCGACATCGTCAGGGAGATCATTAAGGTTGTTCAGCAGGTCAACGAGGAGATATTCCTTGCTGAGAACGCTCGGGTAGGCGGGAACGCGGCGGAACCGGAAGTGTTTTCCACCCAACTGGAAATCTCCGAAGCGCTTATGGTTGTAGACGATAGTGGTGTTGTAAACCTGTGTCAGGCCAAGCCCGAGATCGGTGAAATTATCGTATGAAGTCAGCAAGAAATCGCCGGTCTTCAGGAAAGCGCGCACGAGTTCTCGATCATCGGGAGGGGCAGCCCCCCAAGTCGACTGCCGGGGACGGCAGTAGAGTCCGCTCGCAGGCTTGCGGACTTCGCCGTCGGCAACGAGCGTCTTGAGATCGCGATCCAAGGCCGTGGAAAATCCTTCCAGGTCCTGTCGTCGATAGACCCGGCCCGGCTCCATCGCATCCTTCACCCTCTCCGCATTCTTCATCTCCCATAGTATACGGCAATTTCGATTAATTTGCAAGTATTTTGAGTAACTATTAATGCATTTAGGGGGCGCCCGCCCATTAGGCGCTATTTCGCTCGGCTAGGACGGCCGGAACCGGCCCGGATTTGGTACAATGGACCCATCAAGCATGGGCCTTTCGGCCATGCGGAGGTGCCCCTCAATGAAAAGTAAGCGTTCCATTCTGTTTCTCGCCGCCGCTCTTCTCGCGGCTTGCGGCGAGGAAACCCGCAAGGGCGAGCTCATCCTCGCCGGCTCCAACCCCGTCCGCATCATCGACGAGAGCGGCGCGGTCGTCGAGTTCTTCGCCGGCCCCACCAAGGTCGAGTTCGCCGCGGGCCGGTCCAACAAGTTCACGGTGACGGTCAGCCAAGGAGACGCCAAGAAGGCCAAGTTCTCCGGCAAGGCCCCTTCCAGCGACGATTCCTGGAACTTTACCCTGCGCGGCAGCGACATCGGCCAGCCCATCGACCTGGCGAGCCGGCGCGACGTCGAGTACACCGGCAAGCCCTGGCGTCAGATCGGCGAGGGCGGCTCCTGCGGCTGGGGCCGCTGGGTGACCGAGGAAGAGTACCAGAACTGCAACGAGGACTGGAAAGTCGGCTTCGCCGACGCGGCGACCTCTTCGCCCTTGGGCTCCTTCCACTCCCGGCGCGAGCGACTGACCTGCCATCTCAGCACGCGCAACCTCTACTGCCGCGACGACGGCCGGGACCGCTACCCCCACCCGCCCTATCCCCGCGGGAACTTCAGCAAGGCGCAGGAGTCGATCAAGAAGCTGTCGGTCTTGTCCGAGTCCGGAATTCGCTTCGACTAAGCCGCCGTCGGCATGAATACGAGGCCTCCGGTCTTAACGCCGGAGGCCTCGTGATTTTCAAGCGCGGCTCGCGCCGCCGGTACCGCGCGTTTGTCCGAGCGCGCAAATCATATAATGCGGTCGATGAGTCTCGCGGACGTATTGCGGGGTGGGATCAGGGAGCTGCGCGTCGTCTTCGGCGGCGACCAATTCCGGGCCTTGTACTTCTTTTGGGACGGCGATCAGATAATTGTGACCCACGGGATCATCAAGAAATCCGACAAGGTGCCTCCGGCCGAGATAGAGAGGGCCATTCGGTATCGGGCCGATTACATCGGTCGCAAGAAGCGTGGGGAACTTAGCAATTGACCATGAGAAAGTCGAAGCTCGTGACCTTTGAAGACCACAAGAGGCGATCCCTCAGAGATCCCCGATTCAGGAAAGCCTTTGAGGAACCGGATGAGGATATCTTCATTGAAACGGCCTACCAGTTGATTCGTCTACGCAAGAAGGCCGGGCTGACCCAAAGACAGCTCGCGAGCAGGTTGAGGATCTCGCAACAGGCGATAGCCCGCTTGGAATCGCTGAGCTACAAGGGGCATTCGCTTTCGACCCTGCAGAAGATCGCCGACGCCTTCCATAAAAGGCTTAGGCTCCAGTTCGTATAACTTCCCAAATCTAGACGCCGCCCTTCGACCGTTCCACGGTTACTCACGGTGGAAACGGCACAAAATCCGCCTGATCTCCCGATGCCCCGCGCGCGCCGGGAAGCCCGCATTTGACCACGTTGGTGATGAGGCAATTCTCAAAACCGTGGCGCGTGCGGCCTTCTCGAAAGCGGTCGTCTTGCGGGGTGTAGTCCCAACAGCACCATCCCCGCTGTCCATTAACCTCAAAGTGGGCCGGAGTTTCTCGAGGCCGTCGGTCGGACGGTCTCTCCGCCAGAAATACGAGGCGCCGATCAATACCCTTCTCATAGAACCGATGCTTTTCCCGCCATGTGCTAAGGGTGCCGGGGTTGGGCTCGAAGAACAGCTCCCGGATCTTGAGACGGCTGCACGTTTCTGCCTGTTTGCACCGGGCTTCGGCAGCAAGCAGATCCTTCCATTTGTCCCCATTCATGAGCATGGCTTAGGGCCGGGCCTGCTCCTCACGGTTTCTGGTCTAAGAAGCTGGTGGGGACGGGGGGGTGGAATCCTCCACCGGGGCCGGCCAGGTGGGCTCGGCGTCCGGGCGCGGGACGGCCCAGCCCATGCCGAACACCCGCGCCCAGTGCGCCAGGAAGCGGGCGATGTCGACGGCGTCGTTGGTGAAGGTCACGTTCTCGAAGCTCTTGTTCTCGGCGGTGAAGGAGTAGTTGTAGGACCCCGCGATGAGGAGCAGGCGGTCGATGAGGATGAACTTGTCATGGAGCTTCTCGAGCATGGGGTCTCCCTCGTCGTCGGGTCCCCCGCGCAGGCGGACCGTAAAGCCGTGCCAGGCGAACCATGAGTCGTGCTTGGCGTTGGGGTTGTTCGACTGGCTCCAGTCCAGGACCAGCCGGATTTTGACACCCCGGTTCTTAGCGGCCAGGAGGGCCTCGGCGATCGGCCGGGAATAGAAGCCGAACATCCCGACCTCGATGGTGTCGCGCGCCGCGCCGATGGCGCTGATCAGGGCGGCCTCGATCTTGCCGCGGGGCGAGCCCATCTGCCGGGGAAAGGCCTCGTCGTGAAGGCGCACGGGCGTTGCGGTGTCCTCGGGGGGCGGTCCGACGGGGGGCCCCACCCGCGGGCCGGCCGGGGCGTCGGCGGGGCGCTCCGGCAGCAGTCCCAGGCGCGCCAAGGCGAAGCGCCCGCGCTTGACCGGCGTGGCCAGGCGGCGCATGTAGGACCAGTAGCCCGCGTACCAAGCAACGCGGCCGGCGTCGGCGGTGAACAGCACGTCCTCGAAGTGGTTATTCTCGGCGGTCTCGTCCCAGTTGTAGGAGCCGGCGAGGGCCATCTTGCCGTCAAAGACCGCCAGCTTGTTGTGCTGGTCGCCGCCGTTTAAACCCGGAAGGGCCGTGACGGCGAAGCCTTCCTTAACGAGAGCCTGGATCTGTTCGCTGGGCTTGCGGGGGCCGCCGGTGTGGCTCTCGCCCGAAGGGTAGACGTGGTCGTAGTCGATGATGGCTTCAACCTTGATCCCGCGGGCCTTGGCGCGCCGGAGCGCCTCGAGTATGCGTTGGGACTTGAAGGAGTGGATCGCGATCCGGACCGACTTGCGCGACGCGTCGATCGCGCGGACGATGGTATCGGCGATCGGGTGGTCCGGTCGGAACATCGACGACGGGAATACCTCGCCGTTGAACTCGACTTGGTTGGCTTCCGGCATGGGGGCGGGGTCGACCGGCCGCTTCGGGGGCCGCGCCGGGACCGGCTGGGCGGACTCGCGGGCCAGGGACTCCTCATCCGGCGGGGCCGGGTCCTGCGTCGGCGCCGCTACCGCCTGCGCGGCGGCGAAGAGGCGCTCGAAGAACTCAGCGTGGGCGGCGACCATCCCGGCGGTCTTTATGAAGTGCGCGTCGCTGAAATCGTTAAGGGCGCCCGATTTGGTCCAGCGGGCGGAGCCGGTCTCTAGAAGGGTCCCGTCGAACACGGCGAAGGGAGACTCGACGTTGGGCATGGAACGCACCTGCGCCCCGCGAAAGGCCAGGGCGCCGAGGAAGAGGTTGTTCAACTCGACGGCGTCGAAGCGATCCGCGAGAATTCTCACCTTGACCCCCCGGCTCATGGCCCGCTCCAGGGCGGTGAGTATGATCTGGGAGCGCAGTTCGGGCGCCGCGATATCCACCGATGAAGCCGCGGCGTCGATGGCCGCGGCGAGCGTGGCTTCGAGCTTGGGGTCCGGCCCCAGCAGCCGGCCCGGCAGGCGCGTTCCGTTGAATTCGACCGGCCGCGCGGTGGCGGCCGGCGGCGGGGGGGCGGTCGTCGGCCAGGCATGGTCGCGGGCGGAGGCGGCGGGCTTACCGAGCGATTGGAGATGCGTCCAGTGCGCGGTCAGATCATTCGCGAGGGTGATGTTGTCGCTGAAATAGGCCGCCGAGACTTCAGCTTTCTCGGAACGCCAGGACCAGCGGTAGGAACCGAAGCCCGATATCTTTCCGTCGAACACGGCCAGCGAACTCTCCATGCGTCCGACCTTGCCCAGGCCTCGTAGGTCGGTCACTTCTATCCCGTCGCGCAAGAGGCTCCATACCTCCATGCTGCGGCGGCTGCGGCGCTCCGGTCCGCGGTCGGGGGGGAAGACCGCTTGGTCCGAGAGGACGACGCGGACCGAGACCCCGCGGCGGTGCGCGCGGCCCAGCGCCGGCGCGACTTCCCGGAGGCTGAAGTCCGGGAGGGCCAGAAGGATGGATTCCTTTGCCGCGTCGATGGCCGCTACGAGGTGTGGGGAGACCGGGGCGTCGGGCCGCAGGACGACTTCCGGCAGTTCGACGGCGTTGAAGCGGATCTTGCGGATGGGTGCGCCCCCATCGCCGGGCGCGGCCGCGGGGAGCGGCGCGGAAGCCGGCTCGCCGACGGCCGGGGCGGCCTCCGGGGCGGGTTTGCGTCCGTCGAAGGAGAGATCGGAAAAGGCCTTGGACGTTTCTAGATCATCGGTCGGGCCCGCCGCGGCGGGCTGCGCGGGCGCGGCGTCGCCCGTTAGCGCCGGGAGCGCGCGCGGCCCGATCGAATTCGCGTCGGCTGGACCGAGAAGGGCGGCGGCCGGGAGAAGATTAGGCCCGGGAGCGGGGAGGGACGGCAGCGCGGACGGCCCCACCGACGGCGGGAGCGCGCTCAGCGGAAGCGCCAAGCGGGCAGGCGTCACGAGGCGGGATGGGAGGACGGCGGTTGCCGGCCTCATGGGAGCGGTGAGTCGAACTCGGGGCAGGCCTTGGGCGGAAATCCGTCCAGCGAGCCCGAGCGCCAACGCGGCTAGGAGGGTCACCGAGGCAGTCTATCACAGACTCGGGCCTGATCCGCCCGACTCAAGGCCCATCATGGCCCCAACAGACGGCCCATGTTCTTTTAGGCCCAAAGGGACGGCGAAACGTCGCCGCGGCCGCCTGCGCTGCCAATTGCGGGAGGCGCGGGTACTGACGCCGCGCCGATGCGGAATATTGGCGGGGCGTCATGCGCTAAGGTTTGGCGGGGGCGGGCGCCGGGGCGGCGTCCTGATCGCCCTGATACTTGATATCGGCCTTCTGGCGCAGTTCCTGGATGAAGAGCGGCAGGGCGTTCTGGATCTTCTCGGCCAGGAGCATCTCCTTGAGGTCGTCTTTGATCTTGCCGTAGACCGCGGGTTCGCCGGGCCGGGTCGCGAGGACCTGGAGGACGTGGTGCCCCAAGGGGGTCGGCAGGACCTTGAGATCTCCCGGCTGCATGGCGAATACCGTCTTCTCGATGTCCGGCGGAAGCATCCCGGCCGTGACGAAGCCGTAGTCGCCGCCGCCGACCTTCCCGCTCTGCGCCAGGGACTTCTCCTTGGCCAGCTTCTTGAAATCGGCCCCGGCCTTGACCTGCGCGAGGATGGCGTCGGCATCGGCCTGGGTCTTGACTAGGATGTGCCGCAGGTGGGAGGCGGGGGGTTTGCCCATGCGCCCCTTGTTCCGGTCGAAGGCGGACTTGACCTCGGCGTCGTTGACGGAGAGCTTGTTGGTGTCGACGATGAGCTTTTCGGCGATAAGTTGAGCCTGCATCTCACGGCGGATGTCGGCCTCGGTGGCGCCGATCTGGTTGAGCTGGTTTTCGAAGGCCTTGGCGTTGGTGAAATTGGACCGCATCCGGCTGATCCTTTTGTCGAGGACCGCGGCGTCGGCCGCGATCTTCTTCTCGTGGGCGGTCTGGCGGACGAGGAGCTCGTTGATCATGGCTTCCAGGGTCTCGCGGCCGTGCATGCGAAGGACGCGCTCGACGATCTCGGATTGGCGGATGGGAGTGCCGTTGACCCGGACGATTTCGCGGTCCCCGGGCGACCCGGCCCCCGCCGAGGCGATAGCCGAGGCGATCATTAAAGGTAGAAATAGTTGACTCATAAAGGGTATGTTATAAAATATTTCACAGTGGCGTCCCCCTGTGGGGCGCCGGGAGGCGGGATGGCGGAGACCCTCAGCACCCTCAACCTCAAGGACTGGATCGCCGAGAACCGGCATCTCCTGAAGCCGCCGGTGGGCAACGCCCAAGTCTGGAAAGGCAGCGAGTTCATCGTCATGGTCGTCGGCGGCCCCAACAGCCGCAAGGACTACCACCTCGACCCCGCGCCGGAGTTCTTCTACCAGCTCGAGGGCGACATGCTCCTCAGGGTGATCGAGAAGGGGAAGCCCCGCGACATTCCGATCCGGGAGGGCGAGATCTTCCTCTTGCCGCCCATGGTGCCGCATTCCCCCCAGCGCTTTCCGAACACCGTCGGGCTGGTGATCGAGCGGAGCCGACGCCCCAAGGAGATCGACCACCTGCGCTGGTACTGCGAGGGCTGTTGGGAGACGCTCTACGACGAGACCTTCCGGCTCACCGACATCACGACACAGCTCAAGCCCATCATGGAGAGGTTCTTCGGAGACCGGAAGCTCCGGACCTGCAAGAAGTGCGGCGCGGTAATGGATGCCCCGCAGGCGGCCAGGAAGTAGCCCGGCGGGGCGCGCCCGCCGGCTCGATCTGCACACCCACCTCTTGCCCGCGGGCCTCCCGGACCTGCCCGCGCGCTATGGCGATCCGCGCTTCGCGCGCCTGGAGATTCGCGGCGGGACGGGGCGGATGTGGAAAGACGGCAAGGTATTCCGCGAGGTCGGGAGGAATTGCTGGGATCCGCCGCAGCGCCTGGAGGACTGCGATCGATTCGGGGTAGACCTCCAGGCGCTCTCAACAGTCCCTGTCATGTTTTCGTACTGGGCCAAGCCCGCACAGGGCTTGGACCTCTCCCGTCTCCTGAACGACCACATCGCAACCGTGGTCCGAGAATACCCGCGGCGGTTTGCCGGACTTGGCACGGTGCCCTTGCAGTCACCCTCGCTCGCGATCAAAGAGCTTGAGCGATGCGTTCGCGAGCTCGGGTTGCACGGCGTCCAAATCGGCTCGCACGTCGGAGAATGGAATCTCGATGCTCCCGAGCTGTTCCCGTTCTTCGAGGCCGCCCGCGACCTCGGCGCCGCGGTCTTCATCCATCCCTGGGACATGCTCGCGCCGGAGCGCATGCCGCGCTACTGGTTGCCCTGGCTGGTCGGCATGCCCGCGGAGACCGCCCTGGCCGTTGCCAGCGTCCTTTTTGGAGGAGTTCTTGAAAGGCTCAAGGGCCTTAGGCTTTGCTTCGCGCACGGGGGAGGAGCCTTCTCCTCGATGCTGGGACGATGGGAGCACGGCTTCAGGGTCCGGCCGGACCTTTGCGCCGTCGCCGCGCGGAGGAGCCCGGCCGGACAGCTTGGAAATTTTTGGGTGGATTCGCTCGTGCACGATGCGGGCGTACTGCGTCAGGTGGTTGGCCTGGTCGGCCCGAGGCGGGTCTGCATGGGTTCCGACTACCCGTTCCCGCTGGGCGAGGACAGGCCCGGGAGCCTGGTGGCCTCCGACAGGGCGCTGAGCGCGGCGGCCAAGAGCAGGATACTCTGGGAGAATGGCGTTGAATTCCTCGGACTTAAGGACTGAGGCCCGCCGGGCCGACGCGGCCGATCCGCTCAAGAAATTCCGTCAGGGGTTCCATTTTCCCCGCCGACGCGACGGCCGGCCGGTGGTCTATCTCTGCGGCAATTCCCTCGGCCTCATGCCCAAGGCCGCGGGAGCGGCGGTCGAGGAGGAATTGCGGGCCTGGGCCCGGCAGGGAGTTGGGGGGCACTTCAAGCCCAAGGACCCATGGTTCTCTTACCATGAGACATGCCGCGCGGGGCTGGCCCGTCTTGCCGGAGCCAAACCCGGCGAGGTCGTGGCGATGAACTCGCTTACCGTCAATCTTCAGTTGATGCTCGCGAGTTTCTATCAGCCGACGGGAAGGCGGTTTGGAATTCTCATTGAGAAGGGCGCCTTCCCGTCCGACCTCTACGCCGTGGAGAGCCACATCAGACAGCGGGGCCTCGACCCCACGCTTGCCATGCGGACGGTGCGGCCCCGGAGCGGGGAAGATGTTCTCAGGATGGAGGATCTCGAAGGGGTCATCGATCGCGAGGGGAAGTCCATCGCACTGGTCCTTCTGGCCGGGGTCCAGTACTACACGGGCCAGGTGCTCGATATGGCGCGGCTGGCCCGAGCCGCGCGCCGCCGGGGCTGCGTGGTGGGGCTTGATCTCGCGCACGCCATCGGCAACGTGGAACTGCGTCTCCATGATTGGGACGTCGATTTCGCGGTGTGGTGTTCCTATAAGTATCTCAACGCCGGGCCGGGAGCGGTGGGCGGGTGCTTCGTGCATGAGCGGCATGGGCGAGACCTGACCCGGCCGCGCCTGGCAGGTTGGTGGGGCAACGACCCGAAGACCCGATTCCAAATGCCGGAGGCTTTCATCCCCAAGCCCGGCGCCGACGGATGGCAGGTCAGCAATCCTCCGATTCTCGCCATGGCTCCCCTCAAAGCCTCCCTAACCATCTTTGATGAGGCGGGCATGGAGGCTTTGAGGAGAAAATCCGTGGCTTTGACGGACTTCATGAAACGGTGTATCGATCGTCTCGGACATCGGCACCTCGAGGTGATCACCCCGAACGAACCTCAAGGTCGCGGCTGCCAACTTTCAATTCTGGTGCGAACGAGCGCCCGGAGAATTCACCGTGCGCTTGAGGACGAGGGCATGATAAGCGACCTCCGGGCGCCGCAAGTGCTTCGCGCCAGCCCGGTCCCCCTCTACAACACGTTCGCGGACGCCTGGGAGTTCGCGCAGGCCCTGGGGCGGCTGGCGCGATGAGCGCCGGGAAGGGGTCGTTCACCATCGTCGGCTCGGGGCTTTCCGGGGCCTTGCTGGCGGGACTTCTCGGCCGGGAGGGCTACGAGGTCGAGGTATTCGAAAAGCGGAGCGACCCCCAGCAGAACAAGCCGGAGCCCGGACGTTCGATCAATCTGGCCCTCTCCTACCGGGGGCTATGCGCCCTGGAGGAGGCGGGACTCAAGGAGGAGGCTCTTAAGCTCGCCCTCCCGATGCGGGGCCGCATGATGCACGCCATCGACGGCAGCCTCACCTTCCAACCCTACGGCACCGATCCGTCCCACCAGAATTACTCGATCACCCGCGGGGGCCTCAATGAGCTCCTGGTGGAGGCGGCGCGGCGGCGGCCCGGCGTGCGGTTCCACTTCGAGTCCCGGTGCGTGGGCCTGGATCCCGAGGCCGGGACAATCCAGATCAGGGATGGCGCGGGAGCGCGGCGCGACGTCGCGGCGCAAACGGTGGTGGGCGCCGACGGGGCTTTCTCGGCCGTGCGATCGCGGCTCATGCGGCTGGAACGATTTGAATACGAGCAAACCCACCTCAGCCACGGGTATAAGGAATTGACCATGCCCCCCGGGCCCGGGGGGGGGCACGCGATGGAGAAAGACGCCCTCCACATCTGGCCGCGCGGCAATTTCATGATGATCGCGCTCCCCAACCCTGACGGGACGTTTACCTGCACACTGTTCTGGCCCTTTGAGGGCCAGAACTCATTCGCGTCTTTGCGTAACGAAGGTCAAGTTTTGGAGTTCTTCCAAGAAATCTTTCCCGATGCCGTTCCCCTCATCCCCGACCTTGCCAGAGAGTTTCTCTCCGCCCCGCCCTCCTCGATGGTGACGGTGCGCTGCTCGCCGTGGCGCCAGGGAGACCGGGTGGTCCTGCTGGGCGACGCGGCTCACGCCGTGGTCCCTTTCTACGGCCAGGGGATGAACGCGGCATTTGAGGACTGCCTGTTCCTGATGGACGCCTTGAAAAAGAACGGCGATCGGGCCGCGGCCTTCGCCGAGTACGAGCGCCTGCGCAAGCCGAGTCTCGACGCCCTGGCCGACCTGGCCGTCGAGAATTTCGTCGAAATGCGCGACAAAGTGTCATCCCCCGTTTTTCTTCTGAAGAAGAAGATCGAGCACATCCTTCATCGCCTGATGCCGGGACTCTTCATGCCGCTTTACATGATGGTTACCTACACGCGGATGCCTTACAACGAGGCCAAGGAGCGGGCCTCCGATCAGGGCAAAGCCCTGGGGTATTTCGCCGGCTCCGCGGTGGCCGCGGCGTTCCTGGTTTTTCTTCGCTGGTTCCTGGCCCTCTGATGGATGGAGCGTCGGTTTTGCTATGCTGGGTGGCAGGACCATGAAGCTCAACTACGCCAACTACCTCAAGCTCGACAAGCTCCTCGACATGCAGGAGGTGCTCTCCAAGCCCCCGGAGCACGACGAGTTCCTTTTCATCGTCATCCACCAGGCCTACGAGCTCTGGTTCAAGGTCATCCTCTTCGAGATCGAGAAGATCAAGCGCGACTTCTCGGCCGGCAGCCTCTTCGGCGCGGTGGCGACCTTCAAGCGCATCCGCACCGTCATGAAAACCCTCGTCGGGCAATTCGACATCCTGGAGACCATGACGCCGCTCTCCTTCAGCCAGTTCCGCGAGCGCCTCGACACGGCCAGCGGCGTGCAGTCCACGCAATTCAGGGAGCTCGAGTTCGTGCTCGGGATGAAGCGGCCGGAACTCCTCAACAGCCTGGACCCGGCGATGCCGGGGGTCGCGGCCGTGCGGCGCCGTTTGGGCGAGCGGTCGCTCATCGATCACTTCTATGACTTTTTGGAGAAGCGTGGGGCGAAAGTCCCGCCGGAACTCAAGTCCCGGGACGCCGCTCTTCCCGCGGCGGCCAGCGAACCCCTGCAGTCCGAAATTTTGCGGCTCTACAAGGATTCGCCCGAGGACGCCATCCTCTTCGAGCTCATGACCGACTTCGACGAAGGCCTCCAGGAATGGCGCTACCGCCACATGAAGCTCGCGGAGCGCACCATCGGCGACAAGCGCGGCACCGCGGGCACCCCGGGGGTGGGCTATTTACGGGAGACCCTCTTTCGGCCCGTCTTCGCCGACCTCTGGGCGATCCGGCACAAACTATGAAATCCGGGCGAAAACCGAAGTCCGCCGCGGATGGCATCATGAGCGCGCGGGCCCCAAAGCCCGTGGGCGCCTACCCGCACGCGCGGCGCGCGGGCGGGCTGCTTTTTCTCTCCGGCGTGGGACCCCGCCGGCCCGGCACGGACGCCATCCCGGGGGGCGTGACCTTCGACGCCGGGGGAATTGTTTCCGACTACGATTTCGAGGCCCAGTGCCGTTCGGTCTTCGACAATGTCCGGCGGATACTCGAAGACGCGGGCTCCTCGTGGGAGAAGATCGTGGACGTTACCGTCTTTCTGACCGACATGCGCCGGGACTTCAAGACTTTCAACGCCCTTTACGCGAAGTATTTCGGAAAGATCCGCCCCACCCGCGCCACCATCGAGGTGGGAGCGCTCCCCACCCCCATCGCCGTCGAGCTCAAGGTCGTCGCCGAGGGGTAGCCGGCCGGAATCCTTCCCGGAGTCAATACCATTCTGGATCGAACGCCTGAATTGCCCCGGGTGCTTAAGATCGCCGAGGTGGCCTAAGGGGCGGGGGGGCCTTCCTTCCTGAGGACAGCCCGCACGGGGCTGGCGTCGAAACCCACGAGTTTGAGCGGCAGGGCGATGAGCTCGTAGGTCCCTTCGGGGACGCCGTGGAGGACAAGTCCCTCGAGATTGGCCATATCGCGGCGGTTGAGCGCGCGGTGGGCCTCCAAGGGTTTAGAGTGGAATGGATCGACGCTTGGCGTATCAATCCCGATGGTGATGACCCCCTGTTCATGGAGAAAATCGACCAACTCGGTGGAGAGCGAGGCGAAGTCCTTGTTGAAGGCCGCCGGATCAAATGTTCTGGTGCGAAGCAGGACGCGCTTCGCCGTGATCTTGCGGGGGATGTCGCGCGGCACGATGCGGCGGTTCCGGCATCCCCGCACGGCTAGGACCTGGCAGGGCCCCAGATAGTAGTCCAGCGACCGACGGTCAATGGAGGGCCCGCTCTTGACGTAGTGGCTCGGCGCGTCGGCGTGGGCGCCCAGATGCACCGTAGTCCTAAGAGTTGAGAGGGTGAAGTTGTGTCCGGCTTTCAGGTCACGGAGGACTTCGCGCGACATCGGCGTATCTCCGGGCCAGACCTTGAGGCGCGGGGTGATCGGCGGGCTGATATCGTAGAGCCGCGGGTCGGGGACCATGCTACCTGCCGAAAAGGGCCCTCTTGAGGACCCCAGACAGCGGGTTGTCGCGATAGACCTTCGATCCGGGAAGTCTGCCGTCTTCTATCGCTTTCCAGTATGCTCCGCCGGCCTTGCCGGTCCCCAATTCGTAATCCATGCCGTCCCAACTATCCTCCCGGAATGCATAGAAGGCCCAGTGCCAGCCGTTTTCATTGAAGGCGGAGATGCCGGCTGACAACAGGCACAGAGCGGCCGCCAGAAATGGCCGCCAGGCCCTTGTCACGACCCGACCTTCACGCACACATTCTTGGCCTCGGTGAAGAAGCGCAGGGCTTCCTCGCCGCCTTCGCGCCCGACGCCGCTCGATTTTACCCCGCCGAAGGGAACGCGCAGATCCCGGAGGAGCCAGCAGTTGACCCAGACCGTGCCGGATTCCAGGCGCTCGGCCACGCGGTGGGCGCGCTTGAGGTCCCGGGTCCAGACCGAGGCCGCCAGGCCGAAGGCCGTCGAATTGGCCAAGGACACCGCCTCCTGGTCCGAGGAAAACGGCGTCACGGTCGCGACCGGTCCGAAAATTTCCTCTTGGTTGACCCGCGAATTCGGGGCGAGGCCCGTCACGATCGTGGGCTGATGAAAGTAGCCCCCGCGGCAGCGGCCCTTGAGGGCAACGGCGGAACCCCCGCAGACGATCTTGCCGCCCTCCTTGCGAGCCAACTCGAGATAAGAGCGAACTTTGTTGAGATGCCCCTCCGAGATGAGGGCCCCTTGCTCGGTATCGGCGGAGCGAGGGTCTCCCAGCCGCACCTTTCGGACCATGGCGGTCAGCCTTCGCAGGAATTCGGGATAGACTCTCCTTTCTACGAGAATGCGCGAGCCGCTCAGGCAGACCTGGCCTTGGTTGGTGAAGGCCGAGCGCAGACTTGCCGGTATCGCTTCGTCCATGTCGGCATCGGCGAAGACGATGTTGGGGTTCTTGCCGCCCAGCTCCAGCGAAAGCTTCTTGAAGAGCGGGCCCGCGCTGCGGGCGATTTCGGCGCCGGTCACGGTGCCGCCGGTGAAGGAGATCGCGGGAACGGCGGGGTGCGAGACGATGGCGGCCCCGACCTTCGAGCCTAGGCCGTGGACGATGTTGAGCACGCCGGGCGGCAGACCCGCCTCGCGGCAGAGGAGGGCCAAGCGATGGGCCGTCATAGGGGCGAGCTCCGAGGGTTTGGCGACCGCGGTATTGCCGGTCGCCAGGGCCGGGGCGATTTTCCAACTCAATAGATAGAGCGGCAGGTTCCAGGGGGAGATGAGCCCCGCCACCCCGCGCGGCTGGCGGAGGGTGTAGTTCAAGGCCGCGGCGTCGGTCGCGTGCGCTTCGGAGCGCCAATGCAACACCGCGGTCGCGAAGAACCGGAAATTGGCCGCGGCCCGGGGAATGTCCATGCCCCGCGCCAGGCTGAGGGGCTTGCCCGTGTCCACGCATTCGGCCATGGCCAGGGACTCCAAGTTCTTCTCGATGAGATCGGCGATCTTAAGCAAAAGGCGCGAGCGCTCGGCGGCCGGGGTCGCGGCCCAGGCCGGGAAGGCCTTCGCGGCCGCTCGGACGGCCTGTTCCGCGTCGCGCGAGTCGGAGTCCGGCAAATGGCAGTAGGGTTTTCCCACCGCCGGGTCGATGTCGTCGAGCCGGCGTCCCGATGCGGCGCCGGAGAATTCGCCGCCGATGAAGTTGAGGATTTTCGCTGGGACGGCGGTCACGGTTCTCTTCCGATATCCTTAGGAGTCGAACCATTCCCTACGGTCACAGCGCCGTGATGGCCAGGCGGCCGCCGTCGATGGTGAGGTCGATGCCGTTGATGAAGGAGGCGCCGGGGCCGGCGAGAAACCCAACCGCGGCGGCGATTTCCCTAGGCTCGGCGAAGCGACCCACCGGGATCTCGGCCTTCAGCGCCGCCTCGAGGTCGGCGACCGGCCGGCCCTGCTGGGCGGCCTTGGTTTGGAGCAGCGATTTGAGGCGCTCCGTGGCGGTCAGGCCCGGGAGGATATTGTTGACCGTGATGCCGAGGGGCCCCACCTCGCCGGCCAAGGTTCTTGCCCAATTGGCGACCGCGGCGCGGGTGGTGTTGGAGACTCCCAGGTTGCGGATCGGGCGGCGGACCGAAGTCGATATGATATTGACGATGCGGCCATAGCCGGCGGCCTTCATCCCGGGGATGAGCGCCCGGGAGATGAGATGGTTGCAGAGCACGTGCTGGCGGAAGGCCGCGAGGAATTGGTCGGGCGTCGCTTCGAGTATTGGACTCGGGGGGGGGCCGCCCGAGTTGTTGACGAGGATGTGGATGGGATGGGAGGACTTGAGCCGGTTGGCGACCGCGCGCCCAAGGGCTTCGGGGTCCGAGAAATCGGCGGAGAACCACTCGTGTTTTTGGCCGGCGCGCCTGGGAAGCTCGGCCGCCGCGCGGCGCAGTTCCGCGACGCGGCGCGCGACGATGGTCACGGACGCCCCCAGACGGGCCAACTCCTGGGCGCAGGCCCGCCCGATGCCTTGAGAGGCGCCGCAGACCAGCGCCCGCCGCCCGCGCAAGTCAGGGGAAGCGACGGCGACCGAATGAGTCATGGAAGCGGCGATTATATCATGGTGGTGGCCGCGAATTGGGGGTTTTGGTGGGGGGTTTGGGGGCAACCCCCCCAAGGGGTGGGCCCGGGGCAGGTAGGCCTG
>CAYJXJ010000053.1:21791-25271 GCA_964374095.1 uncultured Elusimicrobia bacterium
CGACCTAATTTGTCTTGGAAGCGGCGATTATCTCATGGTGGTGCCAGCAATTGGCGCGTTGCCGAGTCCGAGAACTCGACAACCCGCCAATTGCTGGCACCGAGGCAAGTATCGCATGATATCCATATGGGCGCCGTTCCCACCGACATCGAGAAGGTCGCCGATTCCGAACTGCGGGTCACCTGGCAGGACGGCCATGTGAGCGCCTACACCTTCCGGGGGCTGAGGCAGAACTGCCCCTGCGCCCATTGCCGGGAGCACGGGACCGGCAAGACGGTGCTTGATCCCGAAAGCGTTCCTCCGGGCTTGCGCTGCGCCAAAGTCGAACCGGTCGGCCATTACGCCCTGAGCTTCGCCTTCTCCGACGGCCACGGCAGCGGGATCTACTCCTTCGACCTCCTGCGGCGGCTCTGCCCCTGCGGCGCCTGCCCGGGGCGGGGGGCCTGAGGCCATGGAGCCGCGCTGGAGGACCCTGATCGAGCCCTTCCGGGTCAAGGTCGTCGAGCCCCTGGGATTCACCACGGAGCCCGAGCGGGAGGAGGCCCTTCGTGAAGCCTCCTACAACGTGTTCCAGGTCCCGGCCGACAAGGTCCTTATCGACCTGCTCACTGATTCCGGGACCTCGGCCATGTCGTCGGAGCAGTGGGCCTGCGTCATGCGGGGCGATGAGTCCTATGCGGGCGCCAAGAGCTTTTTCACTTTTGAACGAACGATCCGGGACCTGACCGGCCTGCGCCACGTCCTCCCCGTGCACCAAGGGCGCGCGGCCGAGCGCATTCTCTTCAGCGCGGCCGCGGGCCCGGGCAAGACCGTGATTTCCAACTCCCATTTCGACACCACCCGCGCCAATGTCGAGGCCGCGGGCGCTTCGGCCCTCGACCTGCCGATCCTCGGGGCTTGGGACTTCGACTCACCCGGCGACTTCAAGGGAGACATCGACCTCACCGCCCTGGAGGAGGCCTTGCGCCGCCTGGGCGCCGCGAATGTGCCCATGATCGTCATGACCCTGACCAACAACTCTCTCGGCGGCCAGCCCGTTTCCATGCGCAACCTGCGCCGCGTCTCCGAGATCGGCCTCCACTATAAGGTTCCCGTCATCATCGACGCGGCGCGCTTCGCCGAGAACGCGTGGTTCATCAAGAAGCGCGAGCATGGCTACGCCGCGCGCCCGGTCCGGGAGATCGTCCGGGAGATGTTCTCCTACGCCGCGGGCGCCATGATGAGCTGCAAGAAGGACGCCTTCGCCAATAATGGGGGTTTCCTCGCCCTCAACGACGCCGACTGGGCGCGTCGCGCGAAGGAACTCCTCATCGTCGGGGAGGGGTTCCCCACCTACGGGGGCCTCGCCGGACGCGATCTGGAGGCCGTCGCCCGGGGGCTGGAGGAGGTTCTCGATGAGCGCTACCTGGCCTACCGGATCCGCTGCGTCGAGTATCTGGCCGGAGGCCTGCGCCGCGCCGGGGTGCCCATCGTCGAGCCTCCGGGGGGCCACGCGGTCTACGTCAACGCCTTGAAGTTCCTGCCGCACATCCCGCCGCACGGCTACCCCGGCCAGGCCCTGGCCGTCGAGCTCTACCGGACGGCGGGCATACGGGCCGTCGAGATCGGCTCCCTGGCTTTGGGGCGTCACCGCGGTGGAGAGTTCGTTCCCGCGCGCATGGAGCTCCTGCGCCTGGCCGTGCCGCGCCGAGTCTACACCCAGAGCCATGTCGATTTCATCATCGAAGTTTTCGGCGAGATCGCCAAGCGCAGGGACCGCATCCGTCCGCTGCGGCTCCTGGAACATTCCGAGACATTGATGCATGTCACCGCGCGTCTCATGCCGGAGCCTGCATGAGCCAGGGCCGCGTCCTTGTGGTCACCCGGGACAACATTCTCCTCAAGAACATCATGATGGCTTGGGCCGTCCGGGGCTACGAGGTCGTTTCCTGCGAGGGCGTCCGGGAGGCCGCGGTGCGCTTGGGCGGTGAGGAGTCGATGGTGGTCGTCGCGGACGGGGCGAACATGTCCGCCGCCGATCGGGAGGACCTGGCGCGCATCCAGCGGCAGAAGGGCACCTTCTCCCTCTTCGTGCTCGATACGCCGCAAACCTTGAACCCGGCGGAACCGGCGCCCTTGCGGCGTCTCTTTTGGCCCCCCCCGCAGGGGTTTCTCGACGCGGTGCGCGGCGCCCAAAAGCCGACGGTATTTCTCGTGGACCGCACCCTATTCGCCGGTCACGCCCTGCAGCACGCCCTGCCCGGAGCGGGGATGACCCCCGTGGTCAAGGAGAGCCACATGGGCGTGGCCGAGGCGTTGGGCGGCGGGGGCGCCGTCGCGGCGGAGCCGCTGCCGACCCCGCGACGCCGATTCCTTTGGGGCAAGGACGAGGAGCCCCCCGCCGAGGGCGAGGCGTCCGGGCAGCGGGTGGTCGTCGCGCTGTTCCAGGGGACTCCGGTCCAGGCGGAGGCATTCGACGCGCAGCTGCGCAAGATCATCCCTGCCGCCGTCTGCTACCTCGTCTCGGGCGCGGATCCGATCCGCGCGGCCATGAAGGCGATCCAGGAGGGTCAGCCCGTCTATCTGCAGCGCGAGCAGGTCGTGCGCATCGCGGAAATCCTGGAGGGGGCCCGGGCGCCGGCCGCTTCGACGGTCCCCCGGGTCGCCGAAAAGATCCTGCTCCTGGAGAGCGACAAGTTGATCGAGAAGGATCTGGCCCAGGCCCTGACCGAGGACGGCTACCTGGTGACCATCGCCCGGGACACCGCCCACGCGGTCGCTCTCATCTCCCCTCCCGGAACCTACCATCTGGCCCTGATCGGAGCGGCCATGGCCTTCGCCAAGCTCACCGCGCGCGACCTGGCCCTCGCCCTTCGGCGCACCGATCCCGACCTGCGCATGATCTTCATGGTCGACAAGTTCCCCGTCGAGAGCGTGGTCGAGCGCCTGAGCGAAGTGATCGAGCTCGGGGTCGACGACGCCCTCATCAAGCCGGTCAACCCGTCGTTGCTGCTGCGCTCGGCGGAAAAGGCCCTTCAGCGGGCCCGCGACCTCGGAGAGATCAAGCGCCTCAACAACGAGCTGGGGGAGTCCAACCGCAAGCTCGGCCAGATCAACAGTTTTCAGACCAAGTTCTTCCACATGGTCGCCCACGACGTGAAGAACCCCCTGACCGCGATCCTCGGCTACTGCGAGGTCCTCGCGGCAAAACTGACGGACCGTCCGGAGGCGCTCAGGTTTTCCGGCATCATCCACTCCGCGGCCAAGACGTTGAACCTCCTCATCTCGGACCTCGTGGACCTGGCCGCCATCGAGTCTGGCAAGCTCCGAGTCGAACTGGGGCCGCTGGACCTGGCGGCCGTGGTCCAGGATGTGGGGACCCGCATTTCGGTCGGGGCCAACCAGCGCAAGATCGCCTTCGCCGCCCAGGTCCCGGCGCAGTTGCCCCCGCTTTCCGGAGATCCCAACCGCCTGGGCCAAGTCATCCAGATTCTTCAGTTG
>CAYJXJ010000054.1:0-25190 GCA_964374095.1 uncultured Elusimicrobia bacterium
TAAACCCCCGTTCCCAACGTCATAGCGGCCCGTCGCCCAAGCTCTTTTCAAAAGATCGTCGTACTCCATCAAAACTCCCGCGCCGCCAAAGCCTCAACGAATGCGGCAAGGTTCCTTGCCCCGTCACCAACGGGGAGCCTCGCCGCAAGGCACAGCATCGACCGCACGGTCTCCTCGCAGCGCTTCCGCGCCTCGTCGAGCATGCCGGAGCGGGTCAGAAGTTCCTTGAGCCGGGCGCTGGAATCCGGCCCCCGGTCGTTCCACGCCGCGAGATACTCCGGCCGCAGCTGCGGATCGCGGACCGCCAAGACCGCCGGCAGGGTCATGCGGCGCAGGGCCAGGTCCTTGGCCGAGTCCTTGCCCCAGACGCTGGAATGGATCGAAAAATCCTGGATGTCGTCGACAAGCTGAAGGAGGATACCGGCCGCCATGGCCAGGCGCGGGGGATCGGCGGCCGCGTGTTCATGCGGGCTCAGATCCGACAATGTCCGACCGCACCACTCGAAGAGCGCGCCGGTCTTGCGGGAAACGACTCCCAGATAGGCCTCCAAGGACACGTCGCAGCTTCCCTTGAGGAACTCCTCCTGAAGCTCGCCGATGGTCATCTCGCGAACCGCGGCGACCAGCCGCTCCAGAGCCGCCGGGGAGATCTCCAGGGCCTCTTCGAGCGCCTGGGTGAAGCCGAGGTCGCCCAAAAGCAGGCCCACGGTGGTGCCGAAGACCTTGTTCGGGGTGGACTGACCGCGCCGAAGCTCGGCGTCATCAACGACGTCGTCATGGAGGAGCGAGGCGTTATGGACCAGTTCCATGGCCCGTGCCGCGGCCTCGGCCTTCTCCATGGGCACGCCCAAGCCCTCGGCCAAGTGCAGGCAGAACCGCGCCCGCAGCATCTTGCCGGGACGGCCCACGAATTCGGCCAAATCCCCCCCGACCCGTCCCGAGATCCGGCGGGCGCGCGACTCCAGGCCCTCCCGCACCCGCTCCAGGGGCCCTAGGCCAGCGACCGCCCCCTCCGGGAAAGGGATCATCGGCGCAGACTCCCGAGCAGGTCGCGGACCTTGGTGCCCATGCGCAGGAACCGCTGCAGCGACGAGGCGGGCAAGCCCCGCATGTCCTCGTACCATGAGGAAGCCGTCGTGGCGAAGTCGTGGAGGGCCTGCAGGCGCTCGACGACATGCGCCCCGGCCCCGTGCTGGGCCCCGGCCTCCTCCAGGCATTCCCGGAGCACCGCCATGGTTGGATCCAGCTCGCGGCGCTTGCGCTCCTCGAGCACGATCCGGGCGATCTCCGAGACGTCCTTGACCGTTTCGAAGCGGTCGCGGCGATCTCCCATCACGTTCGCCAGCCGCGCCAAGCGCCAACGCCGAAGCTCCTGCAGGCTCACGGACACGTTGGAGCGCGCCACCCCGAGAGACTCGGCGATGTTCTCGGCGGTCAGGGGCGTGGGCGAGAGGTAGAGCAGCGCGAAAACCTGCGCCACCGTGCGGTTGACCCCCCAGCGGGGGCCCATCTCGCCCCAGTGGAGTATGAACTTGCGCTCGACGGCGGAAAGGGCGGTGGTTTTCATTGATTTCTGTCCGGACAGATATTACAGAAATTTAGTCCCGAAGTCAATGGGGTCACATCCCGCCATCTGACAAATTCCTCGAATTTGTCAGATGGCGGGATGTGACCCCAACACACACCTCAGGCTCAGCCGAAGTTGACGCAGATGCAGGCGGTCTGGCTCAGCGTCATGGCGGCGAAAGCGGCCACGACCAGAGCGGAAACCGCGAAGCGGATCTTGCTCATCGTATCCTCCTTGTGAGATTGCCTGGGCTTCCAATTGTTAGAGGCGCAGGTTCTTGCTTGAGAGCCGGGGGCCTGCGCTTCCACTGAGTGGAGGCGCAGGGTCCCCCGGCTCTCGTCCCCGCCGGCCACGGAGTGCCCTCTCGTTTTTATAGCCGGCGTGGACTTGATCTGGCCCCTACTAGGGAATACAGATGGAGCAGGACGCTCCGGCCTCGGGCGCCCCGAACGCATGGGCCAAGGACATCGCGCCCAAGCTGATCGTGACGAACATCGCGGCCACCGCCTGCGCCTTCGACTTCAGATTCTCCACTCTCGACCTCCTGTGGTCCGGGAGTGCGCTTCCCGAATCCTTGCATACAGGATACCAGCGCGGCACTCGACCACCCAGGGCCGGAGGGGCCCCCCGGAGGAGGAAAGGGCACCATACGTGGCCTATAAAAGGGGTTGCACCGACCTTTAACTTATGGTTAATTATGCGCATGCCACGACACGAATTCGCGAAGATCCTCGTCGAACTCCGCCGCGGGGCGGGTTTCGATTCCCCCCATGCCTTCTACTCCAAGAAGGGCGGCAAACGCGTGCTGGGCTTCTCCTACGTGAACTACTGGAAGATCGAGCGCGGGCAGATCCTCCCCAAATCCGAGCGGCTCGGGATCATCCTCTCCTGCCTGGGCGTGGCTTTTGAATCCCCGGAAGCCGAGAAGCTGGTCAAAGGCTATCTCAAGGACCTGCTGGGCTCGGAGACGGCCTATGATTGGTTCGTCAAGGTCTTAGGCGGCCCCAAGACCCCGGCCCCGGCGCAGACCCTGGCCGACAAGGCCCTCAAACACGCGGTGCATGGGGACCTCCACCATCTGACTCCGCGGCAAAACCAAATCCTGCTGACGAGCTACGCGACCTACTGGGGCTTTGTATTGTTGTGCGTGGAGCGCTCGCCCTGGAATATTACCGCCATGGCCGTACGGCTGGGGCTAAAGAAACCCGAGCTCGTGGCCGCCCTCAAACTCCTCGTCGGGGCCAAGCTCGCCAAGCTCCTGCCCAACGATGAGGTAGTCTCTCCCCTGGCGGGCCGGCACGTCAAGTTCCTGCCCCACCAGGCCTTGAGCGACGCCGAGAAAGCGTGCATCCAGGAGTACCAGCAGCGCATGATCAAGGAGAACGGGACCCTCCTGCGGCGCACCTACTCGATTCCCCGCGCCCAGGAGATGGAGATGGGGTCCTACTACCCCCATCTGGTCAAGGCGATCGACGCGGTTCACGTCTACTCGTCCTGCGAGAAGGCACCGGGCACGGCGCTGTTCCTTGTGGAAGGCAACGTTTACCGGCTGATGCCGGCCTAGGGAATAAGCCCCAACTCCCGCCCGACTTTCCCGAACTTCTCCAACGCCAAGTCGAGATCCTTATCGGTGTGACCCGCGGTGACGATGGTGCGCAGGCGTTCCTTGCCGCGGGCCACGATCGGATAGCCGATCGCCAGGGCGAAAACTCCTTCCTCGAACAGCCTGGCGCTGAAAGCCCCGGCCTTGGCCGTATCGCCGACCATCACCGGGGTGATGGGGGTCGCGCTGGCCCCGGTATCGAAGCCCAGCTTCTTCAAGCCTTCCTTAAAATGCCGGGCATTGGACCAGAGACGTTCGAGACGCTTGGGCTCCGACTCCAGAACGTCCAGGGCCGCCAGGCAGGTCGCCACGACGGAAGGCGGGTGGGAGCTCGAGAAGGTGAAGGGCCGGGCCGCCGAAGCCAGCAGGTCGCGCAAATCGCGGGACCCGGCGACATACCCGCCGACCGTGGCGATGGCCTTGGAGAGGGTGCCGATCTGGATCTGGACCTTGTCGGTAAGCCCGAAGTGATCCGGCGTCCCGCGGCCGTTGCGGCCGAGCACCCCCGAGGCATGGGCGTCGTCCACCATGACGAAAGCCCCATGGCGCTCGGCGAGCTCCATGATCTCGGGCAGGGGCGCGATGTCTCCGTCCATGCTGAACACGCCGTCGGTCACGATCATGCGCCGGCGGGAGGCGCGCGCCTCAGGCGATTGGAGTATGTCCCCCAAAGCCTTCATGTCCCGGTGCGGGTAAACCTTCCGGGCCGCCTTGGCGAGCCTGGCCCCGTCGATGATGGAGGCGTGGTTGAGCTCATCGGAGATCAAGAGATCCTTCTCGGAGCTCATGAGGGTCTGACAGCAGGCGACGTTGACGGTAAACCCCGACTGGAAAACCAGGGCGGCCTGCGTGCCCTTGAACCGCGCCAGCCGCTCTTCGAGCTCGCGGTGGATGGTCATGGTGCCGATGATGGTGCGCACCGCCGCCGTGCCCACGCCGTAGCGGTCGATGGCCGCCTTGGCCGCAGCCTTGAGGCGCGGGTCGTTGGCCAGGGCGAGGTAGTTGTTGGAGGTCAGGTTGACCACCGTGCGGCCGTCGATCACGCAGACCGGCTCTTGGGCGCCTTCGAGTACCCGCGGCGTGACGAATCGCCCATCGGCCTTGAGGGACGCGACCTCGGCGGCCAGAAAATCCATGGTTTCTTTCCTGGTGTGTTGAGGAATCAACCATTCCCTCCGGTCATCGCATCGATCCTCGTCATGGCACGAGTACCACCTTGCCGCACTCCTTCTCGGGAGCCGCCATCACCGCAAACGCCCGCTCGAAATCCTTCATGGGAAACACATGGGTCACCACCGGAGAAAGATCCACCTGGCCCGAGGCCAACAGCTTGTCGGCGGTCTTCCAGGTGTCAAAGACCAGCCGCCCCATGATCCCGTGGATGCGCACGCCCTTGAAAATGACATCCTGGGCCCAGTCTATCTCGACGGCCCGCGGGGGCAGGCCGAACGCCGTCACGCGGCCCCCAGGACGGACGGCCTTAAGCGCCAAGGCGATCGCGGGAGGCGCCCCCGACATCTCAAGGACCGCGTCGAAGCCGCCGGGAGCCTTTCCGGCGCGGCGCACGCGCGAGAGCACGTCCGCCTCAGTCGGGTCGACCACCGCATCGGCGCCCATGCGGCGCGCCAGCCGCGCCCGGTAGGCCGAGCCTTCCACGGCCACGACGCGGCGCGCCCCCGAGGCCCGGGCCACCGCGACGGAGAAGAGACCCTGCGGCCCGCAGCCCAGGACCAGGACGTCCCGGCCTTCGATGGGCTCCACGAGGACCGAGTAGACCGCGTTGCCGAAAGGCTCGAAGAGCGAGCCCAAGTCGCGCAGGGCGCCGTTCTTGTGGCGCCAGGCGCAGCGCGCCGGGACCGCCGCGAACTGGGCGAAGCCGCCGGGACCGTCGACGCCGATGATTTTCAGGTCGGCGCAGACGTTTTCCTGCCCGTCGCGGCACTGGCGGCACCGCCCGCAATAGACGTGCGATTCAACAGAAACGAAGTCCCCGATCCGAAAGCCCTTGGCTTTCGGGCCGGCCGCCTCCACGAAGCCGCAGAACTCATGACCGAACACGACCGGCACCGGCACCCGCGAGGGCGCCCAGGAGTTCCAGTTGTAAATGGGCATGTCCGAGCCGCATATCGATGCCCGATGCACCCGCAGGAGCAGTTCGTCGGCCTTGAGCCGCGGCGCGGCCACGGGACCAAAGCGCGCCCCCGGCCCCGCCGACGGCTTGTGCAGGGCGAGCATCCTCAACTCCAGAGCCCCCGCACCACGAACATGACGTTTTCCTTCCTCTCGCGCAGCCGGCGCACGAAGTACGGGAGCCAGTGCGTGCCGTAGGGGACGTAGATTCTCACCGCGTGCCCGTCGTCGCGCAGTTGAGCCCATCGCCGCTGGCGCAAGCCGTAGAGCATTTGGAACTCGTAGGAGCCCTTGGCCAGTCCCCGCTTGGCGGCCGCCTGCTGGGCGTGGAGAATGCGATCGTCGTCATGGGTCGCGAAGCCGGGGCAAGGGGCCTTGGTCAGAAGCTCCGCGAGTTCATCGTAGCTGGCATTGACCTCGGCGCGGTTCTGAAAGGCCACCGGTTTGGGCTCCTTGTAAGCCCCCTTGCACAAGCGCACGCGAACCCCCTTCTGCACCAGCTTCTCGATGTCCGCCCGGCTGCGGCGGAGCATGGCCTGGATCACGACCCCCATATTCGGGTATTTCGGCCAGAGCTCGTAGAACAGGTCGAGCGTGCCCTGGGTGTAGGCCGATCCCTCCATGTCGATGCGGACGAAATTCTTATGCCGTCGGGCCTCCTCGAGTATGCGCTCGAGGTTTTCCCGCGCCAGCGTCGGGTCGAGCGAAAGGCCCAACTGGGTGAGCTTGAGCGAGACATTGCAGTCGGCGCCGGCATCATTGATCGCCTGGAGCATGCGGGCATACTCGTAAACGTCCCGGCCGGCCTGTCCGCGCAGCCGGGTCTCCTCGCCCAGGTGATCCAGAGTGACCTTGAACCCCTGCCCGTTGAGACGGCGGACGACCTCCATCGCCTCTTCGAGCGTGTCGCCGGCCACGAACCTCCGCGCGAGGAAAGTGAGCGCCCTCATGGTTCTCTTCCCATACCCTTAGGAATCGAACCATTTCCTTCGGTCATGGTTTTCGGCGCAAGACAGGATTTTGTGAGACTCGGGGGAGTCAGCTGGTAGACGATCAGCCACGGGGAATTCAAATTCTGGCGGCGGCGGCATTTCACCGGCGCTCACCTCCACCGGTGGAGGTGGTTTGCAAGAACCGCGGGCGATGGCCGCAAGGGGCAACCCGACTAAACAACGCGGGCGACTCACCGCCCCCCTGGGACGCTTACGGCAGGGGGCATCGAGTCGAGTCCTCCCCTCCGTCCTTTGGTAGAGAACAGTGGGAGTATGCCTTGCTCGATGCTTCGTTTCCGGCCGGCGCTTATCACAACTGCCCCGCGGCAGTTGGTCGTCGAGCCCTACTCGTTTCACGATTTTCTGTCATGAGCCTGGTTTTCTACCCATATCCTTCGGAGTCAAACCATTTCCTTCGGTCACCCACGGAATTTAGCATTTTGTACCATAGCCCCGTGCGAGACGACCCCCGGCGCTTCGTGACCTTCGTCATCGGAACGTTCATCGTAGCCTATTATTTCTGGCTGACGATCCAAACGATCCGGATCTGGCGGCAGATCGGGCGCTGTCCCATCCCCGCTTTTTCCGTCGGCGGAACGCGCAATTGGCTCCACGCCGGCATTGGTTTCATCGGCCCGCTCCCGTTCCTGATTTGGGCCTATGATCCGTCGCGCTTCTCGCGGCTTCCCGAATGGGGGCGGCTCGAGAACTGGCCGGTCCGCCTCACCGGGCTCTTGATTCTATGCTCAGGAGCGTCGGTGCTGGCCGCGGCCGTGGCGGACCTCGGTGATTCCTGGCGGATGGGAGTGGAACCAGGCTCGCCGGTCAAACTGGTCACGAGCGGGATATATGGCTCCATACGCCATCCCATATACGGCGGCATCGTGCTGGCCCTGACGGGCATGTTCCTGCTCGCCCCCAACCTCGCCTTCGCGAGCCTGCTCGCGGCCGGGTCCTGCGGCGCGGTCCTGCAAGCCCGTCATGAGGACCGGTTCTTGGAATCGGTTCTCGGCGAAGACTACCGCGCCTACGTCCGGCGCACCGGCCGCCTCTTCCCACGCCTAGCCTCCCGGGCCCTAGGCCGGTCGGCCTAGGCCGAAAAGCCTCCAAATTGTCCCATTAGACTCATAGTCGCGTCGGTTCCCTCCTTTATAATACTGGCCGCCATGAACCGACTCCGCAGGGTGATCGCCTTGCTGCTCGCCTCCCTCTGCGCGACGGGCCCGGCGCAGGCCCAAAGCATGCGCGGCCGACCGATTCGAGCGGTTCCAAACCTCCCCGGATCGTTAGGGACCGCGGTCTCTCCAGCCGTGAGGCTGAGCCTCTCCGGCGGGCAGGCCGGCCCGATCGCGTCTCCCGCGCCCGTGCCGGGCCTGTATGCGGCGGCGTTGCGGGCCCCGGCGCCGGTTCTTGCGGGCCCTCGAATAGAGTCTCCCGTCACAGCCCTACCCGCAAGCCTTGAGCTCCCGCCTTCCGCCGTAACGGCGCCGATTCAGGCAGGACCTGCTTCCGCCCCCTCGGTCCCTGGCCGGCTCGGCCATACGCTCGACCGAACGCCCGCGGAAGTATTTGAGCGCCGTCACGATCTGGACCTTCCCGAGGTCAGCCGGGTTTTCGGCGGGGCGCTCGAGTTGCCCGCCGCCGGCCCCTCCGAAACCACCCCCGCCCCCGAAACCCCCGCCGCGAAGAAAAGGCGCCGCGTCGCGCCGAAACCGAGCTACGACTACGCGCGCATGTTCGACCTGACCCGGCGGCTTCTCACCCGGCCCGCGGTGCGCAAGTTTCTCCGCGAGGCTTTCGCCGAGGAACTCGTCATCTCCGACGAGATGCGCAAAGAGCACCAGCTCCCCGAGGATTTCGAGAAGATCAAGGAGATGTCCGAGAGCCAGTTCCTCCTGCTCCTCCAGTACAATGAGGCTAACTGGGGGCTTCTCGACGAATATCTCAAGGACATCGAAAAGAAAGAGGACCGCCTGGCCGAGGATGATCCCAAGCTCAAGGAAGCTCGGGCGCAATGGCGCGCGCGCTTCCGGGAACTTCTCAAGGACGAATTCGTCCTCGACAAATTCCGCAAGCTCAACGACCCCATGAAGACCTTCCAACTCACGCTCGAAGGGGGCGTGGCCGGGTATTCCGAGGCCCGGGTCTACGCCAATCACCAGAGGGTCGTGGACGGGAAAATCCAGCCGGCCGAGGACCTGCGCCAGGTCGTGGTCGACTTCATCGATGGGGCCGAGGAGTCCCTGATCTTCAACGTTTTCGACTTCGACCTGGAAGCCGTCGCCGATGCCTTCATCCGGGCCGCCAAACGCGGCGTCAAGGTGACCGGCGGCCTGGACAAGAGCCTCATCACCAAGGATTCGGACTCCTACCGGCCGGCGGTGGAGGCCATCTTTAAAAAACTCTCCGATACGGGGGGCATCACCATGGTCGCGGTGGACTCCGTCGGCCTCAACCACCAGAAGATGATCATGCGCGACCATGAGAATCCCAAAAAGGCCAAGGCCCTGTTCTCATCCGGCAATTTCACCCAATCCTGCATCGGACCCGAGGGCGACCTCAAGGACGTCGAGGCCAAGGACCGGCCCCGGGACTCGGTCCCCAACGCCAACCACATTCTCGTGATGGACTCCTACCTCGCCGCGCAGGTGGCCGCCCACAATCTCAACAAGACCCTGGTCTATAAGCTCCGCGGCGACGACTATCCCTTGAGCGGCGCCTTCAAGGTCATTGGTGAGAAAGCCAAGGGCGCCATGGAAGCCCCTTACATCGCCATCACCTTCTCGCCCAAGGGAGGCCTGGGCGACGTCAACCGGGACGCAACCCGCCGCCTGATCCTCAACAGCCGGGGCCCGCTGCGCCTGATGCAGTTCGCCTTCTCCTCACGCCTGGTGTCCGAGGCCATCGCCGAGCGCGCCCAGAAGGAGAAGAAGGAAGGCCGCACCCTCGATTTGAAGAGCGTCGGAGACACCCCCTTCGCCATGCGTCCCTGGAGCGTGTTCCTGCGCTTGGCCGGCATGGCCCTGCGCGAGGAGGGCGATAAAAAGGAGTACGTCGAACTCAAGGCCGCCGACAATGCCCTACGCAAGGCCCTCGGCGAGCAGGACTACGAGGCCGTCCGCAAGAACCTGCGCATCGGCCCGCGCGCCTACCGCAACCACGCCTTCACCGCGGCCGACGGGACCAAGACCCAGTACGGCGCCAAGGTCCACCACAAGGTCATCATCAGCGGCCCCTTCGCGGTGCTGGGAACGTCTTTTAATTTCAGCGAGGCGGCCAACTCCAATCAGGAGCAGTTCCTGATCACCAACGAACCCGCCCTGGTCGCGGCCATGAACCAAGTCTTCGATGGGTTATTCGCCCTCAGCGCGACTTCCGTCGTGGACGAGGCCCTGCGCCGCAACGAGTTCCTAAAGACCGGCGGGGATGACGACCTCAAGATCGACAAGCAGTACGAGCACGTGGACCGCGAAGCGAAGAAGGGGTCACATCCCGTCAACTGACAAATTCATCGAATGTGTCGGTTGGCGGGATGTGACCCCCTAATCGACGGGAACCCACTCCTTGCCGTCGGGGTCGATGAGGCTTTCCCCGGAGAAGGTCGCCTTCCCGATCTTGCCGCCGGGAAGCTGCAGATTCAGGGTGTCGCCCTCGCGGACGGCGGTCCCCACGACGGTCCGGCCCCTCTGGCGCAGTTCGAATTTGCCGTCCGGATGGAGCCGCAGCAGCGAGCCGTCTTCCTTGCGGTCGACGTAATCCCGCGAGGCGGCCCCGGATCCCGACTCCGGCCTGGCTTCCCGGATGCTCTCGGCCCGCAGCACCATGGTCGCCCCCTGGTTGAACCCCTCGTCATCTCCCTCGATCGGGATTCTCGCGGCCAGGACTTCGATGCGATCGCCGCGCTTAAAGGAACGCAGGTGGCGCGCGCGGGATGTCGGAAGGACGATCGTGTTGGTCCGCAGCGACGCGTCCTGAAGGTCGCTGACGACGACCCGCTCCCACCCCCGGTGATAGTCGTCGGGAAGATCCAGGACCGCCTCTTCGACGGCTTCGAAGGCCGCGACGAAGCGGACCTTCTTGTGCTCCAAGGACCGGTCCAAGGCGCGGCGCAGACTGACCCGCGGGATGTCCCGGGGCGACGGAGCCATGATCGGAATCCGGCCGCCGGAAATATCTCCCAAGGCGGCGCAACCCGCCCCCGACAGAGCCAGACCCGCCGCCAAGGCCCCGCCTCTCATGGGGTCCGGTAGGCGGCGATGGTCAAGGCGGCCCATCCCGCGAGAAAGAGCCCGCCGCCGAGGGGAGTGACGGCCCCGAACTTCCGGATCCCGGTGAGACTCAGGGCGTAGAGGCTCCCCGAGAAAATATAGACGCCCGCCAGGAAGCACCAGCCCGCGGTGCTGACCGCCCGGGAGGGATAGCGCTCGGCGAGCCATGCCACGGCGAAAAGCGCCAAGCCATGGTAAGCCTGATACCGAACGCCGGTCTCGAAGACCGCCTTGAGCTCGTCGGAGAGGGTCGTCTTGAGGGCATGCGCCCCGAAAGCCCCGATGGCCACCGCCAGGAACATGGTCGCGCTCGCGACGCGAATCCAGAAGGGGGCTTCCACGAATTCCCCGACCGCGGCCGTGGGCTTAATCGCTTACAACGCCCCGAGACGCTTGGTCTCGACCGCCGCAACGAACATATTCCATTGTTCCTTGGTCAAGAACGCGACGTTCGGTTCCTCGCCGATCCGCACCCGGCCGTCGGGCAGGGTCTCGACGCTGGGACAGTACTCGGGGCTGAGTTTGCACAGAACCAATTTCTCGAACATGACGTCCTCCTGAGGGCTCTCTTAAATCGATTATAACAACCTACTCCGCGTCCAAAGGATCGTCCACCGGCAGGCCGTTCTGGTCGCGCCGGATCCAATGAAAGTACCGGGCGATCTCGGAGCCGCGGGGATCGCCGAGGGCCAGGATCGCCGCCCGCCGGGCCTCGGGGTCGACGTCGCGCCGGGCGATGTCCTCGAGGAGGTCGCGCTGGCGCCCGGAGGTCCGCGCCGCGTGAAGAAGAATGGCCGCCCGCCGCACCGCGGCGGGCTGCTGGGAATCCCGCGCCAAGTCCTCCGCCAGCTCACGGACCTCATGATAGCCCATGGCGCCGAAAAGCGATTTCAAGGCTTCGACCCGGGCCGCTTCATCGGAGTCCCGGCGGGCGATGTCGACGAGGGGGTCGCGGGCCGAGGAATTCAGGGTCGCCAGGAAAAGCCCCCAAATCGCGCCGAGCCGGGCCTCGTCCGAGCCGCCTGCCCGCTTGGCGGTGTCGGCGAGGGCATCGCGGACATCCGAGCGCGAGGCGGCCGCGGGGTAGAGGGACTTGTAGGCGATGCCGCGCAGCCCCGGAGTCTCCGAGCCGCGGCCCAAGTCGAGCAGGGCGTCATAGACCTCCCGGTAGCCGCATACGGCCGAGAGGGTCTTGATCGCCTCGTAGCGGACCGCGGTCTCCTCGCGCCGGTCCAGCGCCATCTCGAGCACCCGGTCGCGGTGGCTCGATCGGCGCGCGACGTAGGCCTTGAAGGCGTGGACCGCCTGCCGGCGGACCTGGGGATCGCGGTCCGAAAGCAGTTCAAGGAGGGTGTCCTCCTCCTGCCGGCTCGCCGATAGGGAGCGGCGCAATCCCGCCCCAGAAGGCGCCAGCGCGCCGCTGATGTCCTGAAGGTCTCCGATGAACGAGGACCGGGCGGGGGCAGCCTCCGCTGAACCGGCGGACACGACCGCGACGAGGGCCAGGGCCAGATGGGTCGATGGTCTCATAGGACTCCATTATACCCACAAGGCCACCTCGCGGGCAAGCGCGCTCATGCGCCGGGAACCAAAGTTATAGAATCCCACCCATGCCGACGCCCGCGCCGCAGCCGCACGCGCCTCGCCGCTTCGGGCGCCTGGCCGCGGGCGCGGGATTATCCATCGCCGCGCTGATCCACGCGGCGGCCGCGCTGCGCCACCCCGTCGGCTCCTTCAATGACGACGCCCTCTTCATCCTCCTCGCCAAATCCCTCCGGGCCGGGGCATTCGTCCTGCCCGACGGGAATCCCGCGACCGACCCGCTCCCGGGCTTCCCGGCCCTGCTGCTCCTCCCGGCTTGGATCGTCGAACCGCGATGGCACTGCCTCCAGGTCCTCGGCCCGCTATGCGTGGCGGTCTCCATCTACCTCGCCTGGCGCATCGGCAGCCGGCTCCTGCCGGCCGAGTGGGCTTGGGTCCCCGCGCTGGGGCTGGCGTTCAACCCCGTGCTGGTGGGACTCTCGGGCATCGTGATTCCCGATTTCGCGGCCATGGCCTTGGGCCTCCTTCTAATCGAGGGCCTTCCGCGGGCAACGACGCCCCGGCGATTGGCCGCCCTCGCCGCGGGGGCCGCGCTCGCGGGCCTGATCCGCCCGCAAGGAATACTCCTCGCCGCCTGCCTGGCCGCGGCGGTGTGGCGCGCGCGCGGAGCCGCTGCCGGGGCCGCCTTCGGGACGGGCGCGCTCCTCCCCGTGGGGGCCTGGCTCCTGCGCAATCGCCTTCTCGCCGGCTCCGCGACGGATTACCTGTCCAACTGGCGCTCCCAGCTCTTCATGTTCTGGGACCTAGGCTCCCAGGCGCGCCACGCCGCGGCGTTTTCGGCCTCGGTGTTCGGAGAGGGACTGCTCGGCCTCGGGTGGGGCCAGGCGCCGCGGGCCGTCGCGGGCTTGGCGGTGCTCGCGGCCTGCTCCTGGGGCGCGGCCAGGATTCTCAAGCCCCGCGAGGATGCCGCCGCCTTCGTGCTGGCGGCCCACGCGGTCCTTGTCTTATGCCTTCACGCGACCTGGCCGCTCACCGAGCCCCGGTACGTGATCCCGCTGCTTCCCGCGGCGTGGATATTTCTCGCGGCCTCCTTGGCGAAGCTCTCGGAGCGCGGACGTCCCCTCGCCCGGGGACTGCTGGCGCTCATCCTCCTGTCGGTATTGAGGCACGACATCGCCTACGCCGCCAAGGCCATCTCCCCCCGGGCCGCCTATCAGCCGCGCACGATGGAGTGGATCCGGCGCCATACGCCTCCGACGGCGCGCTTCCAAAGCATGATGTCTCACTCCCTCACCCTCTTGACCGGACGGCCGAGCTCCCCGCCGCGATTCAACTTGCGCGACGGCCCCGAATGGCTCGCGGCAGCCTTGGAGGACAAGGTGGAATACGTTCTGGCGAGCTCCGAGCTTCAGTCCGGGGAATTCTCCTACCCGCAGGTTCCCTTCATGACCGAACCGACCTTGCGCCAGTGGGTCGAGGACTCCCCCCGCGTCCGCCGCCTACACGGGGACCCCGGCGAAGGGACCTGGGTGGTCCGAATCGCCCACCCGTCCCCCGGCCGCTTCGTGGAGGCCTACCGTCTCTGCCGGGCCGCGGAACGCGCCGGCGCCGCGGGCGAGCCGGCCGCCGCCGTTCAAGGGCTGGTCGCCCGCGCTCGCAGGCTCGAGCCGTCCCTGGTTTGCGGGGTCGGACCCCGATGAGGTCGAAAGCGGCCGTGGGCGCGGGAGGCGCGGCCATCGCCGCGGCCCTCCACATTGCCGCCTCCGCGGGCAATCCGCCCGGCCTCATCGAGGATGACGCCGTCTACATCCTGCTGGCGAAGTCCCTGCGCCACGGGGCGTTCGCGCTCCCCGATCATGCGGGCATCCCGATCACGGACCCGTTCCCGGGGCTTCCCGCCTGCCTCATGCTGCCGGTGTGGCTGACCGGGGAGAACTACGGGCTGCTTCGGCTGCTGCCTCTGGCATTCGCCGTCGCCGCGTTGTGGCTGGTGTGGATCGCCGCCGGCCGCCTTCTCTCCCCCGCGCGGGCGGCCGCCGCGACCGCCCTGACCGCCCTCTCTCCGGCGTTGGTCCAGCATGCCGGCCTCGTGCTCCCCGACATCGCCCTCATGGCCCTGGGCCTGCTCGCCTTTGTCGGAGGCGCGGCGGATCGGAAGTCCTTATGGTTCAAGGCGGCTTGGGCCGCGGCCGCCGCGGCTCCCCTGATGCGCCCCCAAGGAGCCCTGGTTCCGGCGGCGCTGGCCCTCGTCACGATAGGGAATCGCTCCCGTCGGGTGTGGGTCCTGGCGTTGGCTCCCCTGGCCTGCTGGCTGGCCCGCAATCAATTCGCGGCGGGGACTCCGACCGCCTACGCGGACCATTGGCTCGAGCAGATGGGGGCATTGTTCCCGGCGGCGGGGGAACGCTCGTTGGGGCTTCTCCGAACCTGGGTCGGATGGGGAATGCTGGGCCTGGGCGAGGGTTGGGGAATGCTGCCCGGGTTGGTCCTGGCCGTCGCCGCCGCCGGGGCCCGGGCCTTGATCCGGCAACGAGCCGAGCGCGATTTGGCGGTCCTCGGGGCCATCCTCGCCGGGAGCGTCGTCCTACTCCACCTTTCTTGGCCCGCCGCCAACCCCCGGCATGTCCTGCTCATCCTTCCTTGGCTGTGGATCTTCATCGTGGGGGCGATGCCCTCGCCCCCTCCACGTCTCCTCACCGGCGCGCTCGCCGCGGCCATGGCGTGGATGGCGTGGACCGATCTGGGCATCGCGAGGGCTTCGCTGGCACGGCCCCGCGCGTTTCAGCCGGAGACCATGGCCTGGATTCGGGCAAACGTTCCTGCGGGCGAAGGCATCGAGAGCCTTCGCTACAACGCCGTCCTCCTTTTCACCGGAGGACGCGCCCTGCCTCCGGACCTTTCGGTGAAGAATTGGAAGGAGCGGACGGCCCTCGCGCAAAAGAGCAACCTCTATTGGATTTATCAGGAGACCAGGTTCAGCCCCGGGGGCTACGTCCCGCCCGGCCTCCAAGAATACCGGGAGGAACTTCTGCCGAAATTCAAAGACTCCGAAATCATGCGGCCCGCCTATCGGAACGACCGCGAAGGGACCCGAATCTACGAGTTGGTTTCCGCCCGGCGCAGGGACTCCCAGTAATCCCGGAAATCCCGGGGCGCCCCCGCGGTAAAGGCGCACGGCCGGCCCGAGCGCGGATGCTTGAGTTCTATGCGCCACGCGTGGAGCATGAGCCGCGGGGGAGGCGGAAGGCCCGCCTTGAACTCGGGATCTCCCGCGACCGGATGACCGAGATGGGCCAAGTGGGCGCGTATCTGGTGCGTCCGGCCGGTCTTCGGGCGCGCCTCGATGAGGGCCGCGCCGGGAGCGCGCGCGATCACCGTCACCTCGGTCTGGGCGGGCTTGCCGAAGTCGGTGACGGTCACCAGGCGCCGGCGGGGCTTGCGCCCGACCGGCGCGTCGACCGCGGAACGGTCGCGGAGCGGGCATCCCGCGACCACGGCACGGTAAGTTTTTTCGACTTCCCGAGCCTTGAACGCCCCCGTGAGCGCCTCATAGGCGGCCTGGGATTTGGCGACCAGGAGCACCCCGCTGGTTTGCCGATCCAAGCGGTGGACGATCCCGCAGCGCGGGACCCGGCCGACGCGGATGGAGCGGAACTGATCCCAGAGCCGAGCCGCCAAGTTTTCCTCGCCGGCCAGGGCCGCGGGGTCGCGCAGCCAGCTGTCGCCCAAGGGATGCATGAGAAGGCCCGCGGGTTTGTCGAGGACGAGCAGGTCGTGGTCCTCGTGGAGTATGCGGTCCTTCAGCGACGGCCGGCCGACGGCTTTGGCGGGGGCGTCCAGCTCCACCCGCGCCCCTCCCCGCAGGCGGTGGTCCGCCGCCACGCGGCGCCCATCGACGCGCGCCAGCCCCCTCTCGATGAGCGACCGGACATGCGAACGCGAGAGACCACTCTCGCGGGCCAAGAACTGATCCACCCGTTCTCTCTCCAGGCTCTCCGGAGGCACGTTCCAGACCCGGGTGTCTTGACTCATGAAGGCACGGCGCGCCGAATCCTCGACAGGCCCAGACCGGCGGCCGCGCCCGTCAGGATGCCCAAAGAAACCCATTGCGAGACCGAAAGCCCCCACGCCATGCCGCGGTCGTCGGCCCGGAAGAATTCGACGCCGAAGCGCGCGGCCGCGTAAAGGACGACATAGGCGAGTCCCGCGCCGCCCGGCCGCAGGACGCCCGAGCGGACCCGGGGCAGCACCCGCCGCCAAACCCACAGCGCGATGAGGACATTGGCCGCGGACTCGTAGAGCGGGGCCGGGTGCAGGGGAATTCCCCAGAGCGGGTCGGGCGTCGAACTGGCGGGATGCCCGCCCGAAACCACCCCCCACGGCAGGGACGTGGGCCGGCCGTGACAACAGCCCGCCGCCAGGCAGCCGAAACGCCCCAGCGCGTGTCCCAGAGGCAAAGCCACGCCGAAATAGTCCGCGGTCCCGAGGAAGCCGAGGGGAAGTCCCCGCCGCAGCCACCAGCAGGCGGCGACGGATCCCAACACCCCCCCGTAAAAGACGAAGCCATAGCGGAAATCCGCGAAGAGGCGCAGCCGCCCGTCGAGCAGGGCGCGCCATTCCACCAGCAGGAAGACGAGCTTGCCGCCCGCCAGGGCGCCGGCGAACAGGGCGTAGATTAGGTTCCAGAAGGCAGCCTCGGAAAGCCCCAGTTCCGCGCGGCGCGCCTTCACCCACAGGATGGCCGCAAGGTAGCCGCCGGCCAACAGGACCCCGTAGCTCGGAACCTGCCAGAACCCGAGGTCAATCAGGACGGGCCGCATGGGATTGGCTCCAAGCCTGACGCAGGATCAAACCGGCGAAGACCACATACCCGAGGCTCAGAAGCTGGGCGACGCTCAAGCCCAGCACGCCGGAAGCCACGGTATCGCCGCGGAACCGCTCGAGGCCGAATCTGAGGAAAGCGGCGGCGATGATGTAGGCGCCGGAAACGACGCCCGGCGGCAGAGCCCCGCGTTCGTACCGGCGCCACAGTCCCAAATAAAGCGCCAAGCCCAGGACCAGATCGGCCGCCAACTCGTAGAGTTGGGCGGGATGAAGCGGCCTTCCCAGGAACTCCGGGGGGACCAGCGAGCGCGGATGGGTAAAGGTCACCGCCCAAGCCGCGTCGGTCGGCCGGCCTTGGCAGCAGCCCGCCAAAAAGCACCCCCCCCGCCCGACCGCGTGCCAGAACGGCAGCGTGACGCAGAAGTGGTCGAGGACCGGAAGGAACGGGACGGACACCCGCCTCGAAAACACCCATAAGCCGGCGACCACGAATGCGAAGGCGCCGAGAACCGAGAATCCGGTCCCCCGGGACGCCAAGGAATCCCAGAATCCCGCCGAACCCCAGGGCACGTACTCGGCGATGAATAGCAGCCGTCCCCCGACGAAGCCGCAGACCAGGATGAGGTTGACGAGAAGCCAGTAATGCTCCTCGCGCTTGAGGCCCATGCCCTCGCGCCGCGAGAACATCCAACCGCAGGAGAGCATTCCGCCGAGAGCCACCAGGAACCCCCAGGAGTGCAGGCGCAGCGGACCCCACTCGAAGAGGAGGGGAAACACTCAGTGGGTCTCGGTCTCGGGCGGCGGGAATCGGTACTCGAGCTCGCCGGGACGCACGAAGCCGATCCGCCGCGCCTCCTTCTCCATCGCCAGATCGCTGTCGCGAAGGGTCGCGAGCCGGCGATCGAGCAGCGCCTGCTCCCGCTCCAGGGCGGCGATCTCCCGCCGCAGGTGGCGCAGCTCCAGCCAGTTCCGGGCCAAGCTGCGAAAACCCTGATTCCCGAACAAAACGGCCAGGACGAGTCCCGAGACCAGCAGCCGCGCGCGGTTGCGGATGAGGAACGACGCGCCTTCCAATCCGCTCATCTAGGAGCCTTTCACCGGCATCTTCTTGCCGAGAGGGAACCGCCCCCCTCCTTTATTCCGGGAGGGCACGCCCGCGGAGGACGCGGCGCCGGAGAAGGCGGCTTTCCCGGCGTAGCCGGGCTCCTTGAGCTCGGCCTCGATCCGAAGGAGTTGATTGTACTTGCACAACCGTTCCGAACGGCAGGGGGCGCCGGTTTTGATCGCTCCGGCTCCCAGGGCCACGCTGAGGTCGGCGATGTAGGAATCCTCGGTCTCGCCCGAGCGATGGGAAATGATGGCCTTAAATCCGGCCCGGCCGGCGTCCTGGACCGCGCGGACCGTCTCCGTGAGCGTCCCGATTTGATTGAGCTTAATGAGGATCGCGTTGGCCGCGCCCTCGCGAATGCCGCGCGCCAGGCGCGAGCGGTTGGTGACGAAGAGATCGTCTCCGACGATCCGGACGCGCCCCCCCAGAGAGGAGGTCAGCGCCTTCCAGCCGCTCCAATCATCCTCATCGAGCGGATCTTCGATCGAAATCATCGGCAGCCGCCCCACCCAACCCTCGTAGACCCGGCCCATGGCCTCCGAGGAGAACGCCTTGCCCTCGAATTGATAGGCCCCGTCGCGATGGAATTCGCTCGCCGCCGCGTCCAAGGCCAGGTCGACGCGCCCCGCGTGTCCCGCATCGCGGATGGCCGACACCAGGATGTCGAGCGCCGCGTCATGGCCTTGGATGCGGGGGGCGAAGCCCCCCTCGTCCCCCACGGATACGGCGAGACCGCGCCGCGCCAGGAGGGACTTCAAAACCTGATAGACTTCGGCGCCGGCGCGCAGGGCCTCCCGGAACGTCGGAGCGCCGGTCGGCACCACCATGAACTCCTGAACGTCGAGCCCGCTGTCGGCGTGCTTGCCGCCGTTGATGACGTTGAGCATCGGGACGGGCAGGGACCACCCCCCCGCCGGGATGCCGAAGGCCTTCCTTAGATACCGGTACAGGGGAAGGCCCGCCGAGGCCGCGGCGGCCCGGGAGACCGCCAAGGAGGCGGCGAGGAGGGCGTTGGCGCCCAAGCGTCCCTTGTGGGGAGTCCCGTCACAGGCGATCATGGCTGCATCGAGAGCGGCTTGGTCGCCGGCTTCCTTGCCCGCCAGCAGGGCGGCGATCTCGCCTTGGACCGCGGCGACCGCCTTAAGGACGCCCTTGCCCCCGAAGCGGGCCTTGTCCGCGTCGCGCCGTTCCAGGGCCTCGTGCTCGCCGGTCGACGCCCCGCTGGGCACCGCGGCCCGGCCTACCGCCCCGTCGGCGAGGAGGGCCTCGGCTTCGACCGTGGGAAACCCCCTGGAATCAAGTATCTCCCAGGCCCTCAGGGATTTGATCCTCGCCATCAGCGCTTCCCCTCCAGGAATCTTCGGCCCGCGGTGAGCAGGGCGTCAAGGCGCTGGGGGCTGGGTCCCTCGGCATAGAGACGGAAGACCGGCTCCGTCCCCGAGGAGCGCAGCCCCAGCCAGGAACCGTCGCGAAGGATGAATTTGAAGCCGTCGGATTGGTCGATCCGCCAGACCGAAACTCCGGCCAAATCCAGGGGCGGGTGGACGCGCAACCGCTCCTCGAGTTCGATGACCTGGCGCCCGCGCTCCAGCCGAACGTTGATTCGCGAGTTATGGAACGCCCCGAGCTTCTTGAAGAGGCGCTCCCGAATCTTAACGAGGGGAGCCCGCTCCATGGCGACGAGTTCAAGCATGAGGAGGCAGGCGAGGACCCCGTCTTTCTCGGGAACGTGCCCGCGGATCGAAAGCCCGCCCGACTCCTCCCCACCGAGCAGGAATTGCCCGGTGCGCAGGAGCTCCCCGATGAACTTGAAACCGACCGGAGTCTCGCGGGTCTCCAGCCCGTGGGATTTCGCCACGGCGTCGACGAAATGCGACGTCATCAGGCTCCGGGCCACCTTGCCCTTGAGCCCGCGGTTGGACACCAGGTGCTCGAAGGCCAGGCCCAGGCAATCGTTCGCCGAGATCCATTCCCCGCCCGCGTCGAGGACCCCGAATCGATCGCCGTCCCCGTCGCAGGCCAGACCCAGCGACAAGCGGTGGCGCGACATCGCGGCCTTGAGTTCCGGGAGGCTCTCGGGACACGGCTCCGGAGCCCGCCCGCCGAATAGGACGTCGCGCTCCTCGTGAAGCCCCACGACCTCCAACCCGATCTTCTCGAGGAAGGGGCGCAGGTAGTGGCGCGCCGAACCGTGCATGGCGTCCACGCCGATCTTGAGGCGCGCGGCGCGGATCGCCTTGACGTCGAGCAAAGACGCCAGTCTCTCGAAGTACTCGGGCCGAAAATCTTCCTCCACGATCCACGACTCCTTGAGCGAGCGGTCCAGCGCCATGGTCCGTATCGGATGGTTGCCCAGGAGTTCCAGGCGGCGCTCGATGTCATCGGTGATCGTGGGGATCGCGGCTCCCCCCCAGAAAGGCATCCACTTCAGCCCGTTGTAGGGCCCGGGGTTGTGCGAGGCGGTGATCATGATCCCGCCCACGGCCTTGCGGGTCCGCACCGCGTGGCACACCGCGGGGGTGGGGAGGTCTCCCTTGGATACGATCGCCTTGACCCCGTCCGAGGCCAGGACCGCGGCGGCCTCATGGGCGAATTCCTCGGAGAGAAATCGCGTGTCGTAGCCGATGACCACGACGGGCACCGCGGCCTTGGATTCGCCGACGACGGCGTGGTAATCGGAACTGGAGAAGCCGAATTCCGGGTTCTCCTTGACGTAGCGCGACAAGGTGTGCGCGACCCGGCGGACGTTCTGAAAATTGAAGTCGTCCGAGATGATGCCGCGCCATCCCGATGTGCCGAAGCGAATCATGGGCGGGGAATAGTATAAAATGCGCCCCCGGCCTGCAACCGGCTCCGGCGCCGATTATTCAGCCGCGCGGGCCGCCCCCCCTTGACAGTAGGACCTTCGACCCATGGACGTCTAGGCCTTTAGACCTATGGCAAAACCATGGGCCGGGGCTATACTTAGGGCAGAAGGGAGCGCGACAGCGATGAAAGCGATGCTCGCGGCGGCGATTTTGGCGGGAGCGGGGTTTGGGTCCCCGCTCCAGGCCGGCGTCTACATCCCGCCGGATGATTATTATTACAGCGGAGTTTGCGGAGTCAACATGAGCTGCATCGGCGACGAGCCCGCGGTCCCGGAGGAGCCGGCGGCCCCGGAGGGGACCCCCGAAGCCGGAGCGGCCGGCGGCGACCAACCGAGCGAGATTTCCCCTAACCTCGTGTACGGCCCCCCATGCCCCCCGGAATACTGCGGCGCCAAGGCCCCGCTCGATCCTACTCTGGCGGCGGCCGGGACGCCGCTCCCCGGGACCAATGCCGCCGAGGGGATCGTCGCGGCCCAGGCCTCGGGGGCAGCCGCCGGAGCGGCCGCCGGAGCCGGGCTCGGGGCCTCCGAGGCGGTCAGGGAAGCTTTGGCCGCCAAGGAGCGGGCCAAAGCCTGGACGGACCTCGCTAAGGAGGGCGCGAACCTGCCCGCCAACACCACCATCACAACCTTCAGCGACGGCAGGATATCCTTATGCGGTCCACTCTCCTGCAGCCTCCCCTTCAACCCAGCCAAAGCGCCCCCGCAGTTGGATGGCCTCATGACGGAACTCAAGAAGCAGATCGAAGAAAAGAACAAGCTCGCCGCGGAGGCCAAGAAAACACAGGATGCTCTGGAAAAACAGAATGCCCCCGGCCGTGATCCGTCGCAGTCCGATCCCCCTGCTTCGCGTTCCGGTTCGGTGACGGCGAACGCCGACGTGAATCCGCCCGGCGACGACGCTTGCGGACCCGCATGCGTGGACGATCTTTCGTGGGCGGTGGTCAACGCCCGGACCCCCGCGGGCGACCCAAACTCGAGCCGCCATCCCGAAGTTGCGCCGGGCGACAACCTCGGCTTGACCACGCAGGTCACGAACCCCGACGTCGATGCGTCCCTGGACATCAACAACGGCGTCGCCCTGGCGCGCGCGAGGCGCGGGGGAGGGATGGCCTCGGGAACCGCGGTGGTGGACCAGGCCAACACAGCTAAGACCATATTCAAGAAAGTCAATTTGGAATCCGGCGGGACGGCCGGAGACAGTGCCGTTCCCCCCTGGGTCCTGTCAATGGTCAGTGGATTCTTCGATGGAAGCCGATCGGAATCCGCGGGCAGTGTCGATGGATTGCCGCGCAAATGCGAGGCCCTCGAGACCGCTTGTCTAAAGAGGGAAGCCGGGGGAGCGCCGGCGTTGTAGGCCCGCCGCGGGCCATCAGTCCCACCAATCCCTAGGTCTTAGGCCTCTTACGGGTATTGCCGCCCCGGAGCTATAGTATGCTCGACAGGCAGCGGCCATGAAGCTTCCCCTCCCCCTCGTCGCCTTCGCGTTGGCCGCCTTGGCCCGCCCCACCCTGGCCGCCGAAGCCCCCCTGCTGCCCCCGGTCCATTCCCAAACCGCGCTATTCAGTCAGGACCCCTTGACCCGCGAGATCCTGCAGCGCCAGGTCAAGGATCAGGACGGTGGGCTGCGCACGGCCGTGCTCCTGCCCAGCGGCCAGACCCTGGAGTTGAAATCGCCTGATCTGGCGCCTTTGACCGGCAAGCCCTCTCTAGAACCCGCGGCGCAGGGCCCGGAAGCCCTCAAGACCCACCCCAAGCTGCTGCCCGCGGGACGCGCTGGACGCCGCAAGCCCGTCAAGAAGGCGGCCGACCAGCTGCGGGCCATCGCCGGTCCAGGGAAGGGTCATGACTGGGGAGACGCCCCCAAAGCGGCCCCTGAGCCCGCCCCCCGGACCCCGCCGGTCTTGGACAACGAATTCCTGCCCTAGCCTGATTTTCCACGGAGGGGAATTCGCCTAAGTAGTTGTAGTTATCCAAGGTTGTTTGACCCGCACCCTTCTGATCTCCCCCCCACCCTTTCGCCCGACGAGCAAAACCGACTGGCTGCTCGCAGCTAAAGTCTCACAGCCTGCAAGGGAGGCGTGGGGCGCGTCGTGGTACTCGGCGAGGAAGCGAGCCAATTGCGTCTGGAGCTGATCGAGGGTCGGGGACTTGGGCAGTCTGGGGATGAGCTGAAAACGTGTGGTGAGGAAAAATCGCTCGAGACGTGCCTTGTAAGTCGGCTGATAGGGCACGGCATGAACGAGATGAATGCCGAGGCGGGCGCAGGCGGTGCGCAGGACGCGGGAGCGGTAGTTGGGGCCGTTGTCGGCGATGAGGCGATGCGGCAGGCCGCGGGCCAGGAGGGCCTGGCGAAGCACGGGCATCAGGGCGAGTACGTTGTCGCCGAGGGTGAAGGCCGCGGCCATGATGGCGCGCGAGGCGTCGTCGAGGATGGCGATGAGAAAGCTCTTGCGCTTCTTGCGGCCTGGGCCGTAGATGTCCGGGCCGTGCATGGTATCGGCCAGCCAGAGGACCTGGGGAATGCCGACGGGCCTGCGCCGGAAGGCTTCTTTGTCGGCCAGGCGCTTGCGTCCCTTGAGCAGGCGATAGAGGGGCTTGACGGGGACGGAGCGCGCGAGCTCGCGCTGCAGGTGGCGGTGGACGGCCTTGATGGTCCAATCGGGATGCTCGCCGGCCAGTTCGACGGCGCGCGCGGCGGTGGCGGCGTCCACGGCGCGCGGCAACCCGCGATCGCGGCGGGTCTTGTTGTCAAGCGCCTCCAAGCCGCCCAGGCGATAACGGCGAAGCCAGCCCAGGAGAGTTTCGTGGCAAAGGATGACCGGGGCGCCGTCGGGAGCGGATTTGACCTCCGTGGCGAGCTGTCGGGCCATTTCGGTGCTGGAGACGCCCGGGGCACGGTGAAGCAGTGGCGCGATGAGCGAGAAGCGCCAGAGGGCAAGTTCGGAAACAGGATGGGTTTTCATGGGCTACACCTCCACACGGCAAGGATAGCCGAGGGCGTTGCGTCCGCCAATGGCTGAATTGTGTGGGTGATGCGGCGAAGCGCGAACGCGAGCGCGCCATGCGGACGCAGAAAGCGGGAAAAAACCGCCGGCGGCCGGGGCGTCAACGTCTTGGCAAGGGCGCAATCGATCTGAACGCGGTTCGGGACCGCCTCCGGGGCTCCCAGGATGAGTTCGGGCGCACCCCGGCCGCCGCGTTGCCCGTTGCGTCCGCGTCGACCTCGAATTATCGGAGGTAGATGCCGACGATGGAGAGCTTCGGCTCTTGCTGCTTCCAGCTTCGGAAGAGCTCGGCGACCGCGGCCGCGCCTTGGCGCGACAACGAGGCCAGGAAGCCCGCCGCGTCGAGCGCGCCTTCATGCCAGGGAAAACGCAGCTTCGCCAGCGTGCGCAGAAAGCGCACCCTAAAGTACCGCAGCGCCCCGCGCCCCACGCCGAAGCGCCGGGCCAACGTTCTTACGCCCAGGCTTTCGACGAGCAGCGCGTGCAACAACTGGAGGACCAAGCACGTCTTGAGTCTGCAATAGGGCAAGAGCGCGTCAGGCGGCAGCGAAAAGGTCCGCCCCACCACCTTGCAGAAGTGTCGAGTGACATCGACCTTGCTCAACGGGTCGGGATCGCCGGCGTAGCGCTCATAGCTTCCGTGAATGATCCAATGCGCCGGCGCATCGGCGGGGCAATAAGGGCAGCGATCCGGCTTGAGGCAGGCCAGAGTCAGCAGCTTCAGCAGTGTTGCGAAGGGCATGTGTTTCATGGCACGATATCATTGCAACTATTTCGCGGAGGTGCCAATGAAAGTCACGCCGATAGAAACGGATCTCGACAAGCTCAGCAACAGCGTGCTCGACCAAATCGCGGCGCGCAATTATGAGGAAGCGGAGAAGCTCTGCCGGAAGCTCTTGCTCGAATATCCCGAGGTGATCGACGGCCATGAACGGCTGGCGGCGGTGCGGCAAGCCCAGGGCCGGTTTCAGGAGGCGGCGACGGAATTCTCGATGACGCTGGAAATGATAAGCCGGAAGCCTGGAGACTTCGGTCAAGAGCTGGTCACGTTACTCACCGAACAGCGAGACGAGGCGCTGGCCAAAGCGAAACGGTAGCGCCGGCCGCGCTCCGCCTCTGGCGAGGCTACGCACGGCCGGCGTTTTCTCGCGAACGAGCAACCCCACTTCGATCAACTCGTGGAAAAGACTGCGGGAAGAGACAATCGGTTTCGGTTCAAATACTGCGTCCCGCTACAACCGCTAGCCTGATTTTCCACGGAGGGGAATTCGCCTAAGAATCA
>CAYJXJ010000055.1:0-24687 GCA_964374095.1 uncultured Elusimicrobia bacterium
CCGGTTTTATTGGACCGTGGCGAACGTCGCGGATCAGGAGTTCTCACGGAGGTTTCCCATGGACCGGGTCAATTCGGGCGGCGGACCCCGCCTTTTTCTCTGCGGGTTGGGCCTGTTTCCTCCCTACACGGCGACGGTGGAGGTCCTGCACGCCTTGGGCCGGTGCGAGGTGATCTACAACAACCTCTCGGGCGCCGAGATCAGGGAATTCCTGGCGGGGTTTTGCCCGAAAATCATCCCGACCCGGCTCGACACCCGCCACGATCACGCGCGCGGGGTCGCGCGCATGCTCGCCGACCTCAAGCGCGGCCGCCGTGTCGGTTTCGTGACGCGGGGCCATCCGCTGGTCTTTGGCCTGCTCGGAACGCTGCTGGTGCGCGCGTGCGCGCGCCTGGGCTTGCCCTGCGAGACCTTCGCCGCGGTTTCCTCCATCGACGTTCTGCTGGCGCGCACCGGCCAGTCCCTCGGCCAGGAGATTTCGGGCGTGCAGGTTTTCGACCGTTCGGCGGTGGAACGGGCGCGTACGATGAACACCGAGCATCCCCTGCTCGTGTATTTCTACGACCAGCTCCGGACCCCGCAACTGCGCCGCTTCGAACGATCCCTGCTCCGCTTTTATCCGCCGGGTCACGGGGGATTGGTCTTTGGCCCGCAGTACGACGGCGATCCCGAGGGAGTGCGCCTGGGTGAGTTCGCGAGCCGCTTCCCGGATTTTGATTCGAGCCGCATCCTCTACGTTCCGCCCCTGGCGGGGCGGGCGGCCCGCGAGTGCCGGCACCCCCATGGCCGCTGAACCGCCCGACTCCCACGAGAACGTCGTCAAGGATTTCTCCGGCATTCTCGATTTGGGCCGCTCCTCGCGCTACGGACTGCGGCGCCACGCGATCATGAACGCGGCGCGTTACGCCGCCCTGGCCGGGGGGCCTTCTCCGTCGGACGCGGCGGGGTGGTGCCTGCGGGGCCGGGCTTTGCGCGTGCTCGACCGCCGGGCCGAGGCTCGGCGCGCCTTCGGCCGCGCCATGACGCTTGATCCCCGCCATGCCCCGGCCCGGGCCTGGGCGTGGGAATTGGAGGAAGGCCCGGGAGATGGGATCGAGCGGGCCGTTGAGCTAGAGCCGGGCCGCGGCCTCTGGCGGGTGCTGCGGTCGGCGCGGGTCCTGGCGATCGGGGAAAAGGACTTTCCGAAATCATCCCGCGGCGTGATCAAGGATCTTGAGCGCGCGGCCCAAGGGTCGCGCCCCGACGCATTCCTGGCGCACACGGCTCTGATGCAGGCGCACAACCTCCTGCAATCCCCGGCCGAGGCCCTGCGCCATGCCGGCGCCGCGATCGGCATCGATCCCCAGGGCTGGCTTTACCGCCAGCGCTGCCGCCTGCGCCTCAAGCTGGGCGACCAAGAGGGTTTCGTCGCCGACTCCGAGGAGGCGGTGCTTCGCGACGAAGGCTCCGGGCAGTTCCGGGTGGTCCTGCCGGAGGGGAGCCCCCTGTTGGCGGTGCAGGCCCGGGCGGCCGACGACTATTTGGCGAAGAATCCAAAGGATTACTGGCTCTACCTGTTTCGCGGCGATTGCCGGCGCTCGCCGGAGGTCAACGATTTTACCGGCGCGATGCGGGATTTCGAAACCGCCCTCTCCCTGGCGCCGCAATGCGCTTGGGGCTGGGCCTATCTGGGCCGCGCCCAACTGACCAGCCGGGCGGCGGAGAGCGCTCTCAAATCCATCGGCCGGGCCGTTGAGCTCGCGCCCAAGTGCGGGTGGATTCATGTCTGGCATGGCGAGATCCTGCGCCGCCTGGGCCGGCTCCAGGAAAGCCTGCCGGAGTTCGACCGCGGTCTGGCGCTCGACCCGGATTACGAATTCGGCTACGCCTGGCGGGGCGGGGCCCTGCGGGAATTGGGGAGAGCCGAGGAGGCGCTCCCCGACCTCGAGCTCGCCGCGCGGTTGGAGCCCAACTACGGCTGGACCCTGCACGAGCGCTCGCTGGCCTTGCGGGCGCTCGGACGCACCTCGGAGGCGCTCGCGGCGCTCGAGGCGGCCTGCCGGTTGGATCCCAAGTACGCCTGGTGCTCCAAGCCGAGCGGCTTTTCGGGCGCGCTCAAGGAGCTCGACGTCGAACTCCGGCGCGACCCTCGCAACGCCCGAGCCTGGGCCTGGAAGGGCGACATCCGCATCCGGCAGAAGGATTGGGCCGGCGCCGAGGCGGATCTGCGGCGGGCGAGCCGGGCCCGGCCGGGCTTCGCCTGGGCCATGGCGTGGAGGGCGCGCGCCCTGGAGAGTTTGGGTCGCCTGACGGAGGCTCGGCGTGAGCTCGACCGGGCCATCCGCGCGGACCGCCGCTACGCCAACGCCTGGGCCTGGCGCGGCCGGCTCCACCAGCAGAAGGGCCGCTTCGCCGCGGCGCTCTCGGACCTCAAACGCGCCTCCGGGCTCGATCCCAAGGCCGCCTGGATTCACCAATGGAAGGGCGAGGCGGAGATGAGCCTGGGAAAATTTCGCGAGGCCCTGGGCTCGCTGGAACGGGCGATCGAGCTTGATCCTCGCAATGTCGAGGCCCTGCTCCGGCGGGGCGAGACGCGCCTGGCCTTGAAGGACTCCCGAGGCGCGCAGGCCGACCTCGATGCGGCCCTCCGCCTGCGTCCCGAGGCGGGGCGCGGCCATTTTCTCTACGGGCGTCTCCTTCGTGAGGAGTCGCCCGTCGAGGCGGCCCTCCGGTTCAAGGCGGCCCTGCGCGACCGCGCCGCGCTCACCGGCCCGGAGATCGCGGAGGCGCGCCGCGGGGCGGCCGCCCCGCCCGGGCGCCGCGGCCGCGCGGGGGGCTTGGGCGGCTTGGTGGAACGAGCGGGAGTTTTTTCGCGGGAGGGCCGCCATGATGAGGCCGCCGGCCTGCTCGATGAGGCCCTCAAGGCCGATCCACGCGATGAGGACGCCCTGCGCGCGCGCGCGGAGGCACACCGCTGTCGCGGCCGCTACGACCTGCAGGTGGCCGATCTTGACGCGATCGTGCGCCTGCGCGGGGGCGACGCCCGCTCGATACTCGGACGCGGCGTCGGGCGGAGGACCGCCTGCGACTTCTCGGGGGCGCTCGCCGACGCGGAGGCGGCGCTCAAACTTCCGGACTGCGAGGCCGCCTCGGCGCAGGTCCTGCGCAGCGAGGCCCTGCGCAATCTCGGGCGCTTCGCGCCGGCGGTCTCGGCCGCCGACGCGGCCCTCAAGCACGACCCGCGATGGGCTTGGGCATACGTCGTGCGGGCAAAGGCGCGCCGCCAGTCCGGACAGCTCGAGTCCGCCCTGCGCGACACCCTGGAGGCGTCGCGGATCGATCCGCGGGACGCCAAGGCCCAGGCCTGGCGCGGGGACATTTTGAGGAAACTCGGACGTCTCGAGGAGGCGAGGCAGGCGCTCACCAGGGCCGTGGAACTCGAGCCCACCTGCGCCTGGGCCGTGGCTCTCCGCGGCGAGGTGATTCGAGAGCTCGGCGACTTGAAGGGCGGGTGGGCCGACGTCAGCGCGGCCGTGCGGATCGACGGCAACTGTTCGTGCGCCTACGACATACTCGGCGCCGCTCCGGCCGGGGTGAGCGACGATCCAAAATACTGCTGGGTCTTCGCTTGGCGGGGGGGAATCCACCGGAAGTTCGAGCGCTGGGAAGAGGCGCGCGCCGACCTCGACGCCGCGGTGCGGCTCGATCCCTCGGCCTCTTGGGCGCGGGCCTGGCGCGGCGAGCTTCTCCTGGCCCGCGGCCAGGCGGGGCGGGCCCTCCCGGATCTGCGCCGGGCGGCGCGGGAACTGCCGGAATTGGCGGAGGCCCAGAGTTGGCTCGGACGAGCGCTATGCGAGACGGGTCGATGCGGCCAGGCCCAGGCCGCCTATGAAGCCGCCCTCTCCATCGATCCCAACGCCGTCTGGGCCCTGATCGGGCTGGGGGTCTGTCTCGATCGGGACGGCAAGGGGGCGCGGGCTCGTCCCTACCTTGACCGGGCGCGCGCGTTGGCCCCGGCGCTCTTCGAGCCGGCGGCCCCGGGGGGATGAGGGGCGGGGTCGGCGCGGATCTGTCGGCGGCGCCGTGGCGTGAGGCGATCTCGGAGCTCGTCAATCTGGTTGCTCATGTCGCGGGAAGGGAATGTCTGCAAGCGCGCGACATCCTGGAGGGCTCCCCGGCGGTCCCCCAGCCGCTCCTTGGCCTGGGCCCGCCAAAGCCAGGCCTCCCGGTCCGTCGGATTGCGCCGCAGGGCGCCGTCCAAATCCATCAGCGCTCGGTCCCACCGGCCGAGCATGAGCCAGGCGCGGCCCCGCCAACCGAGGGCGTGCTTGCCGCCCGCGGACTCGGCCCGATCCAGAACGCGGAGGGCCGCTTTGGGGCGGCCCATCCGCAGGAGCAAATCGCCTTCCCAGGCCAGGGCTTCGCCGATCTCCCCGGGGGGGATAAAATCGCGGGCCAGGCGGATCGCCTGGAGCGCCTCCGATGGCCGGCGCGACCCGAGGTAGGCGTCGGCGAGATAGGCCTGCGCCAACCAGTCGGGCGGACGAGACGATTGAACGGCGGCGAGCAAGGGTGGAATGGCCCCGCGGGCGTCGTTGTCGTGAAGGCGCAGAAGCCCCAATTCACGCCGCATCCAGCGGTAGCGCGCGGCGCGAAACCGCGCCGCTGTTTCGAGGTCGGCGCGGCCCGCCGGGCGCGCCAGTTTTGCCTGCAGTACGCCGCGGTAGAACCAGGGCCAGGGCCGGTCCGCGATCAGGGTCAATCGTCCCAAGACGGCGATGTCCCGGCGGAACCGCAGTTCAGGTCTGGTGAAGACCCCGCTCCCCTGCCACGGGCAGCGCAGAATCCCCAGGGTCTCCGGGGTCGCGTCCGAGCGGAGGAGGGCCTCGGCCTCGACGAAGGCCTGGGAGTATCGGCGCATCGCGACGAGGGTCCGGAAGCGATCCCGTCGCGAGGCCGGGTCTCGGGCCCCGGTCCAGTTGGCGAGCAGGCCGCGCAAGAGGGGCGCGGCCGCGGCGTCCTCGCCGCGCCGCAGGTGTCGCTCCGCCTCGTCGAAGATGGCGGAGATGGCAATGGTTCCCACCATCGCGCCATCTTACCATAATCGAAACCGGGGGCCCGGCGCGGGCGGTCCTTGACTTCGGCGGCCGTATTTCCTTAAACGTAATGGTGGGATTCGCCGCGAAGGCCAAGTCCGCGAGCCAAGAGCGCCTCAGTTTAACGCGGGTTTTTCCCGCGCCGCCCGTCCGCGTCTTCTCGGCATGGGCGGAGGCTTCCGAGTTCAAGCGCTGGTTCTCTCCCGCGGAGGGCAAGGGCAAGACCCTCTCCTACGATCTCGACATCCGGCCGGGCGGGAAATTCCGCATTCAAGTCAAGAACTCCGACGGCGGCAAAGATTGCCTCTCCGGGGCCTACCGCGAGGTTGTCAGCCAAAAGCGCCTGGTATTCTCGATGGCGCTCAAGGAAGATCGCAAGGTTTCGCGGTGGGACAGCCCTATGGGCGAGACGGAGGTGACCGTCGAGTTCAAGGACCTGGGGTCCAAGACCCAGGTGACGATTTCCCAGGAGCCTTTTCCGTCCGAGAAGTCGCGCGATATCCAGGCGAAGGGCTGGGGCGGGGTTTTGGACTCCCTCGCCCGGCATCTCGCCGAGAAGTGAGTTCCCGCCCCAGGATACTCCTCCTCAACCCGCCTGGCTCGCGCTCCTGGGGGCGGGGACTGTTTCAGGGCTGCGAGCTCGAGCCCGAATTCCTGCCCCCTCCGGCGGACCTGGCGGTGTTGAGCGGGACGCTCGCCGCGGTCGGCGTGGTCTCCGTGATCGACGCCGTGGCCGCGGGCCTCAAACCCGGCGCCGCGCTCAAGCGCTGCGTCCAAGCCCGGCCGGATGCGGTTTTTGCGCTGGCGGCCGGGATCTCCTACGCCGAGGACACCGCCTTCCTGACGAGCCTCAAGGCCGCGCTGCCCGGGACCCGGCTCATCGGGATCGGAGATATTTATCGGGACATCGGCGAGATGGCCCTGAGCCTCCACCCTTTCCTCGACGCCGTTCTTCTCGATTGGAGCACCCCCGACGCCTTGGACTTGCTCGATCCCCCGCGGGCGCCGGTGGACAACGCGGTGTATCTCGGCGCGGACGGCGTTGCCGTGGCGGGGCCTTCGCGTCACGCCCGGGGCCCCTGGGACTGTCCCGAGCCCCGCTGGGAGCTCTTTGATCTGGCGCGCTACCGCCTGCCGCTTCTGCCCGCGGGTCCCGCGGCCGCGGTGCTGGGCGAGTTCGGCTGTCCCTACCTGTGCACCTACTGCCCGCAGAGCGGCCTCGGCCACAAGTGGCGCGCTCCCGAAGCGGTGGCGGCCGAGGGGCGGCGCCTGCGCGAGTTGGGGGCGCGCGGCGCGCTGATCGCGGACGCGACTTTCGGAGTCCATCCCGCCCGGACGCGGCGCTTCCTTGAGTCGTGGCCCCGCCACGCGGGCCTGCCGTGGGCGGCGTGGACGCGGGTGGATCTGGCCCGGCCGGATCTGCTCGCGGCCATGCGGGCGGCGGGGTGTTCGGCCGTGGGCTTGGGCATCGACAGCGGCGACACGGAGATTCTGCGCGGGAGCAAAAAAAGCACCACTCGCGAGCAGGCCCGGCGCGCGGTCGCGGCCGCGGCCGCGGCGGGCTTGAAGACCTGGGGGCTCTTCGTGGTGGGCTTCGGCATGGACACGCAGGAGACGGTGGAGGCGACGCTTGAGTTCTCGCGGGAACTCGACCTCGATCACCGCTCCTACCGGGTGGAGACGTCGCGACTCTCCTCCGACTACCGGCGGGATTTGCTGGTCAAGGGCCTGGTCCCTCCGGAAGCCATGCCGCCGGACGTGCCCACGACGTCTTCGGTCTGGCAGGGCCGATTGGGGATCGCCAACAGAGATGTTCTCGAATACCAGCGGCGGGCCGCCGCCGGCCTGAGCACGACCCGGAGATGAAGAAACGGGGGCCGCGCGAACTCTACGCCCGAGGCGAGCTGGACGGCGCCCTGGCCGCCTGCGGGCCCGCGGACAACCGGCCCGAGGCGGCGGCCTGGCGCGGCGTCGTCCTGCGGGCCATGGGCCGGGGACCCGAGGCAGCCGTTTCCTTGCAGGCGGCGGCGCGCACGGGGAAGGCCCCGGCTTGGGCGCACGCCGTGTTGGGCGAGATTTACCGCGAGTTGGGGGCTCGGCTGAGGGGTTACGGGGAAATTCAGCGCGCGCTCAAGCTCGATCCCGACGCGGCGCGGAGCGCGGACTTCCCGGGACTTGGGCCCGAGCGCGAGCAGGCCTGGGCCTTCGGCCTGCGCGGCGGCGCGGCGCGGGGGCGGGGCGACCTGGCCGCCGCGGAACGCGACCTCCGCGCCGCCGTGGAGCTCGACGCCGGGTGCGGATGGGCTTGGGGCTGGCTGGGAGAACTGCTTCTCAAGGCCGGCCGGCTGGAAGAAGCCGTGGAGGCCTTGGATCGCGCCGTCGGACTTTTCGTCGAATGGCCGGACGCGCTCGCCTGGAGGGGAGAGGCCCTGCGGCTTTTGGGCCGCCCGCAGGAAGCCGTCGCCGATCTGGATGCGGCCCTCTCCTTAGGATTCGGCCGCCAGGAGATTTTTCTCAGCCGAGCCGCGGCGCGCGCCACGCTCGGAGACGCCTCGGGCCAGCTCGCGGATTTGACCCGGGCCGTGCGCCTCTCGCCGAAGGCCTTCGAAGAGGCGGCGCGGCGGGGGGGAGATCACCACGGGACGCGCTGGGTGCGCGGGGTGCTGTACTCGATGCGCCGGGCCGAGCGCCACCACGCCCGGGCCGAGGAAGCCGCGGGGCGGGGGCGCTCCGCGGAGGCGCTCAAGGCGTGGGGGGAGTGTCTCAAGGCCGATCCCGAGAACGTCGCGGCGCTTCTCGCGCGTTCGGAGACGCTCTCGGGGTCGGGCCGACTACGAGAGGCGCTGAGGGATGCGGAGAAGGCCGTGGCCCTGGAGCCCTCCGCCGAGACCTACTCGCGGCGCGCCGACGTAGAGCAGCGGCTCGGCTACATGGAAGCCGCCCTGCGCGATACGAGCTTGGCCGCGGCGCTGGCCCCGAGCGCGTCGCTCCTGCAGTGGCGCGCGCGCACCTTCCTGGGCATGCGGCATTACGACCTGGCCTTGAAGGACTTGGCCGCGGCCCTCGAGCTCGAGCCCGACAACGGCGACCTCTACGACCTCATGGCTCACGTGAACCTGCTGCTGGGGCGGGTGGCGCGCGCCCAGCGGGACGTCGAGGCGGCTCTGCGCCTGGCCCCCGGGCACGGCAACCTCCACCTGCGATTGGGCCAGCTGCTGGCGCTGCAGGGGCGGTTCTCCCAAGCGCGCCGCAGCGTCGGGCCGATCCGCACCCGCCTCCAGTCGTGGTATCATTTCACGGTCGGGTATGTTTGTTGCATCGAAAAGCGCTACGCCGCGGCGGGGCGGGAGTTCGACGCGGCGCGGCGGCTGGCGCGCCCGGAGGAAGGCCATCTGGGACGCCAGGCGCTGTTCTACGCGGCTGTCACCAAGGCGCTTGGCGCGCCCAACGTCCCCTTCCAATCAATCAGTGGAAGGGACAGTCCCTTTCGGGACGGAGAGGAGAGGATGGGAAAGACCAACGGCCGGAAGGTTTCGGGCGCCGCCCGGGAGAAGGGCAAGGTGTATCTTTGCGGGCTGGGGGTCTATCCGCCGCAGACGGCCACCGTCGAGGTCCTGCGCGGGATCAGCGAGTGCGACGTGATCTTCAACAACCTTCCCGGCATGGGGATCTCGGAGTTCCTCGGGCTTTTCTGCGCCAACCGCCGGCCCGTGGCCTTTCGCTACGAGCAGGATGCCAAGCTCTGCGCCGATCTCGTGCTCTCGGAGGTGCGTCCGGGGCGCACGGTGGGGTTCGTCACCTTCGGGCATCCCATGCTCTTCGGGCCCCTCTCCCATGAGATCATCAAGCGCTGCCGCAAGGAGGGCATACCCTGCAAGGCCTTCGGCGCGGTTTCCTCCATGGACGCCGTGCTCGCCGCCAGCGGCCAGGTGCTGGGGTATTCCTACGGCGGCTATCAGCTCTTCGAGACCACGGGGACCCGGGTCCTCGACGACATCGCCGCGGCCAATCCCCGGCTGCCGATGGTGGTTTACTTCGCCGACGGCATGGGCCACGAGTGGCTTGGCGCGTTCGTGCGGACCATGCAAGCCCGCTACCCGCGGGAGCACGCCTGCCTGTTTTACGGCCCCAAACACGAGCTATGGGAGACTTCCCAGGACAAGATCACGCTCAAACAACTCGCCGAGATGAACCACCACCGCCTGGCCCAGGGCATCCTCTTCGTTCCTCCCCTGGGCGAGATCCAATGAAGGCGCCGGGCCAAAGCGGAAGCGTTCGCATCTGCGGGCTGGGGACCCACCCGCCCACCGAAGCCACCATCGAGTGCCTGGCGGCGCTGGGCTCTTGCCGGGAGGTCTTGGCGGACATTGGGCGGCACCCGTCCCTGGAGTGGCTGCGCTCCCGCCTTCCCGGGGTCCGGCCCGCCTCCTCCGCCGAAGCCGTGGTTGCCGCGGCGCGGGGCGGGGGCGCGGTCGGCCTGGCGGTCTGGGGGCACGCCCTCTACACCAGCCGCCTGGCGGGCGAGACGCGGCGGCTGTGCCGGGAACGCGGGGTGACGGTCGAGCTTTTTGGTTCCCCGTCGCCGCCCGGCAGCGTCGTGGCCCGCGAATTCATCTTCATGGGCGGAGTGCTTCGCGCCGAGCGATTTGGAACGTTCGGCGTCGACAGCTACGAGTTGGAGGCCCTGCTGGCCGCTCCCGCGCAGGCCGATACGCTCATCCCCCTGGCGGTCTATTCCGAGGGAGCCGCCCCGGCCGTCTGGGGGAAACTCGGCCGGGCCCTCGGCGGAAAATACCCCGCCGGCCACCGGGCGCGCCTGCGGGGCGAGGCCGAGGAAGAGGCGCGGGAGGTCGCGCTCGCCGACCTGGGGCGGGCGGCCCCGGAGGCCGGGGCGGTGCTCTACGTGCCGCCGGCAGGGGAAATTATAAAGGCAGCCCGATGAACCTTCAAGAACCGGGGGCCCTTCTCACGGGCACGGTGCAATAGGCGCAAAGAGTTTTGCAAGGTAAATATGGAATGGATTGCCCCGCCGAAGAAATCCGTCATCCAAGTCCAAGGCGCGGCCATCACCGTTCTGTCGCAAACTGATGAGGACTACATCTCGCTGACGGACATCGCCCGATTCAAAGACAGCGACAGGACCGACTACATTATCCAGAACTGGTTGCGGAATCGTAACACCATAGAGTTTCTCGGGGTTTGGGAGCAGTTGAACAACCCGGGTTTTAATCCCATCGAATTCGATGGGATTAGAAAACAAGCGGGGCTGAACAGCTTCGCTTTGACGGCGAAACGGTGGATAGAGGCGACCCATGCCATCGCCACGAACGCGGAGGAGATTTTGGAGGCGTGATCGGGTCTCTCGCGATATTCGGTATATTCATAGCGGCGCCATGAAACTTTCAAAAATGAGACCGCCGATCGTGCCGGAGCGGCGGCACGTCCGCTGTTGGGTCGGGGAGAGCCCGGCGGCGAAGCCTCCGAGAGGCGGGGCGGACCTCCCGGCTTGGAAGGGCCGACGGCTGTCCTTGGCCGGAGATTTCGCGGGGGCCCGGCGCGTCCTCGATGCGGTCTTGCGCCGAACGCCGCAGGATCCTCTGGCCCGAGGCTGGCGCGGGGAACTGCGTCTGATGCAGGACGACCCCGACGGCGCGTTGGAGGACCTGGATGCGGCGGCGGGGCGCGACGGGGCCGACCCGTGGTTTTTCGCGTACCGAGCGGCCGCGCTGTTTCGCTCCGGGAATTTGGATCGAGCCGCGCGGGATATCGAGAGCTTCGTGGCTCTTCGGCCCGCCGCCGCGGCGGGCTACGCCCTGCGCGCGGTGGTGGCGGCCGGCCGCGGCCGCCGGGAGGAAGCGGAATCCGCGCTGGCCCGCGCGCTGAAAGTCCCGAGGGCGGGCTGGATTCACGCCGTGGCGGGATCGATGCGGGCCCGATGGGGCGACCTCGAGGGCGCCCGGGCCGACATCGAACGCGCCGCGCGGCTGGAACCGTCCGCGTGGGTGCTGATGGAACGCGCCGTGGTTCAGCGGCGGACCGGGCGCTACTGGCTCGCGCTCAAGGATCTTCGCCGCGCTGAACGGCTTCTCCCCGGCGACCCGGAACCCTGCCTGCGGGCCTCCGGCATCCAGCTTGATCAAGCCCAGTATGCCCGCGCCGGCGAGAGTCTCGGACGGGCGCTGGCCGTCAAGCCCGATGATCCGGGCATTCTGCGCCAGCGCGCGCGGGTTCGCTTCGTCGGGGGCGATTCGCCCGGGGCGCGGGAGGACCTCGAGCGCGCCGTCGTCGCCGGCGGGGGAGATCCCTACATCCGGCAGGAATTGACGCTCGTGCTGGCGGCCCTGGGGGAGCATGGACTGGCCCGGCGGGAGTTGTCCCGCGGCAGATGGTCGGCGGGCGCCGTGGAATTTCTGCGCGGCTTCATCCTGTGCCGCTCCGGCGGCTTTGTCGAGGCTGAAAGGGAATTCGCGCGGGCGGAGGAAAGGTCGCGCTCTCTGTCGGACGGCCTGTGCCGGAAGGCCGGCCTCTACCGCTGGACCGCCCGCTTGCTGGCGGGCATCGAACCCCTCGCCGCGCCGGCCGGCCGCGAATTGACGATGATCGGCCTGGGCTACCGCCAGCTCTGGCAGCTTACCGCCGGCGCCCTGCGCGCCCTGCGGACCGCCGAGCGCCTTTATTGCAACCACTCCGATCTCACGGTGCGCGAGTTCCTCGCGCTGTTTCCGGTTCCCTACCGGCCCATCGTCTTCCGGGGGACCACGGCGCAGGCCGTCTACAGCACCGGCGTCGTCATGGCGGGCTTCCGGGACGCGCGGCGCGTGGCCATGGTGACGCGGGCTCAACCGCTGGTCTATGGGCGGCTGGCCTATTTGTTGGCGCGCGCCTGTTGGAGGCGCAAGTTCGACTGCCGGGCCACCGCGTCGGTCTCTATATTCGACGCGGGGCCCGCGACCGTCTCAGGGAGCGGGGCCGACGGCCGCGGCATGCAGATCCGGGACCGTCTGCATTTGAGGCGCATCAACCCCGGGATCCCGCTCTTTGTCTATAGTCCCAAGGGAGACGAGACCATTCAGCCCTTGGGCGGCATGATGAAGGTCGAGGAGGCCCCGCCCGTGATCGGCGCGATCGCGCGGGCCTACCCGGAGGAGCACCCCTGCTACCTTTTCGCCGGGGGCGGGGACCGTGAACTGGAAGCCCAAACCGCGACCGTCGCCGGACTGCCCGAGGCATTGAACCGCGCCGACGTGGCGGTTTCGCTCTACCTTCCGCCCGTGCCCCGCTCTCGTCGCCCCCGGCCGTGAGGGTCGCGGCCGCGCTGACGCTCGCGGCCTATCTGGCCTGCCTCATCGGGCTGGGCCGCGGCGTCGAGCACGAGGACTGGGACGGGATCAAGAGCGTCAACAACGCCCTGCTGGTGGCCGGGATTTCCGCCACGGGCATGGGCTTCGACGTCCAGCGGGCCCCGCTTGGCTGGCTGGCCATGCTCCCGGTCGCGGCCCCCGCCTACGCCGCCGGCGGACCGCGGGCGGCCCTGCGGGCTCTGCGCTGGTACATGCCCCTCTGGACCTGCCTGCTCGTGGGGGTCTGTTGGTCGCTGGCGAGCCGCCGGGGCCCGCCCCTGGCCGCGGCCCTGGCGGCCGCGGGGCTGGCTTTGAATCCGATGCTCATCCAATTCTCGCCCTTCGCCCTGCTGGATACTTTCGCAGCGCTCCCTTTCCTGTGGTTTCTGGCGGCCGCGTACCGCTATGTCCGAGCGCCTTCAAATCGATCCCTCGGCCTGTTGGGGGCGGCCTATTTGGCCGCCTTCCTCGCCAAATACCACCTTGGCGCCATGATCCTGATCCCGCTGGCCTGGCCGCTGGCCGATCCCGAGACCCGCGGCGGGGCCTCGAAGGCCCGGCGGGCTCTGATCTCCCGGCTCTGGATCCTGCCTCCCGCCTGCTGGCTTTCGGCCGTGGCGCTCATCGGGGCCCTGATTTTCTCGACGACCGGCGGCGACGCAGGCTCATGGCGGCACGCGCAGGCCGAGCTTTGGCGGGATTTTGCCTTTAACGTGCTCACCCTCAAGGCGTCGAGCCCCGCGCTTTACGTCCTCTCCCTGTGGCGGCAGCTCGGCCCGGGCCTGGCCGCGCTGGCGCTCATCGGCCTGTGGAGCTGGTTGGAGGAGGACGATCCGCTCGGGCGCTTTCTGGCCCTGAGCCTGCTCGGTTTTCTCCTCATCGCGAGCGTCGGGCTCTCGAACCGCGAGCCCCGCTACCTCATCCCCGCCCTGCCCCTCGTCTACGCCGCGGTGGGCCAGGGTTTCGAGCGTTTGGCCGCGGCCCTGCCCAACGATGGCTCGCGCCGGGCGATCCTCGCCGCCGGAGTCCTCCTGTTCTGGCCCTGGAAGGAAGCCTTGGCCGCCGCGCGGCATCTTCGGCGCGAGCCCTCGGTTCGCACCGCGGTCCCCTGGCGCATGGCGGAGCTTGCGGAGGCGGCCGTGCCCCCGGAGGGCTGCGTGGGCTGGCTGGAGGGCGACATCCATTTCCAAGCCCGCGAGCCGCTCTATCGCTACGAGCCCTACTTGATCCTGGGGGCGCCCACCTTCCGCTATTTCGTGCGCCGCCGGGTCAAGGAGATCCGCGCCGCCGGCGACGACGGGACGGCCTGCTCCCCGGCCTACCTCATCGCGCCGCGCTGGGGTCCTCAGGGAGAGCGGTGGGCGGGGCCCGCGCTCGCCCGCGGCTACCGTTTGCCGGCGGGGGTATCGCCCGCGCTCTGGCTTGGGGGCGTTCTGGACTGGGAGGCGTATTCCGAGGAAGTCTCGAAGCGCGGCCCCGCGTCGCGCCAGATCCGGTAGCAGGGGTCAGCGCGGATCTTTGGGCGGCGCCGTGGCGTGAGGCGATCTCGGAGCTCGTCAATCTCGTGGCGCGGGCCCGGGGAAGGCAATGTCTCCAAGCGCGCGACATCCTGGAGGGCTCCCCGGCGGTCCCCCAGCCGCTCCTTGGCCTGGGCCCGCCAAAGCCAGGCCTCCCGGTCCGTCGGATTGCGCCGCAGGGCGCCGTCCAAATCCATCAGCGCTCGGTCCCACCGGCCGAGCATGAGCCAGGCGCGGCCCCGCCAACCGAGGGCGTGCTTGCCGCCCGCGGACTCGGCCCGATCCAGAACGCGGAGGGCCGCTTTGGGGCGGCCCATCCGCAGGAGCAAATCGCCTTCCCAGGCCAGGGCTTCGCCGATCTCCCCGGGGGGGATAAAATCGCGGGCCAGGCGGATCGCCTGGAGCGCCTCCGATGGCCGGCGCGACCCGAGGTAGGCGTCGGCGAGATAGGCCTGCGCCAACCAGTCGGGCGGACGAGACGATTGAACGGCGGCGAGCAAGGGTGGAATGGCCCCGCGGGCGTCGTTGTCGTGAAGGCGCAGAAGCCCCAATTCACGCCGCATCCAGCGGTAGCGCGCGGCGCGAAACCGCGCCGCTGTTTCGAGGTCGGCGCGGCCCGCCGGGCGCGCCAGTTTTGCCTGCAGTACGCCGCGGTAGAACCAGGGCCAGGGCCGGTCCGCGATCAGGGTCAATCGTCCCAAGACGGCGATGTCCCGGCGGAACCGCAGTTCAGGTCTGGTGAAGACCCCGCTCCCCTGCCACGGGCAGCGCAGAATCCCCAGGGTCTCCGGGGTCGCGTCCGAGCGGAGGAGGGCCTCGGCCTCGACGAAGGCCTGGGAGTATCGGCGCATCGCGACGAGGGTCCGGAAGCGATCCCGTCGCGAGGCCGGGTCTCGGGCCCCGGTCCAGTTGGCGAGCAGGCCGCGCAAGAGGGGCGCGGCCGCGGCGTCCTCGCCGCGCCGCAGGTGTCGCTCCGCCTCGTCGAAGATGGCGGAGAGGGCAATGGTTCCCACCATCGCGCCATCTTACCATAATCGAAACCGGGGGCCAGGCGCAGGCGGCTAGCGTTTGCCGGCGGGGGGTTCGCCCGCGCTCTTGCCGGCGGGCGTTCCGGACTGGGAGGCGTATTCCGAGGAAGTCTCGGGGCGCGGCCCGTCGTCGCGCCAGATCCGGTAGAACGGGATCACCCGATTGAGGCGGATCCAGGCGCGCAGCAGGCCCCGCCAGCGGATGCGCTTGGGCGCCGAGGGAATGAAGAGGGAGGCGTAGAGCCCGAGGGGCTTCTCCAGCCTCTCGATGAGCCGGCCCACGGCCACCCACTCCACGCGGTCCTCGTCTCCGGCGTTGCGGCGGCATTCGACGATGGCCACCTCCTCATCGGCGGGGCGCCTCTCCATGAGGGCGCGGACCATCTTGGGGTGGGAGGCCTCGTCCATGGCGAACTTGTAGACCAGGACGCACACCTCGCGGGGAGGGCGATGGGCCAGGTAGTGGCGGACGTCGCAGACGAGCAGGCCCTGGCTGTAGCCCAGCGGCCAGCGCAGGGCCGCGAGCACGGCGTCGGCGGCGGAGATCCCGTTGACGACCTTGACCGGCACGCCCCGGAAGCGGCATTCCGTGGTCAGGAGTTCCGTGATGGGCTCGTAGTACATGGGATGGCCGTAGATGGCGAAGGCCACGGGGGCGCCGCGGGAGGCCGCGAGGACCTCCTCCACGCAGCGGCGGCGGTCTTCCCCGCGGCTGAGGTTGCCGTGCGGCCGGACGTCCCGGCACCAGCGCTGAAAAAAACCATCGGAGGGGTCGGGCGCGAAGACAACGCCGCAGCCCTTGAGCGCCGCCATCGCTTCGAGGGTCGCGCCCTCTTTCTCGGGCAGGCCCGTTCCGATGAGATAGACCCGAGGGGTCTCGCCGGGGGAGGGCACGGCGTATTATCGGAATCTTGCGGCCGGTCTCACAAGCCTGCGCCGCGGCATTGACGACGCCGATGGAGATTCCCTAAGATGCCGGCGTGCCGCCCACGCAGGGACGCTCGCCCGATGCGCCGGCCCCAGCGGGCGTGGCCCTCTTCAACGCGGGCCGCTTCCCGGAGGCGCTCGCCTGGTTCCGGCGCGACCGGCGGGATCGCGGCGGGGAGCAAGCCGCGCTCTTCGAGGGGCACTGCCTGGCGGCGCTGGGGCGAAACCGCGAGGCGCTGAAGGCCTTCGCGGCGCTGGAACGCGACGCGCGGGGATCTATCGGCGGCGCCTTGGGACGCGCGGGCCTCCTGCGCCGCTTGGGCCGCCTGGAAGAGGCGCGCCGGGTCCTCGAGTCGGCGTGGCGGCGTTGTCCGGGCGCCCGGGGGTCCTTGGCCTCGGCGCTCGCCGAGACCACGCTCGAGCGGGCGCGCCATCAGTTCCACCACGGCGCCGGCGAAGCCTCCCGGCGGTTGTGGCGGCGCCTGCTCGAACTGAGTCCGGGACACGCCGAGGCGCGGGAGGGCTTGGGCGAACTCGATCGGCGCCGCGCTCTCGCCCGGCGCCGGGCCGGAGACGGCGCGGGGGCCCTGCGCGCCTTGAGCGCGCTCCTGCGCCGCGAGCCCGGCCGCCGCGACGCCCTGCTCCTGCGCGCCGAGGTGCTGCTCGACCAGGGATGCCCGGCCTCGGCGCGCAGCCTCCTCGTGGGGGCGCTGCGGCGCGACCGGACATTTTCCGCGGCGCGATGGCGGCTGTCGGAGATACTCGTCCCGGCGCCGCGTTCCCGGCGCCGCGGCGGCGCGGGCGACCCCGCGGCCCGGGCCCAGCGCCCCCTGCGCCGCGACGCCTTCGCGCGGGCCCAGCGCCTCATGGGGCGCGGCGCCTTCGCGCGGGCCCAGGCCCTGCTGCGGGGCTGGCTGCGGGTCCCGCGTCCGGCGCGCGAGTGCATGACCGCGTGGTTTCTTCTCGCCGAGGTCTTCTGGCGCGAGGGCCGCGCGGCGGCGGCCGCGCGGATGTGGGACCGGGCCCTGGCGCTCCTGGGCGGGACCGCCGACCGGCGGGAACGGTTCCGCGCCCTGGTCTGCGCGGGGCGCTTCGAGGAAGCCTTCGCCCTGGGGGAAGCCATGCTCTCGGCCCGGGCCGGGCTGTCCGAGACGCGGGCCTTGGCCTATCCCTGGTCCGGCGGGCTGGTCGATGTCATGGGGACCGCCCATCGCCGGGCCTTGACCCAGCTCATCGACCGCGGCGCGGGAGGGCCTTGGCCCCGCTACTACCGGGCCCTGCTCGGGGTGGGTCCCGAGGGATTGGAGGACTTCGAACGGTTGGAGCGTCTCGGAGGCACGCGCTATGGGTGGATGCTTCTGCGCGCGGGCTGGGCCCGGCTCATGAACCGGGACTACCCCGGGGCCGTCCGCGTACTGAGGGAGGCCGCGCTCCAGCGCCCCATGGACTGGAAGGCTCTCGCCTTCCTCGGCGAGTCCCAACTCAGCCTCGGCAGGCTCGGAGCGGCTCTCGCGAGCCTCCGGCGGGCGCGGCGCCTGGCGCCGGAGGGGGAGACGGCCGACGCGCGGGCTTGGGAGGGCGCGCTCGAGCTTTGGGCCGGCCGGTTCCGTCGCGCCCTGATCATACTGGATAGGGCCTGCGGCGAGGGGGCGCGCTGGGCCTTCTGTTGGCGCGCGGGCGCCAAGATCCGCCTGGGCCGGTCCGCGGCCGCGCTGGCCGACCTCGACCGGGCTCTCGAGCTGCATCCGGGAGACCGGGAGGCCCCCCTCTGGCGGGCCGAAGCCCTGCGGCTGTTGGGGCGGCCGCGGGAATGCGAGCGGCTTCTCCGCGGCGGCAAACCGGGAATTTGGGCCCTGGCCAACCGCGGCTTGGCCAAGCTCGACCTGGGCGATCGGGCCGGGGCGCTCCGGGACTGCAAGCGGCTCCCCGCCGACGTCCGGCCGCCGTTCCCGGGAGGCTTGCGCGCGGGGCTCGAGAGGCTGCTCGCCGGCCATGGCTACCGCGGGGAGAGTTCCTTCGCCGAGGGGATATGGCGGCCGCGCCTCGGGGGAGGGCGCCGGTCTATTCCTTGACGCCGCCGCGGATCTTTCCCTAGTATTATCCCGTGCTCCCGACGCAAGCGCGGTCCCGGGCCGCGGCCTGCCTGACGGCGGCCGCGCTCCTCTCCGGTGTCTCCGCGCCCGCCGCCGCCCAGCCGGCCGAGGACGAGCGCTACTACTACTGGGAGATCCACGAACCGTTCTTCACGCCCGACCCGGAGCGGGAGGGCTGGATGAGGAACGCCCGGCCCTCCTCCAACCCCGCGTCCTTCCCTCGGCGCAAGGCCCCGGGCTCCTTGCGCGTGCTCATCTTCGGAGGCTCCACCGCCGGAAGCTTCAACGGGTGGGGGGACCTGAGCTCGGCGCTGCAGGAGCTCTGGACCGGCGGCGGTTCCGAGGTCCTCAACACCGGCATGTCGGGTTACGACAGCCACCGCGAGCGCCTGGTCCTCGACTCGGTCCTGGATCTCGAGTCCGACGCCGCGGTGTTCCTCACGGGACACAACGACTTCTTCATCAATAATTTCCCGCCCGTCCCGCTCTGGCGGCTCAAGGCCGCGGCCCGGCTTGGGAACTTCGCGGGGTTCCAGACCTTGAGGCGCCGCCTCGCACCCGACCCGCGCGAGGCCGCGGGGGTTCGCGGCCGGGAGACCCGGCTGCGGGAGATGCTCGCCAATGTCGCCGGGCACATCCGGCGCGTCAGGCGCCGGGGAACCCTCCCCGTGGTTTGCCTGCCTCCTCTCAACTACGAAGGGATGCCTCCCAATGTGGAGGTCGATTGGGCGAGCCCGGGCTTCCTTAAGGGCTACCTGGCCTTCATCCGCGGGCGAAACGAGGAGGCTTCGAGGCTCTGGGAAAACGCCGCGGTCGGCGAGAGCGACCCCCGCCGCCTATCCTTGATCTGGCACTACGCCGGGCGAGCGGCCGCCCGCCGCCGCCGCTGGAAGGCCGCGGGCCGGGCCTACGGGAAATCCTTGGAGTTTTCCTCCGGAGACGGGGTCTGCGCTCCGCCGTGCCTCGAGGCCCTTCGGGAGACCGCCCGCCGCGAAGGCGCCGTTGTCGCCGACGTCGATGCGGCCTTCCGCAGGCGCGCGGCGCCGCGCTTGCCCGGGATCGGCATGTTCATCGACGAGATCCACTGGGCCCGGGAGCTCCACCCCGTGGTCTCCCGGGAGATCGTTCTGGCCTTGGCGGGGAGCCCGGAGCTCTCGGGGGGGTCGTGGAACAGGGTCCGTCTGGCCCAGCTCGAGGCGGGGGGGGGTCCGCCGGTTCATAGCTACGACGAGGACAATCCCCGGGGAGGCACCCTTTACTTCGCCGTCGAGGGGACCAACCGCTCATGGTTGCGGATCAATTGGCGCACGGTGGCTTGGTTTTCGGCCTTGAGCGAGCTGGAGCCGGCGTGGTTCTCAAGTTGGGGGCGGCTGGAGGCGGCGGTCGAGCGGGTCTATGCCCAGCGGCGCGAGCGCCGGCCCGGGCTTTACGCCTCCCTACCGCAGCCACCGAGGCTCGACAGGCTGGCCGGGTACTTCGCCATACATGAGTTGGAGCGCGGGCGCTGGGCGTCCGCGCTCCGGTCGTTCGACCGGGTCGACCCGGAGCAGGCGCGTCTTCCCGAGCTCTGGCTGCTGCGCGCCGTGGCCGAGCGTTTCTCCGGCCGGCCGGACGCCGCGCGCCGGAGCCTGGAGCGCGCGCGGGCCGCCGAGCTCGGGCCGGCGGCGGACATCCTTCCCGGAGTCCTGGCGACCGCGGGCCCCCCATGAGGTCTGGAGCGCAGTCCCTGCGCGCCGGCGGAACGGAGCTGTTCAACCGGGGGCGCTTCGCCGAGGCCCTGGCGGCCTTCGACCGGGCGCTGGCCCGCGACCGCGGGGCTTCCGATCTGGAGGCCCTCGCGGCGCACAGCCTGGAGGCGCTCGGCCGGCGCGAGGAGGCGCGGCGGCGATTCGCCGGACTCCTGCGTCGCGCCCCGGAGTGCGTCCCCGCCGCCCTGGGGCTTTCGGGCCTGCTGCGCGCCCGCGGCGACCTCCGCGCCGCCCTTCGCATACTGCGTCCCGCTTTCGCGCGGCGCCCGGACGATCCGGCCCTGCGGGGAGCGCTGGCGGGCCTGCTGCGGGAGCGCGCTCTGGAATGCAAAGCGGCCGACGCCTGGCAGGCGTGCCGCCGCCTATGGGCGGGCCTGCTGCGTTTGGAACCCGGGCATGAGGAGGCGCGCCGGGAGTTGGAGGCCCTGCTCTGGAAGCTGGCCCAGAAGTGCCAGGCCGCGGACCGTCTGGACGAGGCCGCGCGGTACTGCCGCGCGGTGCTGAAGTTCCGGCCCGACGATGAGAGAGCCCGGGCCCAGCTCTCGGCGATGCTCTGGAAGCGGGCCCGCCGCGCGCGACCCAAGGCCGGGGTCTCCCGGGGGAGCGGCGCGGGGAACTCCCTGCGCCTGCTGGCGGCGCTGCGCCGGCTCAACCCGGAGCGCGTGGATGCCGACCTCGAGACCGCGGATATCCTGCGGGTCCAGGGGCGGCTGGAGGCGGAGGAGCGCTTCCTATGGCGGGCCTGGCGCCGGCGTCCCGGCGAGAACCGGATCACGGCGGCCCTCAAGCGCTGCCTCCTGGGGAAAGCCGCCCGCCTCAAGTCCCAGAAGCGCGGGCCCCAAGCCGCGGCGGCTTGGCGGAGCGTGCTGCGGGTCGACCCCGGCGATGCCGCCGCGCGTTCGGAGCTCCGCGCGGCCGCCCTGCGGGCGGCTTTTGGATCGCTTGACGCGCTGCGGTGGGAAGGCCGGGAGCAGGGGCGCTGGCGCGCGGCGCTGGAGAAGACCGGCAAGGCCACGGACCCCCGAGAACGCCTGCAGCGTTTTCGCCTGCTCGCCGGGCTCGGTCGCTATGAGGAGGCATTTGAGGAGGGCGAGCGCATCCTCGACACCAAGCCCGGCCTCGAGGTCCTGCGCATTTTCTGGCATCCGTGGGCGCGCGCCCAGATGCACCGCTTGCGCGCCCGGCACCGGGATCACCTCTCGCGCATCATCGCGCGCTCGCCCGACAATCCGTGGGCCTACTACTACCGCGGCGTGCTCGGGGAGGGGGGGGCGGCGCAAGCCGACCTCCTCAAGGCGGCGTCCTTCCCGCGGGCGCGTTACGGCTGGATGATGCTCCGCGCGGGCTGGGCCTTGCTGCAGAACGGGAGCTTTTCCCGCGCCCTGCGCCTCCTCAGGGCGGCTCGGCGCGCCGCTCCGGCCGAATGGCAGGCCCACGGCCACATGGCCGAAGCCTATCTATGCCTGGGACGCCGCGGCCGGGCCATGGCCGAGCTGCGCCGGGCCGAGCGCGTGGTTCCCCCGGCGGAAGCCGGGCAGGTGGCGGCGTGGCGCGCGGGCCTCGAGCTTTGGTCGGGGCGCTACCGGCAAGCCCTGGCCCACGCCGAGCGCGCCTGCGCCCAAGGGGCGCCCTACGCCTTCTGCTGGCGGGGAGCGGCCCTCGTGAAACTTGGCGACGCGAAGGGCGCGGTCAAACTCCTCGACGAAACGATCCGTCGTTACCCTCACGACCGCGAGGCCTACGTCTGGCGCGGCGAGGCCCTGCGCCTGGCCGGCAGCCCGCGCCGGGCCCTTCGCGACCTCAGCCGCGAGCCGGTCGGCACCTGGGCAAGCTTCAACCGCGCTCTCCTTCACGGGGCCGGGGGCCGCCCGGAACTTATGCGCCGCGACTTCCTCAACATCCCGGCGACGATACGGGATTGGATCAGCGCCCGGCTCAGGCTGTCCCCCCGGCGGGAGTGGGACCCGGCGTCCATGAGGCGGGTGCTTAAGGCCGGCCTCGATTGGGCCCGGGGCTGGCGGCGCGAAGAGAGCTATGGCCGCACCCTCTGGATGTGGGCCGGCAAGCGAGGGCGGCGGTGAGCGCGGGCGCCGCGGGCCGAAGCTTGTTCGAGCGGGGCCGCTACCGGGAGAGCCTCGCGTGGCTGCGCCGCGCCGCGGCCGAGAACCCGCGCGACGGCGATTCCCGCGCCCTCCTCGCCATGGCCCTGCGCCTCTGCGGCCGGCCGCGGGAGGCGCTGCGGGAACTGAAGGGGCCCGCGGGGGCCGGGTGCGCGGCGGGGGCAAGGTCGCTCACGGAGGCCGCGGCCCTCAAGGATCTGGGGCGGCTGGAGGAGTCGCTGGCCGCCTGCGGCCGGGCCGAGGCCGCGGGCGCGGCCGGGGCCGCGCTCTTCGAACTGCGGGGGGACGTCGAGACCGCGCTGGGCCTGCCCGCCGAGGCGGCCGATTCTCTCGAGCGCGCCGCGGACATCGATCGGGGACCGCGCCTTCTGGAGAAAGCGGCCGCGGCCTGCGCCGCGGCGGGCTATCCGGCCGCCGGCCTTTCACGGGCTCGCGCCGCCCTGAGCGGCGAGCCGGGCCGGGAGCTCTCGGGACGCCTGGCCCGCGAGTTGGGGGCCCGGCTTCGCCCGCCTCCCGGAGGCGGGGCAAGGCTGCTGGCCGCGGTGGATCCGCGGCTTGAGTTGTTGGGGTTGGTGTGGGCCCTCGGCGCGGGCTCCCGGCGCGACGCGCCCTTCGTCTTGCGCGGCGTCGATCCCTACGCCCGCCTGGTGTCCCGGCGCTTCCGCTCCATGAGCGGGCATCCCGCCGTGCGGCTGCTGGCCGCGGCGCGGCGCGGCGGCCTGACCGCCGCGGGCGCGCAGCGGTCTCTCCTCACCCTGGGCGCCCCGCCGCTGCTGGAATCGGGCTCTCCCGAGGAGGGGGCGGGGCGTCCCGAAGTGCTCGAGGCCCTGAGCAGCTTCGCCCGCGGCTCGCACTTCATGCGCTTCTTTCGTTCCCAGAAGCCGCGCTATGAGCGATGGGCGCGGGATGTCGGCGAGCAGACGGCGCGTCTGCGCGATGTCGAGCGCCTCTCGCGCTACGCGCGGCTCCCAGCGCGGGCGCGCTACACCCTGGCCCTCTCGCCCCTGATGGACCCCGGCGGGGGCGGCGGCTTGAATCACGTATTTTGGGACGGCGCGGCCGGGGAGTGGAGCATCGTGAGCACCGTGGGGCCGAGCGCCGGCGGGGGCGAGACCCGTTTTGACTACGCGGGCCTGCGCTGGGCCGTCTGGCACGAGCTGGGCCACGTGCTGCTCGACGATCGGCTCGAGCCCCACCGCGGCCTCCTGCGGCGCACGCGCTGGCTCCTCGGCGGGGGCTCTCCCCGCTACCGCACCTGGGAGCAGACGGTGCGGGAGCACATGGCCCAGGGCCTGGCGTCGCGCCTGGCGGTCCGGGCCGGGGCGCCGCGGCCGCGCGTGGATTTGCCGTTCCTGGACGCCTCGCGCTGGGCTTTCGAGAGGCACGAGAGGGCGCGGCCGCGCCGCGGTTTGGGCGCCGGGTTCGCCGCGCTCGTGAGCGCCTTCATCGCGCGGGCCGGGCGCGGCGTCGCGCCGCGGCCGGAGCGCCGCGCCGCCCCTGCGCAGCGTCAGCTGAGGGACGGACTCAGGTGAGGCCCGCGGTCCCAAGCGACGGGGTGTCCCTTTTCAACGCCGGCCGGCATGCTTCGGCGCTCGCCGCCTTCGAGCGCGGGCTGCGCCTCCGGCCAAGGTCGCCCGAGCTACGCCTTTTCATGGGCCACTGCCTGGAGGCCCTCGGCCGCCGCGGCCGGGCCTTGCAGGCCTTCGAGGTCCTGCGTCGCCTGCGGCCCGGTTACGCGCCCGGCGCTCTGGCGCTCGCCGGGCTGCTCCGTCGCATGCGCCGTCTGGGAGCGGCCGAGGCCGCGGCGCGCCGAGGCCTGAGCGGCGCGCCGCGCAGCCGCGCGCTGCGCCAAGAGCTCGTGGGGATACTCCGGACCCGGGCCTTGGGGGCTCAAGCGCGAGAGCGGGTGGAAGAGGCGATCGCTCATTGGAAGCAAGTCCTGGCCCTGGATAAGAGCCACGCCGAGGCGAAAAAGGGGCTTGGGGAATTGCTGTGGAAGCGCGCCGTGGAGGCCGGCGCGACAGGCGACGCCGCGGCCGGGGGCTACCATGCGTGGGCGGGTCCGCAGTCCGGGGACCGTGACCGAGGCGTGGCGGCGGTTCCCTGGGAGGGCGATTCTTGGCACCGCATTGTCGCCCTCTCGGAGCGCGAGACTTTCGCCGACGCGGCTCGCCTCATGCGGCGTCCGAACTACGGCGTGAAGGGACCGGTCTCGGCGGTCGAGCTCGCGCAGGCGGCCTTCCGGCTGGGTGACTGGCCGACGGCGCGGCGGTGGTGCCGCCGAGCCCTGGGTTCCGGCTCCGACCCGGAGACGACCCTCGCGGTAGCCCGCATGTTGCGCGCCATGGGCCTCAAGGACCCGGCGCGGACCTGCATGCGCCGCGGCCTGAAACGGCCGCGCGGCGCGCCGGGTTTCTGCGCCAGGGCCGGGGCCGCTCTGGAGAGCATCGGGCTCTACGGCCGAGCCGCGCGCTTTTACGCCCACGCCTTGCGCCGCGACCCCCGCAATCCCGCGGCCTTGCTCGGACTGGGACGATTGCGCGCCTGGGCGGGAGATTTGGCCGGCGCCGGGGAGTTGAGCGGCCGGCTCATGCGCCTGGGCCGAGTCCCGCCGGAGGCCCTGACCCTGGCGGGCGCGGTCCGCGTGCTGCGGGGGGAGCCGCGGCGGGCGCTCGTCGTGCTGCGGGAAGGCCTGCGCCGTCCTCGGCCGGACCCGGAGGCCTTTCTCTGGGCCGCCGAGGCCGCGGCGGCGGTCGGCCGGACGGGGCGGGCCTTTCGGCTTTTGACCGCGGCGCAGCGGCGGGATGCCAACCCCCTGCTCGTCTCGCTCCTGCGTATC